>JAEYTP010000142.1 GCA_023433945.1 Bacillota bacterium | reverse complement strand
GTTATATCAATAAAGTCAATTCCTTCCTTTGGAAAATCCATTACGTGTCTAAGTTTCTCTTTTAGCTCCATAAAATACACTCTCTTTCGGAATATACATTTGTATTTATAATGGATTTATTATATAGCAAAATTTCAACATATACAAGTAAACATGAAAGCTTTCTATCTAAAGTTTTGCAGTACCAGTTGCACACTTTTCATATTATTATACTGATTTATGTCAATATTAAAAGCTAAATCCAGTACTACATTATTAATCTTGCCCTCATACATCAGATTCTTTTCATTTTCTCCAAATTTAGTAGCAATATAGTTGTCGAAGTCTTCAATATTACCAAAATATATTGCGTCTATGCTTTTTCCCGTCTTTTTGGATAATTTTAGCTTGAGAACGTTTTTATTGGCTCCAATAACGGTAGCTCTTGTAACAGCCACATTCTTGTCTGCAAAAACAGGCTTTGAATTTCCTTTTCCATATGGCTCCAAAATAGATATCTCTTGTGCCATCGAAAGGCTAATAGTTTCTATTGGTACCTGTGCATCAATATAAAGCTTTGGTACCAAATCATCCTCTGTAAGGGTAGTATTTTCATTCATCGCCCTTCTCAATAATTCTATATTCTCATAAGGAAGACTGAGTCCTGCGGCCATAGGGTGCCCTCCGAACTTGTCCAGAAGGTCTCTACACGCTAAAAGTTCCTCAAACATATTATATTCTTCTATTGAACGCCCCGAACCCTTTACACCATTCTCGCTGTCAGTAAGCACTAAAGTTGGTACATTATATCTTTCACGTATTTTACCCGCAATTATACCTGCAATACTTTCATGAATATTATTATTATAGACTATAAAGACCTTGTCGTTTTTTATATCTGAGCTCTCAATTGCCGCACAAACTTCCTCTATACCCTCTTGTGTCATACTTTTTCTTTCTGCATTTAATTGAGCCAATTCTCTTGCAAGGGGTATTGCTTCGTCAATATTCTTGCATAAAAGCATTTCAAGTCCTTTGCGAGCACATTCGAGCCTACCTGAAGCATTAATGCAAGGACCGATAATAAAGCCAAGATGGTATACTGATAACTCCTTGTCGTGTATTCCGGTCTCCATAAGAAGTGCCAATAGACCGGGATTTTTGGTATTACTTAAAGTCTTAAGCCCCTTTTTTACAAAAATTCTATTTTCCGATACAAGGTCTACCACATCACATACAGTAGCGATTGCCACCATTTCGTATAACCGTTCTTCTATATCCTTACTTATTTGAAACTCTTCAAAAAGCGCTTGTACAAGCTTAAATGCCACTGCTGCTCCGCACAATAACTTGAATGGATAATTGCAATCGGTTTGCTTGCAGTCTACAACAGCATCTGCATCGGGTATTACATGACACCTGCTGCCATCCTCACACACAACAAAAGGCACTTCATGATGGTCGGTAACAATTACCGTCATTCCAAGCTGTTTTGCATGTTTAATCTGGTCTATTGCTGCTATACCATTGTCACAAGTGATGATAGTATCAATTCCATCTTTATATGCTTTTTCAACTATTGAAACATTAATGCCATATCCATCATGTACACGATGCGGAATATCGTAATCAACAACGGCTCCGCAGTGAGTTAGAGCTTCCATCAGTATATACGTGCTGATGACACCATCAACGTCATAATCCCCAACAATGCGTATTTTCTTGCCTGAAGTTATCTTATCCTTTATAATGTCTGCGGCTTTACCCAAATCCTTCATAAGTCTAGGGTTATAAAGCATATTAAGCTCAGGGCTTATAAAAGCCATTGCATCTATCTGTTCATATATTTTCCTATTTACAAGAACTCTGCAGATAAGCTCACTTACCCCTAACGTTCTTGACATGTTTTCATAATCAACCTTAGGATTCTTTAAAATCCATTTCGTCAAACCCATTTCCACCCCTCTAATGCATTTAAGTTGTTACATAATCCCCTTAACCGTTTCTTCCCATTGAAACTATCAATAGTTCAACCGCTATTCTGTCATCCATCTTTCCTGATTTAATTGACTCATCCAAATCAAGCGCATATTGCATTGCATTTTCAACTACGTCAAAATCAAGATTTCTACTTGTACTCAATATTTTATTTGCAATAAATGGCGTTAAGCCAAGTTGTTTCGCGATAAGGCTATCGGGAATTCCCTGCTTCTTTAAAGCCTTAACCCTGTATATCTGTCTAATCTGGCGTATAACCATATATAAAACCTTTTGCATAGGCTCACGTACTGCTGCCATGTCATTTAATAGATTCATAGCCTTATTTATGTTACCTTCTGAAACTGCATCAGTCAAATCAAAAATACGGCTTTTAATAGATTTTGTACATACACTCATTGCATCATCTAGTGATATATCCTTCTTATCTACCGCAAACACAATCAGCTTGTTTATCTCATTTAATAGCTCAGTCATACTGTATTCGCTGTTTTCTACTATATATGAAGCTGCTAATGGCTCTATGTCCTTTTTGTGACTTTTAACCACCTTTATAACCCATTTGACCAAGTCAGCAGGCTTCTGATATGCAAATTCCACCACCATGCCACTTTTTTTTATTGAGTTTACTAGCTTAAGCCTTTTATCCACCTCATTCTCTACAAAAATCAAACATGTATATTCCGGTATACTTGTAAGATATTCTTCAAGCTTGCCTTTTGCGCCCTTCCCCTCTGATTTGAAAAAACCCGAATTTTTAACTATAATTACCTTTTTTTCGCAGAAAACAGGTAAGGTTTCACAACTTTGAATAACACTATCAGCCTCCGTCTTACCATCAGTACAAGTGTAGTTGAGCTCCATATCGTCAGCTGACAATAACTGCTGAGTAATTGTATCGATATAGTACTTTTTTAAGTATTCTTCTGGACCATAAAACAGATAAACATTGCGTATGTTATTTTCCTTTAACTCTTTTTTCAGTATATCCATGCTCATAGCCCATCCTCATTTCGGTCTATTATTTATTTAATCATACAGCGCTATAGTCTTTTATAAAATAAAAATTAATAAACTTCCCTATTTATCCCTTATAATGGTTCCGTTAATATTAAAACTCTTTCCATTACTTTTTATTACTATAGCACCGTCCAAATCCGTCCTCATTATAGTTGCACCATTGTTGGCAAGTCTATCTACTACATACTGTGACGGGTGTCCAAATTTATTTGGTCCAACACAAATGATAGAAAACATAGGAGAGACGGCCTTTACAAATTCATCACTTGAGGATGTCGGAGAGCCGTGATGAGCAACCTTTAGAACATCACAGTTTAAATCCTTATTCCGTATCAGCTCCTGCTCAACCTCAACTCCGCTATCCCCAGTAAATAATGCACTGAAATCTCCGTATACCAGCTTTATTACCAGCGATGTATTATTTAAATCCTCTATTGCTTGCCCCTCATATTTTTTAGGGCTCAATACTTCCAAACAAGTATTTGCATCAAGGTTAATTTTATCATTTGCTTTTAATTTTACAACCCTAATAGATTTTTTTGTACACATGGCTAATAATTTTTCCAGCCCTTCATCCGAAGTATCAGGTACAATCACCGCACCTATACTAAAGGCTTCAAGCACATCAAGCAACCCATACGTATGATCATCATGTCCATGCGATGCAACTACATAATCTAAGCTAAAGACTCCTTTATCCAACAAAAATGGAACCAATGAATTTTCTCCAGCTTTTTGCGGACCACCGTCTATTAAAACATTAACATTTTTTGCAGTTTTAATAAAGGTGGAATCCCCCTGCCCGACATCTACAAATGTTATTTCCATAGGCTTTGGAGTAAATACTTGTATCATGAATATAAGTATAAGCACACATAGAACTCCTGAATAACACTTTTTTTGCACATTTCGAAGGAAATCAGCGTAAAACAAATATATAATTGCTAAATAATAGATTACTATTAATAAAATAGTTGGCGTAGGTATCTTTATTGAAGCATACGGAATATTAGCAGATCTTTCTACTATATACAAAATAAATGATAATAGCGAGTTATTTATGTATCCAATCATAATTGCTAAATCAATGTTTATTAATGCTGCAAATACCATGATAAAGCCTATTATTGTTATAAACTGTACAATTGGTACTACTAGCAGATTTGATATCACTGCAACAGTCGAAAAATTATTAAAATAGTAAAGTGTAATCGGCACAACACCTAATTGAGCAGAAATAGTTGCTGCAAGTGTATCAGATACAATTTCAGGACAATGCTTGAAGCTAAGCTTTTGCTTGATTTTTTTATAAAACAATACTATGGACAGGGTAGAACCAAAGGACAGCTGGAAACCTACATCGTTCAAGTAGTAAGGATTAATAATCAGAAGAATTATGGCCGAAGCTGCAAGGCTTGTAAAAACATCACTATCGCGGTATATCATTTTGCTAATGAGAATAATAATACCCATAATAACAGCTCGAACCACTGACGCAGAAAAGCCCGCTGTAAAAACAAAGAATATCAGTACTGCTATAATTAGAATCAAGGACATTTTATGTGGTAGCCTCAAGCTTTTAAATAAATACAATAAAGGGATAATTATAAAAGCTACATTCATACCCGAGGCAACCATTATGTGGGTAAGACCCGCTGTGCTGAAGGCATTATATGCATTGTCATCCAGTCCATCCTTAAAGCCTATGAGCATTCCACTTAGTAAGCCGGCCTGATTTTTATCCAGACACTTGTTTGTTATATCCACCAAGGTATTCTTGACAGAAATCCCAATATCTTTGATCAACCAGCCCTCCTGCCCTAATAAATGTGTTACTTTACTTTCATCAACATAAATAATTGCTGTAATACCCAAAGAACGCAGGTATCTTTGGTAATCAAACCCGCCTGGGTTGCTCATTGGCCTTGGCAGCTGCAAATATCCATTTATTCTAAGTTTATTCCCGTAGCTATACTGCTTCTTGTCTGCTTTTTTAATGCTGATTAATACCTTCCCTTTTACTTCATTAGCACTATTTATTATGTTTGAACCATCGCTTACTTCGCTTGAAGTATTGTTTATTCTACCTGAAGCATTATTTGTTTTATTTGAAGCATTATTTATTTTACTTGAGGCATCCTTTATTTTGCTTGACTGCAAAACAAATTGTAACCTATCGTCTTTAATTTCAATTTCACTACAAATGTACCCATCTACTACTACTTCCTTCGAATAATATTGTTTAAATGTGTGAGAGTACTTACCTTCCGTCACATGAAACAGAACTACCCCTATTAATAAAAATAAAAGACATGGCACTATAAACGATAGCCATTTTCGCATCTTATAAATAATAATGAGCGACATAATAAAAAGCAAAATAATGATGCAATAGCAAACAAACACTGAAAACAGCTGTCTCAGCATTATTCCGCAGCAAAGACAAATACAAAAATAACACAGAGGTCTCTTAATGGGCAAAATATCAGATCCTCTCAAATAAAATTATGTTGTTAAAAATAGATTTAAATGTATAGAAATAAGGAAGGTACATCATCTTTAGAAGTTGATACTGATTCAGATATAGAAATAAGCAATGAGCATCATCTTTAGAAGTTGATATTGATTTAGATATAGAAATAAGCAATGAGCATAATCTTTAGAAGTTGATTTTGATATAGAAATAGAAATAAAACATGGAGACAGTTTTGAAATCTAAAATAGGGTTAAACCATAATAATCGGTAGTGCTTAACCAAAATAAACGCTAGACGGATTAAGCAGCATAAATGAAAAGAAAAACGCCCAAGTTATTGAGCGTTTTAAAAGTTTAAATAACCCTTCTTGCAAACAGATACTTACCTCTGTATGTAGAAAGCGTTTCAATTACGACTTTGTTCTTTGAAGTGGAAGCATGAATAAACTTATCTCCACCAAGATACAGGCCAACATGATCGACATTACTGCCTTTACTGCTTCTAGCATGGAAGAAAATAACATCACCAGGTTTTAAATCTGACTTTGAAACTTTAACTCCATTGCTTGCCATATCAGCTGAAGATCTTTCTAAGTCAATGCCTACCTTATTAAATACGTAACCTACAAAACCTGAGCAGTCAAAACCTTTACTTGGACTGTTTGCTCCATATACATACTTAACACCCTGCAGGTCTTTTGCATATGCTATAACCTTTTCTGCAACAGTACCGTTGTATGGTATAGATACATTTTCAACAGAACGAGAAGGAGTTTGGCTATTTGTTGATTTTGTTGATACAAACTTCATAGCAACATAGCCGGTTTTTGATCCAACCTGTACTTTATGAAAGCCAGCCTTGGTATCAAGTATTACCACACTCTCTCCCTTGTTCAAGGAATCGAGTATCTTTGAGCTTGTATTTGAGCTTTCTCTGAAGTTAACTCCATTGGCGTTAATACTTCCATTTGTCTTGCTTGGAGTAATAAATTTTCCTAAAACCCAACCCGACTTTCCGCTGTATGTAACCTTATACCAACCATTTGCCTCGTCAACAATGGATACAGACTTAGCAGATACAGTAGTTACAACTTCAGAGTCTGTGTTTGGGTTAGTTCTAATGTTTACTCCGTTTGCTTTGATTTGGGCAGGCTGTGTAGCCGCTTGGGTCAAAGAATAAATCAAAACAAGAGAAAAAGCCAAGATACATCCCACGAGTACCTTTGTTGCCTTGTTTACCATTATATTCCTCCTATATTGTCGCTTCCGAAGTTAGCTGTCGGGCTCGGGCAATAGGACCGCCCTACCATTAAAATGGATTAACCCCAATATTTGGTTCCTCCGTACCTTTTTAAAAAAGGATTCAGCCTTTATCTTTTCATATTATATAGTGTTTGTAACACATTGTCAAATATTTTGAAACAAATCAGCAATTATTTAGTAATATTTTCGTAACATTACTGCTGCTATAGAGATTTCATCATAATAACCGCCTTATTCTTTAGCAACAACTTACCATTTTTATCATAATCACAGGGACTATATTTGCAATTAAGCCAAAAATTAATCCCGCCAGTATTCTCCTTTGCAACCGAAAGAAAAATTTTTTCAACATTTAACTGAGTTTTTAAGTAGTGTTCTAATATTTTAACGGTCTCTTTTCCGTATCCATTTAACTGATATGGAACATCAATTGCTAAGGAATTTATCCAGGAAATATCATTTTCTACCAACCCTTTAACAAACCCGACAAGACCTCTATCGGGACAATTAACTGTTAAAAAATATGAATTTTTCTTAGAAATGAATTCTATCATTCTAGCAGAAAAATTATTAAAATTTATTTCATTTTGAATACCAGTGGCATACTTAAATGAAATAGTATTGTTATGGATTTCAAATATAGCTTTGAGGGTATTTACGTTTAAATTATTCAAAATCAGCTTATCTGTATCTGGAATACAAAAATTAAGCATAAGTATCACTTCTCCATAAAATCGTTTAACGGATATAATTATAAATTGTACTGCAAAACCTATTATATTTCAAATTTTACTAAATATATCGTAGGAAATATTTGACATTTTGCTTCCAAAATAATAATGTTATATATATGCTAATCGTAGAGGTGAGTTATGAATACCAAGGATAAGATTGAATTAGAGCTCTTTGAATGCTCGGTAAAAGTAGTTAATCTTTTGATTATAAAATACGAAAAGAACTATCTTGAACGTTCTCAATTTGTAGAGCATACTACAACTAAAATAGCATACCTAAAAAATAACCTTGATAGAATTGCCGATATTGAACTTAGGAATCAAGCAATATCAGCAATAGACAAGGTCAAATCCATACTTGGTGAAGTATAAAAGATAATTACTTATAATATTGTATAATAATATTGTCTATTTGCTGACTGAGCTTTATTACTGATTGATCACAAAGTTCTTTGATTTCGATAAGATAATATAATTGATTTTTCATCTCGGAGATTTCTTTCTTTAATTGGATTGTACTTTTTTGCACCATAAATACCCCCCTATTTTATCTTTTGTATTTACCTTATTTTACCAAAAAATATTTTCATTGTAAACTGATATTATGATTATTTTTAGAATATAAATAAACTAAAAATAAAAAATAAATATCCACCAAGAAAAATATTTTATTTCGTCACTTGGAAGATATGGGTTTAGTTAAAAAGGGGGTTAAGCAATGCATCAAATACTAGCCAAAATCATCAAAAAGTTAGCTTTACCAACTGTTATTGGATTGATGCTGACAATGTTTATGCCTGCATTTGCATGTGCAAGTGAAGCAGATACTGTGCTGCCAGATCTTTCTCAAAAATATAACTACATGTATGCTGGCATTGTAGTGTGTAT
Source organism: Bacillota bacterium (assembly GCA_023433945.1). Classification (GTDB taxonomy): domain Bacteria; phylum Bacillota; class Clostridia; order Acetivibrionales; family DSM-1351; genus Ruminiclostridium. The sequence goes on along the minus strand of JAEYTP010000142.1, from coordinate 127,507 downwards.
TTTAGGTTTGATGTTCGGTTTTTATCAATTCCTTAAGGTAAAAAAAATTAAAGCACACTCCTGTATGCTTGATGTAGCAAATACCATTTATGAAACCTGCAAGACTTATTTAGTTCAGCAGGGTAAATTCTTGGCATTGCTACTTTTATTTATCGGAGCATGTATTGCATTTTACTTTGGATACCTACAGAATAAAGGCGTAAGTGGAGTTCTGCTTATTCTATTATGGACAGTTATAGGTATAATGGGCTCGTACTGCGTTGCATGGTACGGTATCAGAATGAATACTCTAGCAAACAGCAGAATGGCTTTTTCTTCTCTGGAAAAGAAGCCTCTTAAGCTACTCTCTATCCCACTTGATGCAGGAATGAGTATAGGGGTTATACTGATTTGTGTTGAACTATTAATGATGCTTATTATCTTAAGGTTTGTTCCCTCTGACCTTGCTGGTGCGAGCTTCATCGGATTTGCAATCGGTGAGTCCTTAGGTGCCAGTGCTCTTCGTATCGCAGGTGGTATTTTTACAAAAATAGCTGATATCGGGTCAGATCTTATGAAAATAGTGTTCAAGATTAAAGAGGATGACCCTCGTAATCCTGGTGTAATTGCAGACTGTACAGGTGACAATGCCGGAGATAGTGTTGGCCCAACAGCAGACGGTTTTGAGACTTACGGGGTTACAGGTGTTGCCCTCATTACGTTTATCACTTTGGCAGTAACGGGCAATTTGCAAAGCGATATGCTTATTTGGATATTTACAATGCGTATTATGATGATAATTACATCTGTTGCCTCATTCTACATAAACAAATTATTGACAAACTTAAAGTATAGTAAGGTTGAAGATTTGGACTTCGAGCAGCCATTGACAAGCTTGGTGTGGATTACTTCGGTACTCTCAATAGTTGCAACTTTCGCAATCAGCTTTTTCCTCATTGGCCCCGGTACAGCGGTTGCAGATAATTCAGAGAATCTATGGCTTGTGTTATCTATCATAATAAGCTGTGGTACCCTTGGAGCTGCTTTGATACCAGAATTCACAAAGATATTTACCAGTCCAAAGTCTACTCATGTTAAGGAAACAGTAACTGCATCTAAGGAAGGAGGCCCTTCGCTTAACATACTTTCTGGTTTAGTTGCAGGTAACTTTAGCGCATTTTGGAAGGGCATGGTTTTTGTAACATTAATGTTTGGGGCATATGTTGCAAGCAAATATGGCTTATCAGACATAATGAGCTATGAGTCAATATTTGCATTTGGCCTTGTTGCATTTGGCTTCCTTGGAATGGGTCCAGTAACTATTGCTGTTGACAGCTATGGACCGGTTACAGATAATGCACAATCTATATATGAATTATCGCTTATCGAAGAAATCCCAAAAATAAGTGATGAGATTGAAAAGGATTATGGTTTCAAACCTGATTTTGAGAAGGCTAAGTATTACTTAGAAGCAAACGATGGAGCAGGAAATACATTCAAAGCTACAGCTAAACCTGTTCTTATTGGTACTGCTGTTGTAGGTGCTACTACCATGATTTTCTCGCTTATACTAGTAATCCAAAAGGTTCTTGGCGTTAAACCCGAAGAGATATTAAATCTGCTCAACCCATTTACCATTCTTGGCTTCCTTTGTGGCGGTGCAATAATTTATTGGTTTACAGGCGCTTCCACTCAAGCTGTTTCCACTGGTGCATATAGAGCAGTTGAATATATCAAGCAAAATATTCAGTTGGATGAAAATGCAAACCAGAAAGCAGCAACAGAAAAATCCAAAGAAGTGGTAAAGATTTGTACTCAATATGCCCAAAAGGGTATGTTTAATATTTTCGTTGCAATATTCTCATTTGCGCTGGCATTCGCATGTCTGTCATCTCCTACAAATGGCAAAAATGCCGTAGCGCTCTTTATTTCTTATCTGATATCAATTGCAATATTTGGTTTATATCAGGCCATATTTATGGCAAATGCCGGTGGCTGCTGGGATAATGCAAAGAAGGTAGTTGAGGTTGACTTAAAACAAAAGGGAACTGAGTTGCACGATGCAACCGTTGTCGGAGATACAGTTGGTGATCCTTTCAAGGATACCTCTTCCGTTGCACTTAATCCTATTATCAAGTTCACTACTTTATTTGGCTTATTGGCTATGGAAATAGCTATAAGTAAAGACTTCCAGGATTATGCACCTTACTTCGGGGCAGCATTCCTTGTAGTAGCGCTTATATTTGTTTGGAGGTCCTTCTATACCATGAGAATTACCTCAAAGAAAAGTATTGCAGCAAGTAGTTCAAAGGATAGCGATCTATCAGTATAATGGATAACAATCTATTAGTATAATGCTTGCAAAATATAGAGATACTGCATGTATACTATATAACACACTGCGCTGCAGAATACTGAGCTAAAATACAGAACTATGGAGCTATAAATTACATGGCTATAAATTTCAGAGCTAATTAAATAGTCCCCTCCCTATTCAATAATTGAAAAGGTTGGGGGCTATTTTAACAAATTCTTATTTTAAGTTATAAAAATATTCTGTTATATTACGGTTAAAAAAATTGAGTTCATAATATTGAGCTTTTCAAATAAATAATCTTAGATTAAGCCGTATTTATGCTAGCTCCTTGAATTTAGTTAGTCTAATTGGTGCTAGCATACTAAACAACGATAAGCATAGTGGAATAATCAACATCATTATTATATCCTTTGGAAGTATAAGTGTCATAGCCGTCCCATTCTCTTCGAGCATATATATGTTCATTATCCAGCCTATTAATATCGCTACACCAACACCTAAAACATATCCAATTAATGCTGCTATACTCATTTCCTTGAAAGACTTCATGACTATATATCCACGGCTGTAACCAATGGCATGCAATAGCTCCAGTTCTTTTTTTCTTACTGTATATTGGATTGATGTAATATTTGCAATAAAAATTGCTATAACACATACTAGAATACCACCACAAAACAGCTCCATAGCAGTAATAGGTCCATTCAGTTTATTAAGCATTTTACTTTCAGATTGAAATGTATTAACTGTATATTTCGAAGAAAATTGATCAATGTAATGATTTATATCATCCATGCTTTGAGTAGGTCCCGTAATAGCCAATGAAACATATGGGTCTCCTAAGCTTAAATATTTCGTGTCAAGTATTCCAATTCCCATTGCTGCTTTCCCTGTATATATGCCAGCAATTTTTAAATCCATATTTATGTACCAGCCATCAGTATTTTTTTTCACTACTGAGCCCACTGATAATCCATAGTTCTTGGCGAGGCGTTCATCCAACAATATTTCTCCTTGCTTTTGCGGAAGACTACCCTCAGATATTGTAAGCTTAAGCGTGTTGACTATATCTTTTATGTCGTCCTTATCAGTCATAAGTATAGTTCCACCAGTCTTTCCGACAATAATTCTATAGCTGATGCTATATCCATCCACAATGAAAGTCTGTGCTCCCTTTGACTTAGAATAATCTATAATTTTTTTACTGTCACTATCATCAATACCCTTTTCTCCCCCCCACACCATGGATGCATTCTCATAGGGGTATAAACCCATAATATTGACTGATTTGCCTAGCTGGGCTACAAACATTACCATAAAATACATTATTGCTACACCAAGACATACGGTAATTATGATAGGCAGCAATTTACCAATGCAAGACCTTATATACTTAATCGCTGAAAGTGGTCTCATTTCCTTTCACCTGCCTTGTTTTCAATCCGTCCATCCCATATTGTCAGAATATTATCTACTCCACTAAGTATACTGGTGTCATGCGTTACTACTACAACAAGTTTATCTTTTGAATACTCTCCAAGTACTCGCATTACATCAGCTGCTGCAGTATGATCAAGGGCTGCTGTTGGCTCATCTGCAAATACTACCTCCGGGTCATTTATGAGTGCTCTTGCTATTACTACTCTTTGCCTTTGTCCTCCAGATAGTTGATATGGTTTTTTTGAAGCCAGCTTTGCAATATCCAGCTTTTCCAGCAACTCCATAGCCTTTGCCCTGTACTTTTCACTACTAGAATTTACGGGTACCAATACATTATCAATAACTGATAGATAGTCGATTAGGTATCCCCTTTGGAAAACAAATCCGAACTTCTCTCTTCGTAAATTTGCTTTATCGTCAATAAACAGCCGATTCATCACTGTGCCATTATAAGTTATCTCTCCTGATGTAGGATTTTTTAAGCCTGACATTATATAGAGAAGGGAGCTTTTCCCACTTCCAGAAGGACCCATTATTCCTAAAATGCCATTACTTTTTGTTGTAATATTTATATTTCTAAGTGCATATGTAACTTCTTCCTTACCAATATCATACACCAAGCAAACATTTTTCAATTCAAACATATTTAACAACTCCTCTATTAAATGTTATTCATACTTCTCCATTGTTTCTATTTGGTCATTTTTTGAAAGTGTCCACCAAGCAGGTATGAGACTAAAAACAATAGTGCATAGTGGAATTATTGCTGCTTTTATGACCCCTACCCAATCTGGCAGTATAAATGGGTACCCGTTGGGATCATAAATAAGCATCTTGAGGCACAATGCACTTAAAACTGTCAATATTAGACCAAACACAAATCCCAACGTGTTAGTGAATAATATTTCACTCGCAGCTCTTATTAATATCTTTAGCCGTGTATAGCCTAACGATTGAAGAGTGCTAAACTCAAATCTTCTCGAAAAGTACTGCGCATAACTAGAATTGCCTGCTGCAAAGCTCATAATAATCATTATTACAATTAATATAAGCGTTGTTGCATCTTCAGAAAGCTCAATATCCTCACTTAGCCATTCTGATGTCTTGCTCAATGAGTTGAACTGGGCATCAGCAGGTGCTATTTTTTCAAGCTGCTGGTTTAATTCATTTAAACGACCTTCCTTTGGAAATAATAGATTAATACTACTTTGAAATTCTTGTTTATCCCCTATGGCAGAAAGACCAATAATACAGTTTCCTTCAACAACACCTACAATCTTGTATTTACCATCTAGTCTCTCACCTTTATCTACTTCTTTTCCTATGTAGTCTCCAAGTTTTTTTCCTTTATTATTAAGCAGCTTTTCATCAACAATAATCTCCTGCTTGTCTGTATCGGGTAATCTTCCATCCTTGAGTTTCATATCTAATACTTTCAAAACATATTGCAAATCATCTCTAGTTAAAGAGTAAACTGGTATATTTAGATTTCCAAAGAAGTGATAATAATCTGTAGTAGCACTCTCGGTTGATATTATTTTTTCTACAAGAGGACTGTCATAAAATTCTGTGATAACTTTATCGCTAATAACCCCCTTATCTCCAGGTCCCAATATAGATAATCTTTCAAACCTCCCTATTGTAGCCATCTTTGCACTCTCAGTTACACCATAAAAGACTATTTGGAATATAAGTATTAGCAAAACGCTTACGGCTATTGCCATAATCATTGAAACTGACCGTTTTTTATTATTAACTATGTATCTTAATGCGGATAAAGGCTTTAAACAATTTATCATTTATTTGCTCCTTTCTCATAGCTGTGTTTACACTATCATATTATCAAAAAAAAACTCCCGCTTTTAGTAACGGGAGTAATGATTTTGTATTACTATAGTCATATGTTTTCTATTTTAATTTGCTAGAAACATATTTTTTCTATTTCATTTACTAGAATTGTATGCTTTATTTAATGTATTGTCTTATTTTGATTACGGCACTGGTTCTATCGGTTACTCCTAGCTTGCTGTAAATGCTGCTGGCATAGTTCTTTGCAGTACCTTCAGATATGTATAATGCAGATGCTATTTGCCTGTTTGTAAAGCCTTCTGACAGCATTACTGCGATTTCTACTTCCCTGTCCGATAGCCTTAGCTGTGACTTTAATATGGCCTGAATATCCTGCGCAGTAGTATCTGTCTTTTGAGGCTGTTCCTTTAGCATATCTGCTATCTTTGCAGCAATTCGAGATGGCAAAAGCATATCACCATTATGAGCATCCTTTATAGACTGAATGAGTTTTTCTCCGCTTATATCTTTAAGCAAATATCCGCTGGCCCCATATTTTAAAGCATCTGATATATATTCCTCATCATCAAATGTGGTGAGAACCAAAACCGCCATATCCTTCCAACGTTCTTTGATTATTTTTGTGCATTCAACACCGCTCATTTCCGGCATTCTTATGTCCATTAGCACTACATCCGGCATATCTTTTTCTATTTTCTCTATGGCTTCCCTGCCACTAGATGCAAGAGCTATAACACTAATGTTCTCATCAGTTTCAAGTATTGCTTTTAAACCCTCCTGAAGGATTTTCTGGTCATCTGTAATAAGTACCTTTATCATTTTGTCTGCTCCTTAAAAGGTAATGATATGCTAATTTCAAAGCCTTCCTGTGGCTCGCTAGAAAACTTTACCCATCCTCCAGCTTGCCTAATTCCCTGTTGCATTGAAGTCAATCCAAACCCCATCTCTATGGGGTGACATCCTGTGCCATTGTCTTGTATGAGCATCCTTATTTGACCATCGTCTTTCCATAGCTTAACAAAAAACGCCGTACTTTTGCCATGACGTATGCTGTTTGAAATACCTTCCTTAAGAGCCCTTGCTAAGAGCTGATTTAGTCTGTCTTCTGTACAATTCGGAACATCTATTTCATATTTAATCTTTACGCCGGTATGGTTCATAGTAGTATGTAATATTTCTTCTGTAATTTTACTCAAATCCTGTTGATGGGATTTATCTGATAGCATTCTAACAGAATATCTCATTTCATCGAGAGCTTTGACAGCTTGCGCTTGAGCCATCTCATAGCGATTTCTTGCATCAGCAGGCTCCCTGTCAGCCAACATTCTACCTGCCTCCATCTCCACAATTACAGTGGTCAAAGTATGTCCAACGGTATCGTGTATTTCACGAGCGATTCTATTACGTTCCTTTAGGGTTGCCATTTCTTCTAATCCCTCGTATGCACGGTTTAAGTCCTGATATGCCATTTGCAGCCTAACCTCACGTTCTTCAATGTCCTTAATAGATTTTTCTAACAAGAAACTACCCTCAAACACCTTGCCACTTAAGTAGGAAATAATAGCTGTCAGAAAAATAATAGGACTTTCTTTAATTAAAAGCATTAAAATCAGCTTAGGACTAAGCTCAGAAAAAGTTGCATGAAGTATAAATACATCTCCAATAAGAATTAATGCTAAGCAAATTACTGCGTACTTTCCCCACTTAATGCAACAGTCTATAAGTGTGATAAGAAGAAACAGCTTTACTTCATCACCACCCCATAGTTTTCCTGTTGTAAGCATGATAACTACCTCAAATAAATAAGTAATAGTAATAAATCTCGCCCACTTGCTTGTGTTATATAATAATAGGTTTCTTACACTAAAGCATAGAAGCCACAAAACAATCATTATAACACTCAGCCAGATATACTCCAACCTTCTAAAAATAAGATTGATTCCAGCTGCTAAAATCAATATGTACATTATAACAAGATATATTTCTCTTACCTTTGTGTTCATTTTGCCCCCCAGATAAACCTTATTCTATTATATTTTTCCATATGTGTAAATAAAGGATATATTGGGCATATTAATTAAACATTTCTATCATTTTATTCAACAATACGATAAAGGAGGATTTAAAATGAGACCAAAGGAAAGGTACAAAGGTTTTGTTCAATCAAAATTTGAGAGCATTATTAATAGTCTTCCTAGCAAGACAGAACCGAGCAGTAGCTATGCTGACAGACCAGTAGATCCGAATAATATTCCAGCGCGAGATGACGACGATCTATAAAAATTAGTCCCGCCTCTCTATATTATGGAGTGCGGGACTAATACCATTATCTATTTCTTTTTTTCCATTAAAAATCTCAGCCTGTCCAATCCAAAAATCAGCAAGCCACCAATTAAAAAGAATACAATGCTAAAAGTACTGATACCCATTGCTGCCTTTGGAACATCAAGTGTTGTAGGTCCCATAAAAACAGCATATAGAGAACCTAACATAAGCCCCAATATAAGATATATTATCTTTGAACGGTACTTTAAAAGAAGAGCTCTCAATAGTCTTACAACAGATATAATACCTAGAATAACACCTAGTCCAAAAATAATAAGGATTGGTAAGTAACCAAAGTTAAAAGTCAGCACTTGCTTGATTGAATTGATTATTGGAACATACAGGCCAAAAATCAAAAGAAGTGTAGAACCGGAAATACCCGGTAAAACCATAGCTGATATTGCTATAATACCTGCAACAAAAATATACAGCATCAATCCAACCGACAGATTATCAAAAGAAATATTCAAACCACTTCCGCTGGTTATAGGATTAAAATAAGTGATGGCACCTACTACTATAACACCAATTATACTGAAAATAATGTTCCCATAATGTCCTTTTATACTGCTTTTTTCTTCTTTAATAATTAGCGGTATTGAAAATAATATGAAGCCAGTAAATAGTGAGCTTATTTGATAAATATATTCCTCAAACAATGAGGATAGAAACAGTACTGATAGAATAAATCCACAAGCCCAGCCAATTCCGATTTTAGCAAGAAAGGTCAGAGCCTCTCTCCTACTCATATCCTTGTTTTTTGAAGTTAGCGCATTTAGTGAGTTTATGAACTTGTCATAAAACCCAAGAACAAATGCTACAGTTCCGCCAGAAACACCTGGAACGCTGTCTGCCAAAGCCATAAAAAAACCTCTGATGAAATTAATAATATACATTTTGTTATCCTTTCATTTAGTTTACATAAAATCGTTAACTATATTAACATATGAAAAAACATATTTCTATTATTTGCATAAATTCAAACAATAATTATCAAACTTAAAATTCACATTTTATATCTTCTTGAGAATTAAATTCATATCTTCATTGACATTTAAATATATAATTCTATATAATCAATTTGTTGTTAAATTATATTCGATTTTTACTTATTTTTAGAAAGGGCGTGTATTTATGAGTTGGAATATTGAGACTAAATGCCTTCAAGAAGGCTATAAACCAAACAACGGCGAGCCTAGAGTCCTCCCTATATATCAAAGCACAACTTACAAGTATGATTCTACTGAGCATGTAGCTAAACTATTTGATCTTTCAGTAGAAGGACACATGTATTCAAGAATTAGCAATCCAACTGTTGATTGTGTTGAAAAGAAGATTGCAGCTTTAGAGGGTGGTGTTGGTGCGCTCTGTACCTCTTCTGGACAGGCAGCATCCCTAATAGCCATTATGAATATATGTAAAGCTGGAGACCACTTTGTTTGTTCAAAGACTATATATGGTGGTACCTTTAATCTTTTTGCTACTACTTTCAAAAAGATGGGTGTAAGCGTTACCTTCGTTGACCAGGATGCATCAGATGAAGAAATACAAAAAGCCTTTTTACCAAACACCAAGGCGCTTTTTGGTGAATCAATTGCAAATCCTCAGATAAGTGTACTTGATATTGAGAAGTTTGCACGTATTGCTCATAAAAATGGAGTACCGCTCATTATAGATAACACCTTTGCAACACCTATTCTGCTCAGACCAATAGAGTATGGTGCCGACATTGTGATTCACTCTACTACTAAATACATGGACGGTCATGCAATTTGTGTTGGAGGAGTTATTGTTGACTCTGGAAACTTTGACTGGACAAATGGTAAATTCCCTGAGTTTACTGAACCAGATGCCTCCTATCATGGACTTATCTATTCTAAAGAATGTGGAAAAGCAGCATATATTACAAAGGCAAGGGTTCAGCTAATGAGAGATTACGGTTCCACAATGACCGCTATGAATGCATTTTTGCTGAATCTTGGACTTGAAACTCTACATCTGAGAATTGAAAGACATTGTGAGAATGCCAAAAAGGTAGCAGAATATCTCAGCACAAACGACAAGATAATTTCTGTTAGCTACCCTACATTACCAGAAGATGCTTACCATTCCCTTGCAAACAAGTATCTTCCAAAGGGAGCAAGCGGTGTAATCTCATTTAAGATTAAAGGTGGACGTGAGGGAGCAGTTAAATTCATGGATAAACTAAAACTAGCTGTTATAGTTGTTCATGTTGCAGACTGCAGAACAGCGGTTTTACATCCTGCAAGCTCTACGCACAGACAGCTAAGCGACGAGCAACTGCTAGATGCAGGTATCGACCCAGGATTAATCAGGTTCTCTGTTGGTATCGAGCATATTGACGATATTATTAAGGATATTGAGCAAGCTTTAGAGGATTAATTCGAGAAATAGTTAAAGGATTAGTTATAGTATTATTTCGGAGAATAGTTATAGGATTAATTCGAGGAATACTTAGAGGTTAATTATTGGATTAATTGATAAATTAATAGGTAGCTAGCTAAACTCAATACTAATAAACAAAACAAAAATTGCGGCTGTAATCTTGGTATTTTCCTAATAGGGTTATCTTCAAGGTGACAGCCATTATTTTTAAAAAAGGAGGATATATGCATATTACTCTTGATGAATTTGATAAGCAGATTATTAATATTCTACAGGCTGACCCTATCATATCAAACAAGGATATGGCACAAAAAATAGGTCTCTCCCCTTCTGCCTGTCTCGGAAGAACAAAAAGGCTAAAGGATATTGGACTTATCAAGCAGTTTGCAGCAATTATTGATGAAAAGATGATGGGGTTTGAAGTAACTGCATTTACTTTTCTAAACCTATCCCCACACAATAGAGATATATCTAATGCTTTTTTGGCAAAAATAAAGGAGACACCTCAGATAATTGAATGTCATAATATTACGGGAAATTGGGACTATCTGATAAAAATAGTTTTCAAAGATTTACCTAGTTGTAGAGATTTTCTCATAGATACTCTTCTAGCCTTCCCTGGTGTTAATAAAATCGAGACCTGTATGGTTCTGAGCACCGATAAGCAAAGCTTTTGTCTGCCAAGTGACAACATATAGCAATTGTATGATATACTATTTGCATAATGTTTTGTAGCAGTATGATAAATGAATACCAACAGCAAATAAAGGCTCTAGGATTGCTGTTTACTAAATTTAAAATATTATTCATCATACTTAGTTAAGAAAGGATTTCATTATGCCGTTTGACGGAATTGTGACAAAATGTATAGTAAATGAACTAAATGACCTTCTCGCAGGTGGGCGTATAGATAAGGTATTTCAGCCTGAATCGGATGAAGTTGTAATGCTGATTAGATCAAAGGGTCAGAATCATAGGCTAGTTGCCAGTGCAAATGCAAACTACCCTCGGTTGCATATTACTTCTACTGCAAAGGAGAATCCTCAGATTGCTCCTGTTTTTTGCATGCTTATGAGAAAGCACATTCAAGGTGGCCACCTGATAAATATTACTTTTAATGACTATGAGAGAATAATAACTCTTAATATAGAATCAGTAAATGAGATGGGTGACTTATCAGTTAAGCAGGTAGTTATAGAAATAATGGGTAAGCATTCAAATATCATACTGTTAAACAGTGAGGGAAAGATTATTGATGCAGTAAAGCATGTCGACAGTGATATTAGTAGTGTTCGAGAAGTAATGCCCGCAAGGCCTTACTCACTGCCTCCGGCTCAGGACAAAATATCACCTGAAAAGGTTAATGTAGACGGTTTATTTGACAATGCCACCCAGACAAAGAATATTGAAACCTTACTCTTAAATAGGATAAAAGGTTTTAGCCCATACATCTGCAGAGAAATATGCTGTATGGCAGATATTCCACCTAAAGCTCCACTAGATGCTATTAAAAATTTTGATAGCCTTAAGGCTTCTCTTGTACAAGTACTTGATAGTATAGAACATTGTGATTTCAAGCCCTGCATAGTTTATCAGGATGAAGCCATGTATAAGCCTATAGACTTCTACTGTTTGCCTCCTAAGCAGTACCCCTGTTATAAAGAGTACAAGTACATGTCTACCGCTCTTGATGAATATTATAGTACAAAAGATACCATTGAAAGACTGTCACAGAAAAAAGGAGATATCGTTAAGCTTGTTAAAAACTGCATTGATAGGTGTGAAAAAAAGCTTTCCATACAGCAGGATAAGCTCAGGGATGTTGCTGACAGAGAAAAGCTTCAGCTTTTTGGCGAATTAATTACTGCTAATATTTACTGTATACCAAAAGGATCAAAGGTAGCTACAGTTGCCAATTATTATAGCGAAAATGGCGAGTGTATAGATATTCCTCTCGATGAGAACAAGACCCCTCAGGAAAATGCACAACGGTATTTCAAGCAATATTCAAAGGCAAAGAGTACCTATACAAATACTGTGCAGCAGCTTGAGGAAAGCACAAATGAATTAAACTATCTTGAGAGTGTTAAAACTATGCTAGATAATTGTGTTAGTACTCAAGAGATTGAAGAAATTAGGCAAGAGCTTGCAGATAGCGGGTATGCCAAAATTACTGTCAAGAATAATAAAAAGAAGCAGCCCAAGCCATCTGAGCCACTTGAGTTCACATCAAGTGACGGTTTTACTATTTTAGTGGGTAAAAACAATAAGCAAAATGATACTCTTACCTTAAAGACTGCTGCTTCTAACGACATATGGTTGCATACGAAAAACATACCTGGCTCACATGTAATTATCAGAACTGAAAGGCGTGAAGTTCCTGATAAAACATTATTGGAGGCTGCAGTACTATGTGCATACCACAGCAGTGCAAAGCTTTCAGCAAATGTGCCTGTTGACTATACAACTGTTAGAAATGTCAAGAAACCCAGTGGTGCCAAACCTGGAATGGTTATATATGAAAATTTCAAAACTATCAATGTAACCCCTTCAGAAGAACAGGTACGAGCGTTACAAAGAAAATAGCAATTGCACTATAATGCTTTTTATATAATAATAGATTTTAGTGATAATACAAACTCAGTTTATACTTTAATATATTTTATAAGTTGAGTTTGATAAAATAATTTGTAAGCTAAGTTAAATAATATTTTATAAGCGGAGTTAATTAGTATTTCATAATTTGAGTAATAATATTTTATAAGTTAAGCTACTTAATATTTTATAGTCTGAGTAAATAATATTTATAATATGAGTTTTAAATATTTTAGGAGGTAACAAAATGATATCTGATAAGATTCGTCAAAGCCTAAGCGGCTCTTCTATGATAAGGGCCATGTTTGAAGAAGGTGAAAAGCTGAGAAAACAATTTGGAGCCGACAAGGTATATGATTTCTCCTTGGGAAATCCAGACCCTGAACCACCCGCAAAGGTAAAAGAAGCTCTAAGGGAGATAGCAAACTCTACCGAGCCAAAGCTGCACTCGTATATGAATAATGCTGGATACCCTGAGGTTAGAGAAATAGTTGCAAAGAGCATGAATAAGGAATCGGGGCTTTCTCTTACACATGAACACGTAGTAATGACAGTTGGCGCAGGTGGCGCTTTGAATGTTATATTAAAGACTTTGCTCAATCCAGATGATGAAGTAATAGTTTTTGCACCTTACTTCGTTGAATATATGGCTTACATAGGTAATTATAGTGGAAAGCCTGTTATTGTAAAAACTGATTTCAATACCTTTCAACCTGACCCAGAGCTTTTGAAGGCTAGTATCACACCAAAAACCAAGGCGATTCTTATCAATACACCAAACAATCCTACTGGAGTTGTTTATTCAGAAGACACCCTTAAGGCTATTGTAAAGGTGCTTGAGGAAAAGGGTCAGGAGTATGGCACAACTATCTATATTATCTCAGACGAGCCATATAGAAAATTAGCATATGATGGTGTAAAGGTGCCAAACATATTGAGTTTATATAGAAATGCACTCTTAGTAGACTCCTTCAGTAAGTCACTTTCACTTCCAGGTGAGCGTTTGGGCTATATTGCAGTAAACCCTGCAGCTGATGATATTTCACTACTAATGAATGCTCTTATTTATTGCAACAGAGTTCTAGGCTATGTAAATGCCCCTGGCTTGTTCCAGAGGGTAGTTGGAAAGTCTCTCGATGCTAACGTAGATATCAGCATATACAAAGAGAGAAGAGACTTACTGTACAACAGCCTAACTAAATTTGGTTATGAATGTGTTAAGCCGGACGGTGCATTCTACCTCTTCCCTAAATCACTTATTGCAGATGATGTAGAATTTAAAAACAGAGCATTGAAATATAACCTTCTCATTGTTCCAGGTTCAGGCTTTGGTGCCCCAGGATACTTCAGACTTGCATACTGCACAAGCCTGAAGACCATTGAAAATTCATTGCCTGCATTTGAGGCTCTTGCAAAGGAATTTAAATAGCAAGAAACTATAAACAGTAGTACCATTTTTTATTACTGTTACCGACTATTAAAAGCAATATTATTAAAGAAATAACCTATTCTGAAGTGCTACTTGGATAACAAGTGGTTGTTGTTCAGCATAGGTTATTTTATTTCTACAGCATATTAATTTAATATATTTAATTATTTACAGCTCATTATGCCCATGTACAAAATTTAAGTATAACTATAAACCTATTCCCCTACCCATACTAGCCCTGATACCCTTAAACATTGTGGATACAACATCAATACTGGTACCGAATATTATAATAGCTATTACAATATTTTTTATGTTAATATATGAGGATTGTATATTAGTATTAGTATATCTAATGATATCGTCCATGAAATTCACATTCCAAATGTTTGATGTAAACATAAACAGTGCTAATACCATTGATATGATGGAAAGGGTGCTACATGCAAGTGCTAGCTTAAATGTCCATCTTCCATAAAACAGTTGAAGGCCTTCCTTTATAATGCCACAGATAAATATGCCAATCATCACAATGCTAAACTCTTTAAGTACAGTGGTATTGAATACCGAAATTATATGCAGCTCATCGCCTCTACCTATATACGCTGCAAAATACTGAGGTACACTAAGCATAAATATCCAAAAAATTGTTGTAAATAGTATTCCAGCGATTGGGTCTGCTATTCGAATCTTTGATTTTTGTTTTGGTAATTCTGGAAGTTTTGAAATATCCCATTTTGACTGCTCAGGAGCTTCATCTTTGAAATTACGCTCTGCAATCACATAACCTATTGTTATCCAAGCAGCTGCTTGAGTCAAAGCTGATACCACTGATGCCAGATACTCTCCTACAATATTTGCTCCAGCAACTTCATTACTAAAGGCAGTTGAGAAAAAAAAGGCAATAGAAATTCCTAAGAAAACACATGGAAGTACAACTTTTATTGTCAATAAATACCTATCATAATATCCAGGACCTATTAGATACCTCTTCCCACCCCTGTAGCTTTGAGCCAATAGAGTAGGATCACCTAACTCCTCAAGTACGTGACGTATTTTACCTTCATAATCCAAGCCATCATCCAATTCTTCAATCATATCATCAATAAGGGTTCTGAGTTCTAACTCTATATCTGCTCTCTGCTTTTCAGGTAGACTTTTTGTTACCGCATAAATGTACCTATTAATCATATCCATATTTTTCACTCCTTTAACAATTCATCCATGGTTTTGGACATTTCTAACCATTGTTCACTAAGTTCCTTGTATATCGCCCTTCCAAGGTCGCTTAATTCATAATACTTTCTAGGTTTTGTTGAATTAACATCCCAATTACTAACTAGTAAGTTTTGCTTTTCAAGTCGTCTCAACAAGGGATATAATGTTCCGGCATCAATTGATATATTCTTTTCCTCTAACAAGGTTATCAATGAATAACCGTACTGTGGTTCCTTTAGCTGACTCAATACACAAAGAATAATGGTTCCTCTTCTGAGTTCTAATACTAAACTATTTAGCAATTCTTTATTGTTATTATCTAATTTATATTCCATACTTTACCTCCTTATGATAATTATACTGTGTGTCGCACACTATTGTCAATATGCTAATACTAAAATAATTTTAATGTTATTATAATCATTATAATGGAGATTATTACAATAAGTCAGTATGAGCTATTTTGTCAGTAATTATAAATAAAATAGCAAGTCCTTTTTGGAAAGAAAAAAAGTCCCTTCCAACTTAGGAATAGGACTTTCAACACTAACTATATGAATGTTCACTACTAATTATTATAATTGGAACCTGCTTTTAATCATATCCACTAGCAAATTGGCTGTACCTTTGACTCCGAGAACGCTACTATCTATCATAATATGTTTGTGCCTGTAGTCCTCATGTGAATACCCGGCATAATATTTATAGTAATGGTCTCTTGCCTTGTCAACTTCAGCCATCATACGCTCTGCCTGTGAGGGCTCCATATTAAGAATATTTACGCAATTATTGAATCTATAATCTTTTGGAGCATAAATAAATATATTCAAACAATTTTTGTAGTCCTTAAGAATGAAATCCGCACATCTGCCTACTATTATACACGATTCCTTGTCAGCAAGGTCTAGTATTATCTGCCTCTGAACATTAAAAATCTTGTTGCGCGTTTCCTGTGAAGAATCTCCTAGAGGAAACATCCTGTCAAAAAAGCTTGGTTTGCTATCTGTTTCTTCATTATTGCAAACAGTGGATATAGGTAAATCCAGCTTTTTTGAAGTAGCCTCTACTATATCTCTGTCATAATATTCAATCTCAAGTGATTGAGATACTTCTCTAGCAATGGTTCTCCCCATGCTTCCAAATTGTCTGTTAATAGTTACACAATACTTATTCATGTGTTATTATCTCCCACTATTCTTGCCAGGAAATTTTTTGTGCGCTGATGCTTTGGGCTGGTAAATATGTCCTCGGGGTTTCCTTCTTCTACAATATAACCGTCCGCCATAAAAATAACCCTGTCACAAACTTCTCTTGCAAAGCTCATTTCATGCGTAACAACAATCATAGTCATACCGTCATTTGCAAGTTTCCTCATAACTGAAAGAACATCTCCTACTAGCTCAGGGTCCAATGCTGACGTTGGTTCATCAAATAGCAGTACCTTTGGTTCCATGGCAAGTGCTCTAGCAATGGCCACTCTTTGCTGCTGACCGCCCGATAGTGTTGACGGCTTTGAATCTGCCTTATCTGATAAGCCGACCTTCTCAAGTAGCTCCAATGCCTGTAAATGGGCCTCATGTTTGTTCTTCTTCTTTGTAAGCACGGGAGCAAGCGTTACATTTTTTATAACACTTTTCATGGGAAAAAGATTGAAGCGCTGAAATACCATACCAACTTCTTGGCGATATATCTTCAAATCGTGTTTCTTCTCTTTGATGCTTTTTCCTCTATATAATATATTGCCCCGCCATTGTGTTTCAAGCTGGTTAATACACCTGAGCAGTGTACTTTTTCCAGATCCAGAAGGGCCAATAACGCAAATAACCTCACCCTCTGAAATCTGTAGATTTATATCTTTAAGAACTTCCAGATCTCCAAAATTCTTTGATAAATTTTCTACCTTTATCATTTCGTTCAACCTTTTATCCTCCTTTCAACCTGTTTCTGAATGAGAATCAGGGCTGAAATAATGACCATATAGAACACCGCGCCCGCCGTATATGCCTGTATTGTATTAAATGTCACAGCGGCATAATTCTGAATCTGCTTGGTGATTTCATTGACCACGATTACCGAAAGTATTGCCGTGTCCTTAACTGTAATAATGAACTGATTGAATAACGCCGGAAGCATTGAACGAAAAGCAGGTGGTACTACAAGGTGGCATAGCGTTTGAAAAGGTGAAAGCCCCAATGACAAGCCCGCTTCCTTCTGACCTGGATCAATGCCTTCAAGTGCTCCTCTTACAATCTCAGCTATAAAGGCACCTGAGTTCAAAGAAATAACAATAACACCTGCAACATTACTACTTAAGTCAACTCCTGTTAGTTTCGGAATTACAAAATACACATATAAGGCCTGCACAATCAATGGAGTGGACCTTATAATCCAAATATAAACATTAGCAATGGACTTTGCAATTTTACTTTTGCATTGCAAAGCAAATCCAGAGACACAACCTATTAAAAAGCCAAACAAAATACCTAAAATTGAAATGACCAGAGTGACCTTAAATCCCTCAACCAACATGGGAATAAGTACCTCTAGGAAACTTAAATCCATAATTTCCTCCATTCATAAATGCAACATATAATAAAATGTTTCTAACATGGATATGGGGATGCCTTTTGGCATCCCATATGAAGTAGTTTTAATAAGTTATTTGGGAGTTAGAAATATTATTTGCACCACTTTTTCTCTATTTCAGCCATTTTTCCATCCTTGGTGAGCTTATCAATAGCTGCGTTGAAAATGCTTAATAACTGAGGATTTTTCTTGCATACATCAAAAGAAAGCGCAATAGCATATGGTGATTGATCCTTTGAGAACTGCTCCCCTACCATTTCTAGCTTGGAACCTTCCTTGTGAGTTATGTAATAAGCAGTACCCGGAGCATCAAATATCATGCAGTCAACCTTACCCTGTTCAAGAGCTTCATATGCTGTAATGATTGAATCGTGCACTTCCAAACTTGAATTAGGAATACCGTTGTTTGTAGCATATAGATGGCTTGCATCTCCTTTTTGAACTGCAATTTTATACTTCCCATCCTTGATGCTATCCCAACCAGTAATCTCTTTTGGACTAATATCCTTGTTAACTATAACTGTAAGTCCTGCATTGTAATATGTAGTAGTAAAGTTCATAACCTTTTTTCTGGTATCTGTAGCGCATAGTGCAGCCATTGCAAAGTCGAGCTTTCCTTCAGCAACAGAGGTTGTGAGTGGGCTGTAGTCCATTGCCTGTACACTACCATCGAGCTTAAACCCGAGTATGTTCTGAAGTTCCTTCATAAAGTCCATATCAAAGCCTATCAATGTCTTACCATCTGCATCGAAGTATGAGAATGGAGCATATGTTCCAGATGTTCCAACCTTAAAAGTATAATCCTTAAGTGCACCCTCTAACTGTCCTGTGAAGGTTGTTTGCGCGGAAGCACTAACATCTTCTGCTTTGTCACCGCAGCCCACCATTGATGCACAGATTACTACAGCTAACAATAAAGCCAAAATCCTCTTCATAAAAAAATCACCCCTATGTAAATTTATTGAAATCAAGCTAATATGCCATATTCCATATTGTTTTAATAATAATAACAATATGGATAAATGTCAATACTTGGCTTTTCATGGTGTTATTTACATAAAAGTGAATTAAATTAATTTATGTAGCTTTTTGTTATGGCGTAAAAACTGTTAATTGATTCTTGTATCTATTTCTAAAATTAGTGTTAAAACTATTCTAAATAGAGTTTTTTCAGCAATATTAAAGCTATCTGCTATCTAGCTATTTATTCACAATTGAAGTTTTTCACAACACTATTTGGGCATTTATATTAGGCTATTTTAAAATAACCTCATCAGGGAACGCTGTTTTCATAGAAATATTCCACATTTTATCTATATATGCCCTTGTGTACTGCTGCTCGATAAAATGGTAATAAAAGGCTCCTTTTTCAGTAAGCTCATACTTTTTGTTGTGCTTCTTCAAAAGCCCCAACTTCAGAGCAATCCATATCTCCACCCCATAAAGTTTATTGAGTGGAGTGCCAATAAGGTTTTCAAATCCCACAGGATCAATTACTAGGCCATAAGCGCTCCAGAATAGGTAGTACAAGGCTCTTTGTCTCTTTGAAAAATCAAGGGTGAGAGAGGTTGCAAGGTTACCTTCATGGATTCTATTTACATACTCCTCTATGGAAAATGTATTTATCTTAAACTGATTCCTTAGCAGAGTTGTTGCTGATACCCCAAAACCTAGAAAATTGTCCCTAGTTATGGATGAGTATCTCCCTGTTTTCTTTTTTGCAAAGGTCCATACCGAAGTCCTCTCTATATCCATCTCCTTACACAGCTCATTCAAATAACCCAGCATCTGTTTTTTTGTCTTGTGTGAAAGAGGTTTGTACTGGTTGTTTGCATAAGTAAAATCAATAAAAGGATAAGTTGAAATTTGAGTCGCACCCAAACTAAATGCCATTTCTACATCTTTTTTGAGTATGTCCTTGTCTTGGCCAGGGATTCCAAAAATGAGGTCAATATCTACCACAGAAAAATCATATTTTTTGATAAGCGCAAGCTTAGCCTCGATATTTTCCGCACTTCTGCCTATCTTAGTAAGACATTCACTGTTAAAGGATTGTACTCCCGTGCTAACCATGGTAACTCCGGCTTCTTTGAGCTTCTCTAGATTGTCCGGTTCAATATCTGAAGGGTGCAGTTCAACACCTATCTCCCCTTCTATTGTGAAATACAGCTTGAGTTTTTCAATTATTTTGCCTAAGGAATCAATCATTAAAACAGGAGTACCCCCTCCAAAATAGAGGCTGGTAACTGTTTTTTTCTCAATAATACCCGTTGCAATTGTTTGCTTATAATCAGTTGAGATGTCCTCACTGGTTTCACAATGAGCAGTTTTGGCATGCGCTGATTTACTCTGTATTGCTTGAAACTGTGTCCCTTCACTCTGCGTTGCTTCGACTTGAGCTACTTCAGCATATACTCCTTTTCCTTGTGCTGCCTTGCTATACTCAGCTTCACAACTTTTACCACTCTCTGCACATAGCTCAATCTCCCTTAGTAATGCTATCTCGTAGGCTTTTGCCCGCGCTTCATCATATGTTACTTTGCAATAGGGGCAAAAGCTGCACAAGCTTCTGCAAAATGGTATATGTACATAGAGCCCAAGACTGTCCAAGTCTCTATATTCAAGAACATTATCATACCTGCCTTTAAATACAAAGGGCTTTAGACTTCTTGTTAAAATAACCCTCATCATTGAAGTAATAAGCATAGTTTTATCCATATGCATAGTTTAACTACGCGAGATGGTTCCCCCTTGGTAAATTGATTTGTATTCGATTCTATCTGCTGCTAATCTATCTGATGCTAATTATATTTGCTGCTAATTATATTTGCTACTAATTCTATTTTCTGCTAAATTTATCTGCTGCTAATTATATTTGCTGCTAATTCTATCTGCTGCTAAACTTCATATATTAGTAAGTCCTTGGTACGTTAATTACTTGATACTAGAAATAAGATTGCTGAATAGTTTAAATAAATCTTGTATAGGTTTTTAGCATATCAAATGCTACTCTGATATTTCCGTTGAAAACAAGAGAGTACTCGGCAGCAAAGAAGTAGCCACATTTATCGCATAACCCTTCTATCTCAACACACCGACCACATACATATTGTTTGCCGTTTTCTACAACAAGGCACTGATGGCAGGGCGTTTTGAAGGAATTATCCGGAAGATGCTTCAAAGCGCTTTTTAGATTAAATATAGGATAATTATTATTTATAAGCTCCTCAATGGTCTTACAGCATTGCACTTTTTCTTCTCTTGACAGTGATAGCCCTTCCGTGCCCGGATAAGGAGTATGGAAATTAAAAGACACTGCCCTTATATTCTTTTCGTCCCTGGCTAAGCTGCTAACCTCAATAATATCATCTTTGTTTATATTATTAATAGCCATATAGAGGCAGATATTATCGGTAGTAGCATTACGAATATTTTTTAATATTTCATCATATGTATCACCACGAATAGCATTATGCTGCAGCTTTGCACCATCTAGGCTTAAGAGTATCAAATCAGCCTCTGGCAGATCAAGCTCAAAGGTTCCATTTGTCACTACATTTACTATGAGAAAACCCAGTTCTTTTGCTTCAATTACAAGGTCCCGTAGTGTTCTTTTGCCATCTTGCCACAGAAAGGTCTCACCGCCACAAAAGAACAATATGCGTATTCCCTTGTTATACAACTGCTCCATTTCGTTTCGAATGTTTTCATAGCTGTATATAGTGCAATTTATATTGTTTACAGCACAGTGCTTGCATTTAAGATTACATTTATCAGTCAGAATAATGGTAGCGAGAATAGGTTTTTTTCTCTTGAATAAGATGGTGCTCATGCCAAACATACCAAACCTTACAAGATTGTTTAGTTTCATCGAATCCCCCTGTAACTATAGATAGTAATGTCATAATAAGCTGGCCATACTATCTCACTAAAAAAGTGATTGTTTATATGTTGCTTTATATCTGCTATATATATTGATTTTTTCTACTAGATATCTTGATTTTTATCTTCTATTTATTCTGTTTAAGCTCTAGATGAATCTATTATACTATTTTGAAATTGTTATCGTCAAAGTTACTTATTCTTTGCGAGCTATTATTTAGATATCTGTTGCATTTAGCTTATGTTCAATTAGGTTATGTTCAATTTAGATTGTTTCACTTTTCCAGTGCCATTTTGTTATGTATCATCTATATATCTGCTTCATTATTCTGCGGTTTTTTATTTGATTGAATAACTCCTTTTATCATAAGCCCAGCACCCGCAGCTGCACTGCCGTACATTAGTATTGTTACAAAGAGAGAGGTTTGCTTGAATTGGATTTCCAATCCCATAAGTATTCCGAGTAGAATTATACATATACCTATAAAAATAACTATCCAGCCCCATATTTGTTTGTCCATAACAAAGAGCATAATTATACCTATTAATATGGGTATCAATAATACACCAGTAGGCGGATTGTACCCTCCTGTCAAGAATCCAAGGTTAAAACCTGTCCTGACCACTGTATTCTGTGTAATAAGAAAAACTCCCAAAACAAATAAAGCCAACCCCGAAAGAAAACTTTTCATTGATACGCTCTCCAATTCTTTTTAATCTTATAATCAAATATTAACAAAAAAAGCTCCCTTTTGGAAGCTTTTTCATTTTATGTAATTTCCAACTCTCTGCTTATGACTCTTTTAACACATAGGTCTATTTATCCACTTTGATCTCTTCTAAAAATGGTTCATGTCCTTTTATTGTATATATTCTTTCCTCAATAACTTTGTCAGCCTTGTTAAGCTTTCTAAATATCACACGGTCGTACCCTTTTTCATTTTTGTCCTGTAAAGTCCTATAAACAAAGCTCTCTCCATCTTCTATTACCTCTCTTGTTCCTATCCATGAAGGACAGTTGTTCAGGAATTCATCATTCTTCGTAAGTTCTGAGAACAATTTGTTTGAGGCCTCTGTATCAATATTCAAAGTATTCTTTTTAATATTATAACTTACCCAATCAGTTCTTCCGATGCTTTCAAGGTACGTTTTTGCCTGTTGTTCCTGCATCTGTATTATTTCTGGATAATCATCATGCAACTTATCTTGAAGCTCAGATGGAAACATATCTTTTAAAGATTTAGTATACCTTGCTCCATCTTGGGGCTCTATATATTCCTTTAAGAAATACTGTCCGTTTTCATCTTTTGTAAAATTAATGACAGTAGGGATATTACCACTTCCACTAACTTTAGTAAATATACCATTTTCAAAAGAAAACCATCCCCAACTGGCAACAGTGTAAGCAGTAATTATTCCTTTGCTTTCTGCTACTTTTAGTATCACATGCCCCTCTGTTGCAACCGTCCCAGTAGCATATTTTTTACCTCTAGCCTTAATTGCCTGTGATACTGCCTCATCTATTGATCTAGGCTCGGTGTGTAGAGCACTACTCTCTATTTCTTTAACAGAATATAAAATTTCATCATCCTTCCCTATAATTACCCGCTTTTGTGATATCATCTTGCCGTCTTTTATCATTTTGATGGTCACCGCTATCTCAGCTCCTGCTGTTGCATCAGATAACATAGGTGTCCAGTATATTGATTTTCCTGCTCTAATCTCACATTGTTGACCTAACTGAGTAATTATTGAATTATCCCATGTAAGAAATTGCCCCTCATTAGTAGAACACTCATATTTGACACTATTGTCCGAGTTCATTGGTGTAAATTTGATCCCCGGTGTGCTAGACATGGCAGGAGAATATTTATCAGGGCTTATAGTCAGCTGAAAATCCTTATTATCTGGATTAACCAAGGTAGCCACTTCAGCATTGTTAGTTCGTTTAGAGGCGTCAGTTACACCTGAGTTAACAGCTACGTCAGCTTCACCTGTTCCTTTAGCGCTATCAGTTATACCAGAACTACCTGCTACGTCAGCTTCATCAGTAGAGTTATCTACTACAGCATTTGTCAGTAGTAATACACTTAATGTAACGACACATGCTATTCCTATTGTCACTACTATCCTTTTTCTGCTTTTAAACAGCATATTCAGCTTTATCATTTTGATACGCTTCTCAAGGTTTTTTCTGTCATCTACCATTCCAATTAAACGGGGTGAAAGCTTGTTGTTTTTATACGTTTCAACAACATTTAGTAAAGCGTTTCCATAGTCCTTTTGGCAGCTATCCCCGAATGATTCTAAAACCTTCTCATCCGTTGCAAGCTCCATATCTTGTCTCACTAGTTTAAAGCAGTACCATATGAGAGGGTTAAACCAATGAATACACTGCAATACAGCCAAAACCTGATTTACAAAAGTATCATTTCTTTTACAATGAGCCAACTCATGCAACAATATGTATGAAATATCCTTATAATCTAGCTCTGCAATTTTTGAAGTAACCAGTACCTTGGGCTTAAAAACATTTATAATGGCAGGAGAGGATATGGCATCTTGAACAATTAGCGTAATATTCCTTTTTACTCCCATTGTAGCCTTACATTCATTAAAAATCTCCTTAACACTGTCCGGTACGTGAGCAGAAGTCTTTTTGATTTTATACCGTAAATGTATATTTGCAATCAATAGCCAGCATATCATTATTATTAATCCTGCAAACCAAATGTAAGGAACGGCTTTTTGAAGAGCCTCAAAATAAGAAAAGGAGCTTTCTGGTAATGTATAAGCTTCTGTTGTATTTTCTTGAATACCTACAATAGGTGTAACCGTATCAATCACATTACTCATGCTACTGCTTTGCAGCTGAGGTACAGCATTAAAAAGACTAATATTACTTTCGGGTCCAAATGGAATTAAGAGCTTTAGAATAAGGATTACCCAAAGGATATAATGCCACCTAGGACTTATGATATTCTTTAATAATTTCTTTGAAATAATAATGATAATTGCTACTAAACTGGCATACACTGAGGTCCAGAAAATAAGCTTGAAAACTATATCCATTGCTAAACCTCCTCATCCTCATCAAGAAGTTTTCTGAGTTCACTAATATCCTGTTTTGATAGTCGATTCTCCTTAATAAAGGTGGTAAGCATCATATTGATAGAGCCACTATACAGCTTTTGCAAAAAAGACTCATTGGCGTAGTTCTTATAGTCTTCTTCTTTTATATTGGGATAGTACATATATGATTTGCCATCAATCTTATTGGCGACAACTGCTTGTTTGGCAACCAGTCTAGTAATAAGAGTATGTATGGTCTTTGGCTTCCATTCAAAGTTATTTATAAGCTTATCTACAATCTGGGTGCTGGTTGCTTGCTTTAATTCCCACAAAACCTTCATTACTTCCAGCTCTGCTTCAGATATCTGAGGATAATCCTTCATATTCAAGTTGCTCCTCTTGGTTTTATTTCTTACAAGTGTAAGATAATTATATCCTACACTTGTAAGAAATGTTTGTCAACTATTAATTGTAAGAATAATACAGGTTCACAGATTCACTTATGCCATTAATTAGCATAAAGAAGCCGGAGAGCATTGGGGCTTCCGGCTTAATTTTATAACTAGTTACTATTTTATCGGTAAAAGCTGATTGTTTTGAGCTATTATTTCTTTCAATGCTATAAAGTTATTATCAGGTTCAGAAAGTAGTTCAGCAATTGTTTTTATAAGTTCAATATCCTTGTTATTCAGATTTTTCACAGCACTTATGAACTCTGACTTGTGCTCCCAGTTAAGAGCTTCGGTTAATTTAGTTTTTGGAATGTACCAGGGTTCTTCATACAGAATACATAGTAAGTCGATATTAAGATATGAAATTATATATGCCATTCCCCAGCTTTCCTCCCATCCATAATCAAGAGGGTTTATTCTCCCTTCTAATGCATCTAAATACACATTGGCAACATACTTGAATTCTTCCTTTGGGATATCAATCTTTAAAAAATCAGCATCTAACAGTATCCATTGATTTCTCGTGTCATCCCAGTATTCACATATCCAATGGTCTATATTTACACCATTATTCATAATATATGGAGCAAATCCAGCCCTCGCTCTTGCAGGTATACCCTTAAATCGTAAAATGGATACTAATAGCAATGTAAAGCCACGGCATGTAACAATAACCCTATCTTTAGGTGCTTTATCGCTATAAATTCCACCCTTGTCCCTTTCTATAAGTATCTTAAGTATCTCAGATACAGATTTAGGCTCATTATTCCAGATTTCACTCTCATTAGGGATTACATCTGGGTACTGACCCAATTTGGCTGGATGTATTAACTGCTGATTGACTAAGTTACATATATCTGCAATGTTGTTTGGAATACCTTCATACAAGTATGAATATTCTAATGGGTCTGTATAGCTTGTTTGCCTCAGATAATGCTCCTTTTGGATTTTATCCATTTTTGTACCTCCTCAAAAATTAGTTAAATATGTATATTTAACCATCATTTTCATATTTCATTATTAGGTACTTTTTGAGAAGTGTCAATGAAAAGATAATATATATCAAATTTTTCTATCCCCAACAGAGTCTACTTCTTCTGCTGCCTTCCCTGATCATCAATATAATAATTGTCCTTCATAATAAGCTCGGAAACAGGCTTGAAGGTATAGCCCTTTGCTATTAGCTCATCCATTATCTTTGGTAGCAGCTCTGCTGTATACTGAGTGTCATTGTGAAATAGTATGATTGAACCAGGTTTGACACGTGTGGTTACTCTGTCAAATATCTGCTGCTTTGACATTTCCTTCTTCCAATCAAGGCTGTCGACGTCCCACTGGATCGGGTAACAGTTAAGAGAATTACAGGTATCTATAACGGTATTGTTGTAATCACCATAAGGAGGTCTAAAAAGGTTAACCTTGACGCCAGAAATCTCCTCTAGCTTTTGGTTGCACAGCTCAATCTCGCTTTTACATTTGCTTGCTGAAATTGATGCCATTCGGAGGTGTGCATATCCATGATTGGCTACATCACTGCCATTTGAAGCAATAAGCCTTACTGCATTAGGAAACTTCTCACCCCACTGCCCCACAATAAAAAAGGTGGCCTTCGCATTTCTCTGCTTCAAGGTATCCAATATATTAGGTATATCGTCTGCTCCCCAAGCACAGTCAAAGGTTATTGCCACCACCTTTTCCTTCGTCTCTACGCTATATATGGGCAAATGTCTCTTATTTGCTACTGTTTCAATTGATTTTCCGCCAAAGCCTACTACTACCAAGATTGCCAGTATTATCAGAAATATATTGCCAATCTTTCTAGTTCTACTCGTCAGACTTAGTCTCTTGAAATTCTGTTTATTAAAATTCTTTATCATAAAATCACCTATATTATAATGCATCCCACTTCTATTTTATTAAATAGGCTCTTTTTTATGATATTTTTAGTATAGGCTATAAAAATATATTCCAGTACACTTAAATAATTATATTTTGATAATAAAATGAACAGCAGAGATAATACTACAATTATTTTTTAATTAAAAAGACCTCTAGAAATCATCCAAGGTCTTCTGCTTTTAGTATTTATGCTTTTTTCTCAAAAATGACCATACTGTCAAGGTCAATAACTGCTTTTGTAGATTTTAAAAAATCCAGGCCCAGAAGTCCGTTAATTCTGTCGTGAGGGTCTATTACTCCAAAATCGACTTTCATATTATCGATAGTAATTCCGCCAAGCTTAATCCTATCCATTTTCTTTCGGACTGCACCGTAAACCATGCCTCCATATCCTGATGCCTTAACTAATTCGTCAGTATCAGACAGCTCTACATCAAGTTCTTCTAAATAATCTGAAAGCATTATTGTATGCGCAGCTCCTGTATCAACAATTACATTGTCAATTGCAATCTCCTTATCCCCATGCATTAATCGAATTGAAACGTATAATAATCCGTCTTTGTAATCAAGTTCCTGCATTTTATACGTCCCTTCTTATTCCTGCATGTTTTACTAATTCGATAACTACATTGGAATTTTTTGTACTGAAAACAAATTGGCCTTCCTTACAAGTAATAAACTCCTTCATAGCCACTTTTCCATCTTCAATCGCCTTTATTACAGCCACATCGTCCACGTATTCCTTGTTGTCAACAACGTGGGATTCGAGTATCTCAAATTTTACAAAACGGTCCGGATATAACGTTCTTACTTCATCCCATTTCATAATCACCAGCTCCTGACATTTCATTTATAGTTTTATTATATCCTACTAAAAGACAGTGAACAACAATAAATGCTGGGACATAATTTCTCTTGGCTAATTTAGCTCAACACAAAAAATCTTCAAATTAGTCGAAAGCACTCTCTATTATACCTGTATAATCTCTCTTCCCTCTCCAGTAATACACCTGCCGCCTTCATTTGTAACTACATAAGTGTTTTCAGAGCCAACCATGCCTATCCCTCTGATGCCTTTCTTTGGCTCGATAGCTATAACCATATTCTCCTTAAGCGGTTTAGAAAAACCGTTCGCTATTACGGGAAACTCGTCTATATGCAAACCAATTCCATGCCCAAGAAAATTGACCGTTTTATTGCCAAACCCCATAAAATTCGTCATAAAGTCTGAATCCAGCTCACTTACAATGGAATTGTATATATCAGAAGGACTACTCCCCGGTTTTAGCAATGCAGCTGTTTTATGCTCTATTTCAAGGCACTTTTTATGGATAATGACTGCTTCCTCTGGAGGCTGTGCACCATAACAATAAACCTGTGTTTTATCTGTATTGTACCCTTCTAATCCAAATCCAACATCTATAAATACCAAATCACCCTTTTTGAGCGTTCTTTGCCTACTTCCAAGAACAGGTGCTGCGGGACTCATTCCAACCATACCGCCCGGGCTATCATAATATGTAGGAAAGAGTGAATTATCTCCAAACGTAACCTGACCAGGAAAAACCTCAGTCTGAAACATATAGAATCTCGTCACACCATGATGCCCCATTTCAAGCATTTTTGAGTATAGTCTAGAGGATAGCTCCAACTCACTCATGCCCTCTTTTAGTAAAGTTGGTACTACATTTACAAAGACATCATTATGAAGCCTACCCGCTTGCTCCATTAGCTGTAATTCATAACTGCTCTTTATGCTTCTAACTTCAAATACAAGCCTATCAATGGGCAGGATTTCTTGCATATCAAAATGCTTCTTTATTCTATTTAAAATATCTAATGTGACTCTTTCAGTTTCGATAAGTGTTATTCCACATTCAGCCCCTATGATATTTGCCGCCTGCCTGTATGTATCCATTGATAGGATGCAATCGAGTGGACATTCAAGTTTTGCCCGTTCTATGCTTCTTCTGACAAAGTATGCAAGCTGACCCGACCTTCTAATTATCAACATACCGTCCTGCATTGTACCGGTAAAGTAATATTGGTTTATTTTATCAATAATGATTGCTGTGTCCCAACTCTTTACTTGGTCATTGAGCTCATTTATTAATCTAGAAATTCTGCTTTCCAGCTCTTGCTTTGAAACCCTATTGTTCATCCTGTCTCCTTATTACTGTGCTTCTTGTTATTGTACTGATTGTTATTGTACTTCGTGTTATTGTACTTCTTAACATTGTACTTCTTAACATAGTACTTGTTATCATTGTTCCTATTACTGTGCCTTCACTTGTTACCCTCATTCTTGACCTTTGGTCTTATTCGTTCTCCCAACGAAAAACTCTGATTAATTTTACCACTTTCTAGGTAGTATTAACATCCTTTATATGATTATTTTGTTTTTCCATCTTCCGCTAAAGTAATAGATAACAGTAATTATTAGCCCTATAAGCCAACCTGTTGCATAGCTGAAAAACATATAGTGCCCTCCGAATAGGTGAGCATATATATATGCAGCAGGTACCCTTATAACTATCAAGGATACAAAGGCAGATATCATTGGAAAGGTCATCTCTCCTGCTCCCCTCATTACGCCATTTAAAATAAATAGAGCAGCTAATAGTGAAAAGAAAGGTAGCACCTGATTTAGATATGCCACCCCTGCATTTATAACCTCCGGTTCACTGCTAAAAAGCCCCATAAGTGTAGCTCTAAATGGGAACACCACAATAGCCATAAAAATGCACGCACCTATTGAGAGCAGCAAGCCAGCTCTCGTCCCCGCCCTTACTCTATCCATTTTCCCAGCACCAATATTCTGTCCCACATAGGTTGTTACAGCAGCTGAAAAGCTCGCCATAGGCATAAATGCAAAGGTATCTATCTTATTTGCACCGTTATAGCCTGCTATAAAGTTTGAACCATAGCTATTTATAAGTGCTTGAAGTATAATCGCACCTACCGAATACAAGGCTTGCTGAACTCCCGAAGGAATTCCAAGCCTAATGGCCTGCTTGAATATACTCTTGTCAAATATATAAGTAAAGGGTTTGATTTTTATGTCCTTATATCTTCTATTTATATATATAATGCCAAATACCCATGAAAAAAGCTGTGCAATCACTGTGGCAAAGGCAACACCAGCTACCCCTATTTTCAGAAATACTACAAAAACAATATCCAGAACGATATTAATTACCATAGCAACTGAGAGAAATAATAGAGAGGTTTTGCTATCCCCTAAGCCTTGCAATATACCAGCATTTATATTGTAGCCGAAATTACCTATTAACCCTGCAAACACAATGATAATATAAATCCGAGCCATGGAATATGCATCTTGTGGCACCTTCATAATATTCATAAGCGGGTCGGTAATAAATATACACAAGAGTGTAAATGGTATTATAGCAATAAGCATGGATGAATATATCGTCCCTATAGTCAGTCTGACCTTGTCTTGCTCTTTTGCTCCATAGTACTGAGAAATCATAGTTGTAGTTCCAATACCCACTCCCATAAAAAATGAGCTCATAAGGAAAATGATTGGGAAACCAAGCCCAACAGCTGCTAAAGCTGCAGGACCTATATAGTTCCCAACCACTATACTGTCCACCATATTATAAAGCTGCTGAAATACGTTACCAATGAGTAATGGTATAGAAAAGTATATAATCAGTTTATACGCATTACCCTTGGTCATGTCAGTCATTCCAGACTTATCACGCTTTTGAGTACTATCGCTTCTTGTACTATCTTTACTTGTACTATCTTTACTTGTAATATCTTTTTCTATATCGCCTCTTACATCTGAATGTTGACCCTTGCTTTTTTCTTCTCCCAATTAGCTCACCTTTTATTAAAATAATAATCGGGATTATTTTCTCCAAAGCATGATATTTTATATATCGCATTTTAAAGCGCTTATAGCCCTCTTGTACTAAAATATATCTGATATGGCTCATAGCCAATATCTCTGAGTCTTCTAAGCTGAATGACTTCTCCATGGTTTATTATCTTGAAGAAATAGCGCCAGCTACCCCACTCTCTCTCATTTTCCATCTCTACCATAGCCGAAATATCATTAGAAGAATTCTCTGTATTGTCAGTTATAAGCACCTTTTCTGTTTCACACAAACCAGCGAGTACGTCTGGTCCATATCGAAAAGCAACGGTATTGATATCATCAGGCAGCGTAAAAGACTTAATTCCTATTGGAAGCAATATACTAACCCTGTCTCCATTCGTCCATTGGCGGGTTATTCTATAGAAATCACTGCTGTTGCTGGTCTTACCGTGTAGTGCCTCATTTATATAAATACTAGCTTCACTCACAATCCAGTCTGGAATTCTTAAAGCCAAAGTAAAGCTGTGGCTACCTGAACTTGAGAAGGATATTGTTATATCATGCTTTCTATACTGTGGTATATTTTCATGGAAAGCCGTCATATCATTTATTACCTGATATCCAGCTGTATTTGAGGATGCCATTAAGCTTCCACTCATATTGTCTCTGGCCTGATTAATGCAAATTGTTTCGTCATTTATTTTGATACTGGTAGAGGAATCAAAGTACTGACATATATACACATTATTATCCTTTTCATAATATGTACATCTGTTTAAAGCGGCATTAGCCTGCACCATAGTACCATGGCAGCAGAAGAAGCTGTCCGTTTCACCCGCCCATTCCTTCCTAAGTCCAGCCTTCATAGGTAGGAAGTAAGTAAGCAAGCCTTTTTTAGGATAATCGTGCTTATAGCCATTAAGAGTATATTCCTGATAATATGACTGCGCCATTATTCCGTTGTGAAAATTATACTCCATATACTGCATGTAAGCAGGGTCTCCAGTTTGCCTGAAAAGGAACTCCGCCAGTCGAATCATATTATATACTGTACAAAACTCCTGGTTCTTGTCCCCCAATCGGGCCTTAAATTTCTTCTTTGGCATCCATACTTCTCCAGAGGTTTGCCCACCAGTAACTAAATATCCCCTGTCCGTTACAGCACACTTCCAATACGCTTCAACAATATCCAACCAGTTTTTATCTCCAGTCACTTCATAAGCTCTCGCACATCCTAGAATCTCAGGAATAGTTGTATTTGTGTGCATATTAGTTAGGGGATCACTTCCCTCCAGTAATGGCTTAAACAACCTACTTCTATAGTAACGCTCCAACAGAGTCTTGTATTTAGGGCTACCTGTAAACTCCAGTAAATCTGCCCAAGCCTCAAGCATACCGCCAGTTTCCACATCCAGTATTTCGTCAAATTTTTCCCTGGAATATCTGCCGCTCCAATTTAATATCCAGTCTGCAAAGCTATCCGCTATTTGCAAAGCCTTCTGACTGCCTGTGTATTTGTACATGTCCGTCAAGCCCATAAATAATTTATGAATTGTGTACTGCGGAGCCCAAATTTCTTTGCCCTCTGCTATCCAATATAAGTATTTTTCAGGGATTGGGCCTGCCCATTCACCGCCATTATCCTTCTGACACTCAAGTAATTCATCAATGATAGCATCCGCTTTGGATTTAAGCTCCATATCGCCTGTTTTATCGTAATGGATAGCAGCCGCAGATAGCCAATGGCCTAGGAAATGTCCCCTAAGCTGACATACAGGTGACTCCCAGCCTCCATGAGCATTTTCATGGAGTTCTCTGCCCTTGTAGCGACCTGCTTCAAGCTGAAAATTAACAAGCAGATTTTCATTTGTCAGTCTCATCAAATACTCTCTGTTTTCACGCTCTCTTCTCTTTAACTCATGGTCTTTTATAACTGTGTCTTTTCCTTTTATCTGTCTCATATAATCGCTCCCATCATTTAATGAAATATATGCTTTTAATATTCAAATGAGTATATTCAACTTACTCTGTTTTCTCATAATTCGCTATACACTATCATTTAATGTACATACAGCTATAGCTCAATGCCAGGTAGATATTGAAAATCTGTAAAATCTGCAAATCCGCTATCTTCCTTATCAGAATAGCAGAACAATCCCACTCTATAACCAATAAACAAGTCAAGGGTATATTTCATTTTCAGCCTATCTTGAACTTCCACCCATACTGCTTTTTCTGTATCGTAGTAGTAGAATGCCGCAATATCCTTGCTATCTATAAAGTCAAACGCTATTTTAAAACGAATATTGTCCTCTTTAAGGTTATTAACTATATAATCTTTTTGGTCGCCCCCATCAATTCTTCTTGAGCTGACGAGCTTTCTTTCACCCTTGTCAAGTACCTTCACACCAATTGCACCAAAGTTACCTTGAAGTGCTACAAGCCCGGCAAAATCTCCTGGTTTCATTCCACGTGTAGATAATGTGACAATGAACTCGCAAGTAGGACCACTGGTTCTTTGCGTTAATGTGTTTCTTGCTGATAGAAGCTTATCCGCATACTTTGCATAAAGCCTCAAATACCCTGGATTGTCAGTAAAAGACCAGCAACTATCATCTGGATTATGGTTCCACTCCCATCTACTGTCCATTATATTTACATCATGACAGAAGCTATCACTAATAATTAATGGACTTGCTATGTACTCCTCAAAAGGGACTTCAAAGCTTTTTGGTACTTTACCATCTATTCCAACTACAGGCCAACCATCCTCCCATATTGCAGGAAGTAAATAAGGAATTCTGCCTACAGCGCCATGGTCCTGAAACAGCATTGTATACCATTTTCCATCTACAGTATCAATAAGTGCACCCTGTGCAACACCATTGTTCTGATAACCCATATCGTCATCGAGAATAATTTTTCTCTCATATTCTCCAAGCAAACTCATAGAACGATAGCAAACCTGTCTCCTTCTTGCGTTTCCGTTTCTGGGCCATTCAATAAATAAAAGATAATAGTAGCCATTTAGCTTATATGCCCTACAGCCTTCACAGCGTAAGCCTATATCCTCAGTTGGGGTACTAAAGAGCAGTTGATTGATACCACCCTTTTTTATACCTGATATATTCTCATTGAGTTCAACAATCCTAATGTCGCCATTACCATAAATGAGATACGCTTTGCCGTCATCATCAAATAAGAAGGACATATCGTGAAACACATCATTGATGACATATCTCTCCCAACCGCTTTTTTCAATATCCTCAGTATAATATATAAAGGTCCTTTGCAGGTCATGGCAGACAAAGCAAGCATAGAACCTGCCATTGTGATGCTTGAGGCTGGTTGCCCATTGACCCTTTCCATATGCGTGTTTACCATTTTCAAGACAATATATCTCATTATCTTCTATTGTATTAAAGATATATGAGACAAGCTCCCAATGATATAGATCCTTCGACTTTAATATTGGTCCACCCGGCATTACAAACATTGTTGTAGAAACCATATAATAGGTGTCCCTCACTCTTATCAAATCAGGGTCGGGCATATCAATCCACATTATCGGATTATTTACTATCATTTTGATTCTCCTAAGCTTTCCATAAACTTTTATTTGATAAAATTTGGTGCTGTAATATACTTATTATACCTTTTTATGTCAAAACTTCAAATGTTACCTATTACCTTTATGGAACCGCCGCCATAATATAAAAACATTTCTATTAATACATTTCTATTTTTACAGAAAAAACAATGCCAGCTTATGCACCTTTTACTGTAGTACTTTACTAGGTACTTACATAAAGATGCTCTAAACTGGCATTTTTGTTGAATAACTATTATATTGTGGTTGCTTTTATACTTGATTACTTTATAGTATTGATTACTATTACATTATTTTGCTATTAAATTTAATTACCATTATATTTGATTACTACTATATTTGTTTACTGTTATATTTGCTTACTTGTTATTCTTGTAAATTAATGATTGCCTATTATATCACTAATTGATAATTTTGTAATCCTGCGTCCTATACAATAATTACTTAAAGTACTCAACGCCTGCTTCAAATAGCTTCTGCTCTCTATTACCTGGCACATTTCTATACAGGTTTGTGCCAATTCTCTCGGAGTGACCCATCTTGCCAAGAATTCTGCCATCAGGGCTGGTAATACCTTCAATAGCATTTACTGAACCATTGGGATTGTAAGCAATATCATATGTCGGCATACCGTTTAGATCAACGTACTGTGTTGCAATCTGCCCGTTTGCCTCCAGCACAGAGAGTACTTCGTCACTTGCTGTAAACCTGCCTTCACCGTGCGAGATTGCAACACTGTGCATATCACCCACATTTACCTTTGACAGCCATGGTGAAAGGTTTGATGCAATCTTTGTAGTAACAAGGCAGGACTGATGTCGTCCTATAGTATTGAAGGTAAGTGTAGGACAGCCCTCATCAATATCTCTGATTTCACCATAAGGTAGCAAGCCCAACTTTACAAGTGCCTGGAAACCGTTGCATATACCCAGCATCAAACCATCACGATTCTTGAGCATGTTCATTACTGCTTCGCTCACAACGGGATTTCTGAAGGCTGTTGCTATAAACTTACCTGAACCCTCTGGCTCATCACCGGCACTAAATCCGCCCGGTATCATTATTATCTGAGAATTGTCGATAATCCTCTTCATCTCTTTTATTGATTCTTCTATATCCTTGTGGGACATATTTCTGATAACCAAGGTCTCAACAATACCACCCGCATTCTCAAAAACCTTCTTGGTGTCGT
Source organism: Bacillota bacterium (assembly GCA_023433945.1). Classification (GTDB taxonomy): domain Bacteria; phylum Bacillota; class Clostridia; order Acetivibrionales; family DSM-1351; genus Ruminiclostridium. The sequence continues at coordinate 91,449 of JAEYTP010000142.1, read as the reverse complement.
ATTCACAGTTTGTCCCTGGGAATACTGGTATGAATATTCTTGGCTTAGCAATGCCCTTTGAGGTTTTTGCACCAGTCACATTTGCTGCTGGATTTGCTGTTGCATTTGCTGTTCTTACTGCGGTTGTATTATCAGCATTTGCTGCTGAGCTTGAAGCTGCTACATCCTTGTCATAGCTATACTTAGCAGGTATACTCTTAATGCTCTTTGCCTTAGTTGGGAATACCTTCTCTAGCGGCTGCTGCCACTTCTCTGCGAGCATTTGAAGACTGAGTACAGTGCCACCTGCCTTGATTGCTCCTTCAGCTGTTGTAGTACCCAATACCTTATAATCAATTCCATCGAGGCTTGCTAAATCAAAATCCTCTGCCACTTCTATTATGATTGAACCATAAAGTGGTGCAAATAATTCACTTGTACTAACGTCCTGTGCAAATTCAAAGCCAATCATATTACCAAATGCCATCTTGCTTATGATCTCGGCTATTCCGCCTGCTCTTACAGAGCTAGCAGAGAGAATGCTACCGTCTGTAGCAAGCTTGTGTACCTTATTGTAAACCTTATCGAGGCAATCAAAGTCTGGTAATAGATTATTGTCCATTGAAACCTTGAGTAAAACTGCCTTGCTACCTGCAGCCTTAAACTCGTTTGATACAACACTATTAACATTTACAGTATCAACAGCGAAACAAACCAATGTTGGAGGAACATCCAATTGCATAAAGCTTCCGGACATACTGTCCTTGCCCCCAATTGCAGCAGTTCCCAGCTTCATCTGTGCATAATATGCTCCCAATAGTGCAGCTAATGGCTTGCCCCAGCGGGTACTGTCCTTACCTGGCTTTTCAAAATACTCCTGCAATGTAAGTCTTGCCTTCTTGTAATCACCACCCATTGCAGCCACCTTTGCTATTGCTTCTACAACAGCATATACAGCTCCGTGGAATGGACTCCACAAGGAGATTTCAGGGTTATAGCCATAGGACATAAGAGTACCTGTACTTGTGTCCCCCTCTTTCACTGGCAATTTAGCTGCCATACCCTCTGCAGGTGTGAGCTGATACTTACCACCAAATGGCATAAGCACGGTGTTTGCGCCAATTGTGCTGTCAAAGCGTTCTACCAATCCCTTTTGGCTGCATTTATTCAAATCCTGTAAATTCTCTATCCATTTTTCTTCTATGTTATTAATGCTGTTGCACATATCCTGCTTAACATCAAAGTATGATTTTTCATTAGGAGCAGTTATTGCTATATCAATTGTCTGAGTTGCACCATTTGAATTAAGGAACTCACGGCTGAGGTCAACAATCTTGTTGCCTCTCCAAAGCATTCTAAGTCTTGCTTCTTCTGTAACCTCAGCGACTACCACAGCCTCTAAGTTTTCTGAGTTTGAGTAAGCAATGAACTTTTCTACATCGGCACTATCCACAACTACAGCCATTCTTTCCTGTGACTCGGATATGGCAAGTTCGGTTCCGTCAAGGCCCTCATACTTCTTTGGAACAACATCCAAGTCAATGATGAGTCCGTCAGCAAGCTCCCCAATAGCAACGGAAACTCCACCCGCTCCAAAGTCATTACATCTCTTTATCAAAGTGCTTACATCAGGATTTCTGAATAATCTCTGAATTTTTCTCTCTGTAGGTGCATTACCCTTTTGTACTTCCGCACCACAAGAAACCAAGGATTCCTCTGTATGTGCTTTTGAAGAGCCCGTTGCACCTCCGCAACCATCACGACCTGTTCTTCCCCCGAGAAGGATAATCTTGTCGCCTGCCTGTGGCTGCATTCTAACAACATTCTTTCTTGGAGCAGCACCTATTACAGCACCGATTTCCATTCTCTTTGCAACGTAGCCTTCATGATATATTTCTGCAACCTGACCGGTAGCAAGCCCTATCTGGTTTCCATATGAGCTATAACCAGCTGCAGCACCAGTAGTAATCTTTTTTTGAGGTAGTTTGCCTGGAATAGTATCCTCTAGTTTTGTTCTTGGATCACCACTTCCTGTAACTCGCATTGCCTGATATACATATACTCTGCCTGACAATGGGTCTCTGATTGCACCACCTAGGCAAGTAGCAGCACCACCAAATGGTTCAATCTCTGTAGGGTGGTTATGTGTCTCATTTTTGAACATTACCAGCCATTCTTCGTTCTTCCCATTTATATCTGCATTTACTACAATACTACATGCATTTATTTCATCTGAAAGATCAAGATCATCAAGCTTACCTTGTTTTTTAAGTGCCTTCATTGCAATGGTAGCAACATCCATCAGGCAAATATCCTTGTCGCGGCCTTTATATATATCCTCTCTTACCTGCTTGTAGCTTTTAAAGGTATCCTTGATAACTTCTGCGTATTTCCCATCCTCATATTCAACACTATCAATTCTAGTAAGAAAGGTTGTATGTCTGCAATGATCAGACCAATAGGTATCTATCATTCTCATTTCTGTTACTGAAGGGTCCCTCTTCTCGGTGTTGGCAAAATAATTCTGACAGAAAACAATGTCATCAAAGGACATTGCAAAGCCCATTTCCTTCAACAGTGTTGATAGTTCATCCTTGCTCATGCTAATAAAACCATCAATGATAGCTACATCAGTAGGCTGCTCTACTTCCATCATGAGAGTGGAAGGTTTTTGCATTGAAGCCTCTTGACTCTCTACCGGATTTATATAAAACTTCTTGATAGCCTCAACATCAGAGTTGCTCAATTCTCCCTGGAGAATAATCACTCTTGCAGCTCTTATCAATGGTCTTTCACCCTGAGTAAGCAGTTGAATGCACTGTGCTGCTGAGTCTGCCCTCTGGTCATATTGCCCGGGTAAGTATTCTACTGCAAATGCTTGTGCCCCTTCGGGAATGCTATACCTTTCGTCAAACACATAGTCTACAGGAGGTTCAGAAAAAATGGTATTACGAGCCATTCCATAAACCTCATCGTCTATCCCCTCTATGTCATAACGGTTTACGATTGTAACACTTTCAAGTGTTGATATCCCCAAGGTTTCCTTCAGATCAGAAAACAGCCCCTGTGCCTCGACATCATATGGCTGCTTTTTTACAACAAATAGTCTTTTTACATTTGACATATGTAATACCCCCGCTTTTATTTGATACCAATTTATTTTAGTCTTTATGAGTCTTCCTATAAACCTATTATTGGCCATTTATTCAGCTTTTTTATCAGCCCTTATCCTTTTCGCTGTCCAATAATTCTCTATATCAGTCATTTTCCAGACTATATAATTCTGCAATTATTCTTTACAAGTCCATATTAAGTCTTAGTAAATCTCAACAAGTTTTCTATATTTCTCTTTCCTACTTAATTATAATATGATAAAATATATTAGTAAAATTAATATTATTAATATAATGTATAAGGATAACTAATGGATATAAATTTTGAGTTATATAAGATATTTTATTATTGTGCCACTGAAAAAAGCTTTTCTACAGCTGCTAAAAGGTTATATATAACACAGTCTGCAGTTAGCCAAGCTATAAAAGGACTTGAGAAGCAGTTGGGAGTATCGCTGTTTATCAGAAATGCCCGTAGTATTCAGCTAACAAAAGAGGCCGAGCTGTTATATAGCTATGTCTCCCAAGCTTACAACTATTTAAAGACGGCTGAGTCAAAACTTATAGAAATGGATGATTTAAGTGCAGGTGACATTAGAATTGGAGTATCTGATTCAATCTGCAAATATTTTCTCATGCCATATATCAAGAAGTTCAATCAGCAGTACCCCAAAATACTTGTAAAAGTTATAAACAGGACTACACCTCAGCTCTATGGAGTTCTAAAGGATGGTCTAGCGGACTTTATTATTGCTACCCCACCTCAGGATAATACCAATTACAGCTACAAGAAATTTGCGAGTGTAGAAGATATATTTGTTGCAGTGCCCCATAAATATCCTAATCTTAAAAATAGTCAAATATCATTGAGTGAGTTAAATAAATATCCATTAATACTCTTGGATTCAGAAAGCTCCACTCGAAAACTCCTCAATAGTTTTTTTGAGGAAAACGGACTTACCTGCAACGCTGAAATCGAACTTGAAAGCCTTGAACTTGTTATAGAATTTGCTAGAATAGGCACAGGTATTGCATATGTGCTTCGTGAAAGTGCCCAACAATATATTGAAAATAGTGAGCTTTTCGAAATAGTACCAGCAAAAAAGCCCCCAAAACGAGAGCTGGGTGTCGTGACAAATAAAAAAGTAGTACCATCAAAAGCGGTAACTACTTTTCTTGAATCATTATAATTATGAGAAAACTACAAACATATCATTTTAAAAAAGAACTAAATAAATTATTAATGAATTGTTTAATAGACTTGTCCTGGCATCTTTAATTTAACTAGCTAAACTATTAATAAATTTTAAATAAATTCTTTAATAGACTTGTCCTGGCATTTTGAAATGTCAAGGAATTGTTCATCTTCTAATCTCACAACCGGAGCATATATGCATTGTGATGGTACATATACTACTTCACCCAACTCACCAGAATTCATTTTTACCTTTGAGCCTACATAGTAGCTGGGAAGGTTTTTGAACAAAACCATCAAAATCTGAGGGTCCAATGCATCATAGCCAACGGCTTCAAGTTCTTTAAATGCATCAAATGGTGTCTTCTTATCTTTGTAAACTCTAACAGTCGTTATTGCATCAAAAACATCCGCAACAGTAATAATCTTGGCATATAGGTTCTTCTGATCCCCTTTAAGGCCCATTGGATAACCTTTTCCGTTTTCCTTTTCATGGTGTGTCAGAATAGCTTTTTTTACTTCATTACTAATCTCATCATGGTCCTTAACAATCTCATAGCCATATAATGTATGCTTTTTAATTATTTCAAACTCATCATATGTCAACGGACCCTTTTTATTGAGTATTTCAAGAGGAATTTTTGCTTTGCCTACGTCATGAAGAAGCCCTGCTAGTATAATATCCATAAGTTGATTATCATTAAAATTTAGCCATTTTCCTATGAGCATAGAGTAAACGGACACATTTACAGAATGAGTATATGTATACTCATCAACACTTTTAACAGCCTTAATACACTCTATGAAGGAAAAACAGTTATTGATTTTGTAATAAATATTCTTTGAAATCTTGTCAACACGTGAATAGTCTAGCCTTTTACCAGCAGCAATCTCCTGAAGTACCCCTTTTAATTCATTAACATCCTTGGAGTACTCCTTATAATATAATTCATAAGTATTTACTTGCGTGGATTCAACAATATCTACAGCCTTCTCAGGCTTGTAGACAACAACATCCTCAATTTTGAAATCATAAAGCTTTTTAAGAATATGATCTGTTATCACAGTATCTTCTGGCACAATTAAAATACCAGACGATGTAAGTACATCCTGGGCTAGCTTTACATCAATTAACTTTTCATTGATTTTTACTAGTATTTTCTCCATAACAATCACCTGTTGGTTAAATTAGTTAGACTAAGGGAAAGAAAATAGTAACAGTGTGGTTGCCTTGTTTGTTTTATAAGGTAAATTTTTTAACCTGTTCCTTGAGCTTTTGAGATGATACAAGGTTTTGTTTAGTGGATGTCTCAACCTTACTAAACTCTTCAACTATATCAGCTGTCTTAACTGTGATATTTTCCACACCTGCCGCACTCTCGTTGACACTCTTGGTAACCTGTTCAACTGCCATAACAATAGTTGAAATAGAAGTATTAATATGCTTTGAAGATTCATTGAATTCACTCATCATCTTTGAGAATTTTCCTGAGTCATCACAGTACTGTGAACCTGTATCAATAAGCTTCTTGTAGTCATTTAGAACATCCTTATCAACAAAATCCAGTAGAACTCCTGCACTATCTGTCAATGCACCTACCGATTGATTTACCTTCATAACAATGTTTTTTATGTCGCCTGCTGTTTTTGATGACTGGTCAGCTAGTTTTCTTATTTCATCAGCAACGACAGCAAACCCTTTTCCCGCCTCGCCAGCACGAGCTGCTTCTATTGCTGCATTAAGAGAAAGTAAATTTGTTTGCTCTGTAATCTGCAAAATTGCTTGAGCTAGCAACTCAATTTGTGACACAGCTTGCGCCTCGTCAATAGCAGTCATGAGCTGTTGCTTTACATTTATGTATACATCATTAGCGTTGTCTGCCGCCTTTTTTGCATCCTCTTTTATTTCATTTGCCCTGTAATTAATACTTAATGCTTCATTTGCTCCAAGCTCAGACTTTTGAGAAATAAGATCAATATTATGTTTTATTTCCTGTGTTGTAAAATTGATCTGTTGAGTTGTTGCAGCTGACTCTTGCATTGTTGCAGACAAATGCTCGGTTGTTTCTAAGGTATGATCTGTCTTGTCGCGGAGTTCACGGGCCATCTTCTCTACTTGAGTAGATGCGTCAAACAAACCATCTGAAGTGTCCTGCATTAAACTTAACATATCACGAAAAGAGCTTCTCATAGTAGAAATATTTCTTGCAAGTATACCTATTTCGTCCTTTCTTCCCTTTATCAAATTATATGTCTGGTCGTGTGACAAATCAAAATTAGCCGTTCTTTCAACAACCTTTACAAGGGTTTTGAGAGGGCGTGTGAGAGATAGTGTGAACCATATACCCACACCAATAATAAAAATACTTGCTACTACTGCGACAATATACATAGGGATACCAAGCAAAACACTGCTTAAGGCTCCACCACCAAAAATGACTATACAACCAAAACAAATAGATAATATCTTTTTACTAATTGTCACTGAACTCCCTCCAAATATTTCAATATAATGTCACTTCTTTCAAATTTTATACTATCATATCGCAATATTTTTTACCATACTATTTTATAATTAAAAATGTCAGAAATCATGAACTTTGATTAGAAGAAAGTAGGTAGAAATCATGTATGTATTGGTGTATATTTCATTATAGAATTATATTGATATATTAATACATTTTATAATAGCATTATATTAATATATACAAGCCATGTATAACAATTTATTTATATTTTAGGAGTGTGATTACATGTCAGATCAGATTAAAATGATTGCAACTCGAATTAGAGATTTGAGAGAGATTGCGGGATTAACAGTTGAAACTCTTGCAAGCCAGTTAAATATTGATGTCGAAACATACACAAGTTATGAGGGGGGAAATACAGATATCCCAGTAAGCTTCCTATACTTGATAGCAAACAAGTTTAATGTTGAATTGTCAGCAATTCTTACCGGTGATGCTCCTAAACTGCATACCTATCAGTTGGTCAGACGTGGAGCTGGTGTTAGCGTTGAAAGGCGCGAGGCATATAAGTATCACAGTTTAGCTTATAATTTTATTGGCAAAAAAGCTGAGCCGTTTATAGTAACCGTTCCCCCAGTAAGTGAGGACGAGCCGGTACACTTTAACAGCCATAAAGGTCAAGAATTCAATTATGTATTAGAAGGTACCATCAAGATTATCATTAACGGTCATGAGATTATTATGGAAGAAGGAGATTCTATATATTTTGACTCCTCTGCAAATCACGGTATGAAGGCAATGAACGGCAAACAAGCTAGATTCCTTGCAATTATTTTTTAGGAATATATGGAGGTCACAATGCTAGAGAAATACTTATCTAAAGTAGATTATACCTCTTATGAGGATTTTGTAGAAAATTTTAAGATTACTGTTCCCGACAATTTTAACTTCGCGTATGACGTTGTAGATGATTATGCAAAAAAAGCTCCCAATAAAACAGCATTAGTTTGGTGTGATGAAAATGGTGCAGAAGCCACCTTTACTTTTTCACAGCTAAAAGAATACAGCGACAAAACTGCCAATTACTTTAAATCAATTGGCATTAAACGTGGAGACCCTGTAATGCTTATCTTAAAGAGGAGATACGAGTTCTGGTTCTGCATTCTGGCTCTTCACAAGCTTGGTGCAATTACCATCCCTGCAACTCATCTGCTTACAAAGAAGGATATTGTATATAGAAACAATGCCGCTGACATAAAGATGATTGTATGTGTGGCTGAACCTGAAGTTATAGAGCATATTGAAGCCGCTGAAGAAAGCTCACCTTCATTGAAATACAAGGCACTAGTAGGTGGTGAAAAGGAAGGTTGGCTCGACTTTGTTAAAGGTATTGACCAAAGCTCCCCTGATTTTGAGAGGCCCACAGGCGAAGAAGCCTCACAAAATGATGACATAATGCTTCTATATTTTACATCAGGTACTACCGGCATGCCTAAAATGGTTCAACACGATTATACCTATCCACTCGGACACATTTTAACAGCAAAATACTGGCAAAATGTCCAAGAGGATGGCCTTCATCTGACTGTTGCAGACACTGGCTGGGCAAAAGCAGTTTGGGGCAAGATCTACGGTCAATGGCTTGCAGGCTGCGCAGTTTTTGTATATGACTTAAACAAATTTGTGCCAAAAGAAATGTTGGAAGTAATAGCGAAGTATGGGGTTACATCCTTTTGTGCTCCACCAACAATATACAGATTCTTTATCAAGGAAGATCTCTCACAGTACGATTTGAGCAAGCTTAAGTACTGTGCGGTTGCGGGCGAACCCCTCAATCCAGAAGTATATAATCAATTCTACAAAGCTACCGGTCTCAAGCTGATGGAGGGTTTCGGACAAACAGAACTTACTGTTACACTGGGCACATATCCTTGGTTGGAACCAAAACCAGGGTCAATGGGTAAGCCTTCTCCAGGATATGATATCGACCTTTTGGACGATGAAGGAAACTCATGTCAGGATGGTCAGGAAGGACAGATTGTCGTCAGACTGGACAAGAGAAAGCCCATTGGAATGTTCAATGGCTATTATAGGGATGAAGCTCTTACAAATAAGGTTTGGCATGATGATATTTATTATACCGGAGATATAGCTTGGAGAGACGAGGATGGTTTTTATTGGTTTGTAGGAAGAGCGGATGATGTTATCAAAAGCTCAGGTTACAGAATTGGACCTTTTGAGGTTGAAAGCGCTCTGGTAGAACACCCTGCTGTACTTGAATGCGCTATTACCGCAGTACCGGATGAAATAAGAGGACAGATTGTTAAAGCCACTGTTGTATTGGCAAAAAACTATGTGGCAAGCGATAGTCTGGTAAAAGAATTGCAGGAGCATGTTAAAAATGTTACTGCACCATACAAATATCCTAGAATTATAGAGTTTGTAGCTGAGCTTCCCAAAACTATCAGTGGAAAAATCAGAAGAGTGGAAATTCGTGAAACCGATAAAAAATAATTTGTTTTTAATAGAGGCTGCTATAACAGCCTCTATTATTAATTTATAGAGAATTGTATATAGTAGGATATATATTTGTTAAATGGCAATTTAACTATAGGCTTAAAAATGTTTTATGGAATTATCTTTAGGCATAACTGTTCTGATACAAATTATATATACTGTAGGTTTTTCACAATTTATATATGATATATATTTATATTATTGCCTCTATGCTCAAGTCTTTAAGCTCTTTTGACTGTTGAAACCATATATCGGAGGTAGAGTCGTTTGAGGTTAAGCTGCCTTCAAACAATAGTTTCCCTGTATATATATCATTTGCTGTTATTCTTATTTCAAAACCATTATCATTCCTAGCATGTTGAATCATATATATCTTATTTCCTTTTATCAATGCTTTGTCAATAAACTTAAAATATATTTCAGGCTTGGAGGCACGCTCTAATATAATTGTACTTTCGAGCTGTCCTGTTTCTTGATTAATACTATACAGTTCTTGTCCGGTTATAATATGACTTACATGAGAACCGTCTAAACTATTAATCAAAAAAGTAGAGTCATCAATTACTACAAAATCAGGTAAATCCAAATCATAAAATTCTTTTTCGTAATAATTATACATAAAAAGCTTCGGCTTAACTCCCCCAAAACCTTCTGACAGTATATTTTCATCTTCAGAGTAGATAAATGGATATAAAGGAACCACAGCTATACCAGTATTTTTGACACTGCTATATCTATTGCTAAACGGCAGCTTAAAGCCTATTGCTTCATTTTTAGTCATCAAGTTGAACATTTGTCTGTCATACACCTGACCTTTATCGAGGCTAACAAAATATACAGCCAACACCGTATCTGTCGGCAAGCTCTCTTGACTAGACATGGTTTTGCCAACCATGAGAAGAATAGCATTATTGTTGTACACTGATATGCCTCCGAAGACAGTGTTTGCAAGATTTTCAACCATTGGAGGGGTAATTTTAACAGTAACTGCTATGCCTGATACTCTATTTTTTATAATTAAATCCTGTATCTGTGCACCTTGATTTTGCTCGTTAAAATATAAGATATATTTGTCTGTCTCATAAACATTGTTATAATTACTTCTTCCCCTGAAAACCTCTTTATTTTGTAAAACAACCTTGCTAGCTTCACGCTTTGCATCAAATTTGGTTATTCTTTTGACAGAAGTATTGCTACCATGCACTAATATCTCCCTGACATCATAGGTTGAGTTTACCCTTATTCCCCTAAAAACCACATCATTGAGTTCGCTTGCATTTCCAGACAAAGTATTTAAAGTGTAATGTAAATCCAATGTATTAGCATTTACCATGATTAAATAGACAATAATGACTACTGCTGATACCATGAGAACTGCTAGATTTAGAACTGTCCATTTACTCCTCATAATAACTCTCCTTAAGCAGAAATTTTACTTTCTAGCAATGCTCTAGCAGAAAGAATCGATATTGCTATAAATAATGCTGCCCACAGCAATTGTAGAATTATAGCTTCTGAGGTAAAAAGCCAATAAGTCGTACCTAACCAAATAAATACATATGGAAAAATGATTAGCAATAATACCGCAAGCACTGCTCCCTTCCATCCAAGCCCTCTTTCCATAAGTGGAAATCCAAATAGCACACCAAGTATTCCATATATACCGAACCCATATGCTAAAATTTCCGTCCCCTGTGTGGGTGCTAAGGTTGATATAATGCTGCTCCCCCTTAGTTCGGAGATAAGTGCATTCTGTACAAGCAAGCCATTATATAGATAAGTTTTTAGTATAAAATAATTTAAAATTATATTAATAATAAATACAGCTATAACAACTCCGTATGACATTAATATTGACATTGCCTTAATAAAATAGAGCTTCAATCTGCTGTAAGGTAAGAGTAATAAGGTATAAATGGTTTTATTGCTTGAAAACCATTCATTGTACCAGATTAACAGACAATAAAAAGCAAGTGCTGCCAGTAAAATAATAACACCAATACTCAATATCGAATTACCCTCAACGACATTTGACATCCCGAAAGTGCCCTTTCTAGCTTCTATAACACTTTCTATAGTCTTCATTTCGGTGTTTGCAGTCTCTTCAATTGATTTATTCAATCCATATACCTTATAAAAGCATGAAATAAGCTGAATTGCAGTGTATAGTAATGCCATGGGCAGTATTGCGGCCATAATTCTATTAAACTCAATGGCTAATAAAAAAAATAGCTTAATGCTCTTTTTCTTCATTTATATATACCTGCCTCATTATATCCAGTATAGACATTCCATTATTGATAGCCTCATTTACTTCAATTTCTTGAATAACCGATCCCCTGTCTAAAAGTATTACACGATCTGCCAGTCCCTCAATCTCAGCTATCTCATGCGTAGTAAGTAGTATTGTCTGCCCAGGCTCAGCAAAATCCTTTTTTAAAGCCTGAATAAAATCTTGTCTGCTAAATATATCAATTCCTAAAAATGGCTCATCCATTAGTAAGTATTGCGCTCCCTGTGAAAATCCAACAACCAGCTTAAGTCTTGCAAGATTGCCTTTGGATAGTTCTGAGACTCTTGATTTTGAATGTAGCTTAAAGTATTCCAACATATAGTTGGCCTTCTCTCCATCCCAGTATATATAGAAAGTTTTCATCATATAAAAGATATCCTCAATGGACATTCTAGGATAGAAAGCATTTCTATCGGGTACAAAGGCAAGGTTGTTGTAGGTATAGCTTTTAATTCTATCCCCATCTATGAGGATGATACCATCATCTATTGGGAGTAGACCAGCAATTGCCTTAAGCATAGTAGACTTTCCAACTCCATTTATCCCCAGTAAGCATGTTATTCCGCTATTTTTGACGGTAAACGAAACATGATCAAGGGCATGCACCTTTCCATATTTTTTTGTAACACCCGATACCTCAATCATAATTCTCCTATATGATAGCAATAAATCATACTCAATGATTTGATTAGTTATATCAATATAGTTTGCATATTATCTAGTATTATACAAAAAAAAGAACCCCACAATCAGGATAAATCCTGAACTTTGGGGCTCCCCTTGAACTATTCTTACTTTGTTATAGAATCTGTAATTAAGGAAAACTCATCTTTGTTTAATACGGCATTTAAATCAATAATGGAGAATAGCTTTCCATCCTTTTTGCCAACACCCTTTATGTAATGCTTGTTGTTAATATTTATTATCGACTCTGTCCTATCAACCTGAGAGGAGTCTATATTAATAATCTCGATTACGTTATTAACAGCAAATCCCATAAGTGTTTGATCATTGCTCGTAACAATAATTTTGGTTTTTTTAGTTATCTCAGTATCGCCCAAACCAAATCTTCTGTTGAGATTAATAACAGGAACAACCCTACCTCTCAAATCAAAAACTCCATCTATATAACTGGGCATTTCAGGAACAGGTGTCAATGCCGTGTATTTCTCAATTTTGTGAACGCAACTCGCTTCCACTGCACATAACTCATCATTCAATAAGAAAATTACAATTTGAATATCTGACATTTAGCACCTCCAAGTAAATATTAACACTATAATAGCACAAAAATCGATATTTTTAAAGCACAAATGCTCACAACAAATAACATGTTTTCTTTTATATAAAAGTCATCTCTGTTCGGCAGTTTGAGAGATTTGTGTGTATTTACACGGAATAACCACAGTAAATTTACTACCCCTTCCCTCTTCTGTTTCTAAAGTTATATTGCCTCCCATAAGCTCAATAATACTTTTACTTATTGCAAGTCCAATGCCCACGCCGCCATACCTGTTTTCTCTTGCAGTATCTGCCTGCATAAAATACTGGAATATCTGAGCGGTACTCTGTTTTGATATTCCTATACCTGAATCTATTATTTCAAAAAATACTCTAAAATCATCCTCCTGCTTATTTATACCTACATTAACTGTTACTCCACCCTTTGATGTAAACTTAAAGGCATTTTTTAGGAAATTATGTATCACTTGGCTTAGCCTAACACTGTCAGTACATATCATGTAGTTGTTTAGCTCATCTGATATATTTACGCTAAAGGTAATATTTTTGAGAGCTGATTCTGTGTAATATGGCCTACACACTTGCTTAACTAAAAGAGGTACACTGATATATTTATTCTCAAGTATCATCTTCTTGAATCCCATACTTGAAAACAGCATTATATCATTGAGAAGGGTCCTCAAGTTTGAAGAATATACCTTCATAATATCAACATATTCCTTCTGCTCTTTATCAAGTTGTGTTATTTCCAACAAGCTAGACATACCAATTACTCCGCTAAGCATGTTGTTTATTTCATGACAGCTTACTGCCATCTCTTTGTTGTTATTAGCCAGTTCAGAGCTTATCCTTAATACCTCGTTCAAAATATAGACCAGATAGCAAATGCTGATTACTATAAAAGAAATAGTGGCAGCAATTCTTGCAGTGCGGTCTTCAATTATAAAGTTTAACACGCCAAATATGGCAATAATTAAAAAGTATATAATCGATATAATTGTCTGAACCTTAAAGAGCTTATGTAATGAATTCATATTATCACCAAATCTATATTAAACTTAACTTTTCGAGTACTTGTCTGAACTTATCCAGGTCAATAGGTTTCCATGCAAATGCCTGACATCCACTCTCGTACGATTGAGTTACGGTATCTCTATCATTTAATGCAGTAATCATTATTATTTTTGAAGCTTTACATTCCTTTTCCTTCTCAAGATTACGAAACATCTTTAACAAGGTAATACCGTCTAGCTTTGGCATCATAACATCTAGACAAATCAAATCATATGGATGTTTGTCTACTATTGACGCCATAAACAAATCCAGCGCTTCTACACCGTCAACAGCTATATCGCACTGACCGAACTGGGATAAAAACTTCTGCAGCAATTTTCTACCTGCAAAATCGTCTTCAGCTATTAGCACTCTCATATAAACCTCCTATCTACCAACAACTATCATTGGTAAAGCCAAACATTATTTTACTTATTTGAAGCTAAATACTTATTCAATATCCGTGGAATATCCTGCAGTTTTGCCTGTTGTTCTACTGCTCCAATATTGTTTGCAACCATTGGCATGCCATACACCACACAGCTTTTTTCATCCTGACCTATTGTAAAGCATCCTGCTTGTCTCATGGATAACAAGCCTTTTGCTCCATCGCTGCCCATACCAGTCAAAATAATCCCTACTGCTCGTTTTCCGGCATACTTTGCAACTGATTCAAACAGAACATCCACTGATGGGCAATGTCCACTTACCTTTTTCCCACTATAGCATTTTACGTAGTACCCGCCACTACCTTTTCTAAGCTCCATATGATTATCACCCGCAGCAATAAGTACCTGACCTGCCATTACTACATCGCCATCACTGGCTTCTTTTACGCTCATCTGACAGGTATTGTTCAACCTTTCAGCAAACATTTTAGTAAAAACCGGTGGCATATGTTGAACAATCACTATTCCCGGAAAACTACGGGGTAAATCTTTAATAACATTATATATAGCCTCGGTACCACCTGTTGATGCACCAATAGCAATGACCCTATCACTGGTTTGATGAAAGCTATTACTCTTTTTTGTAGAAACTGTTCTGTCTGTTATAACTTTGTAATGAGAAACCTTTGCTGTGGAAGCAATTTTTATCTTGACAATTAATTCCTGAACAAATGTATCATAGTTTTCTCCAGCATTCAAGCCAGGCTTTGTAACGAAATCAACAGCCCCCGCATCCAAGGCATCAAATACATTTCCACTCACTGCGCTCACAACAACTACCGGTATAGGATATTGCGGCATTAGAGTTTTCAGAAAATCTATCCCATTCATTTTGGGCATTTCTACATCGAGGGTTAATACATCCGGCTTGAGATTAATAATCTTATCCCTTGCATCATAAGCATCTATAGCAGTACCAACAATTTCAATAGAACTGTCCCTTGATAATTCTCTATGTAATACACCTCTGAAAAATGAAGAATCATCCACAATTAATAATCTAATCTTTTTCCTTTGTAACATATGTTATACTCCTTTCACAGTATAAATGTCTTTACCATCATTTGTAAAGTATTGTTTATACTTTTGGAATAAATTATGTAGGGTATCCCTTTGACATCTGATAATCATCTCTATTACTAATGGCTAGAGGTATCGTAATGGTAACGGTTGTCCCCTTGTCCTTCTCACTATCTATAGATATGCTACCACCAATTATGTCAATATTTTGCTTGACGACATCCATACCTACACCCCTTCCAGAGTACTCTGTAACGTTCTCAGTAGTAGTGAGACCCGGAAGCATCAGCAATGAATATATCTCTTCGTCGGTTACTTCATCCTGACTTTTATCAATAAGACCCTTCTCTCTGGCTTTTTCCAAAATTCTTTCCTCATTAACACCTGCACCATCATCGCTAACCGTTACCACAATTGTTCTCTGCGTATTCTTTACTGATACGAGAATCTTTCCGGTTTCGGGTTTTTGCTTTGAAATTCTCTCTTTTGTACCTTCAATTCCATGGTCCATTGCATTTCTTATAATATGTATAATAGGGTCAGTTAGCTTATCTATTATGTTTTTATCAATCTCTGTGTCTTCACCTTCAATTGTAAGTTCAACTTGTTTATCTAGTTTTTTTCCCATATCTCGTACTATTCTCTTGACCTTATGGAAAATCACTGCCATTGGCATAACTCTGATTGATAATATAACGTCCTGTAGTTCGTCAGTCAATTTTTTCAAATGCTTTACTGACTGATATACGCTATCCTGTTCAGGGTTATTTATCTCCTGGTTATTAGCAATCACATCTTGCGTTATCGCTATTTCACTCACTAAATCAAACAGTTTGTCAACCTTTGATATATTTACACTTATCATATTTTGTCTAAAAGGTTTAGTAGCGCCCTTTGATGAAAAAACCGAACTTGATTTGTGAGTAGCCTTCTCAGCCGATAAATTATTCACTAGTCCTTCAAAGTCTTCTACCACATTGAGCTGGAAGTTTTTTATCAGCATAGCCTGCTCAAACTGATTGTAAATATCCTCATAAGCCTCGCTGCTCTTGAAATACATTGAAAATCCAGATTTTTGAATTGTCTTACAGGTACTTGAATCCTCTATAAGCTTTGAGGGCCAGTAGTGTAACTCCGAACAAAATTCATTAATGCTATGTACTAGAGAAAATGCTCTTATATTCTCCATTTCACAATCTTCCTGAAAGAAAACCTGGGCCTTATAGCCCTTCACTTCCTTTAGAAAATTCTTGGGTGTTATGTAAAAACGTTCTTTTTGCTCCTCCGTAAATTCCTTTTTGTACTCTCCAAATTGATTGGTAAGCTGTCCAAGATAGTCTTTGAGTTTTGTAGTTAAAGTCTTTTCAGACCCCCTATCATTCAATCCCACGTTAATTTTTGAAATTTCGTCTTTAATAAAATCAGATGCCTCTAAAACTAAATCGCAAACTCCAGAGAAATCTGCAGTATTTAGCTGTTTTTCGCGGATATAATAAAATAAGTCCTCCATGCTATGAGCAGCAGCTGCAATATTTTCAAACATCATCATAGCAGCAGAGCCCTTGATAGTATGCATTATTCTGAATATTTCATTTATGCCTTCGGTACATAAATTGTTATTCTTCTCCATATTGAGTAATATCTCATCTAACTGTTCAATCAGCTGATTTGTTTCATATATAAACATATCCAGCATTGGGTCAGCATTTTGCGTTGGATCAGTATTTTGCATTATATCCATAGCTATGATCCTTTCAAACTATATAAATGCTAGAATGTTATTCTAGTTTTTTTAATGCATTTATCAAAACTTCTTCTTTAAAAGGTTTCACAACAAAACCCCTAGCCCCGCTTAGAACTGCTTCAGCAACTAGTGCATCCTGTCCCATAGCAGAGAGCATGAGAACCTTAACATCCTTATTTATTGCTTTTATAGCATTTAACGCTTTTATGCCATCCATCAATGGCATGGTAATATCCATTGTAATAATATCAGGTAGTAATTCCTTGTATTTACTGACTGCTACAATCCCGTTTTCCGCTTCACCACATACCTCATATCCATTCTTCTCTAACATAACTTTAAGAGATGCTCGCATTATCCCGGCATCATCAACAATCATTACTCGTTTCATATACAATAAACATTTCCTTTCCCATCATGTAAATGCTATTAAAATATAAAAGCCTTTAGCTCTTTTTTATAGAACGAATATGCAGGTTCAATTTCATTTTTTGCTTTTTTTACGGGTAGCCTTACAGTAAACGTACTACCTTGATTTGGCTTGCTGCTAACTTCGATTTTACCGCTAAGTACACGTGCTAGATCATGACTTATTGCAAGCCCCAATCCAAAGCCGCCATATTTTCTTGTATGTGATTCATCAGCTTGAGTGTAGGGTTGGAACAATTCTGACACCTTTGACATATCAAAGCCTATACCTGTATCAGTTATTGTGAAGCACAACTCAAGTTCCTCAGAACTATCTGATTGGAAAACCGCTTCGGCTGACACATTAACATTACCCTTGTCAGTAAACTTTATTGCATTGTCAACAATCTGCTTTAAAATTATAGATATCTTCTCTACATCACCAACTAATGCCCTTGGCATATTGTCGCTAATAACATATTTAAAAGTATTGTTCTTTTCACACAATCTGCTGTGAAATGCATCTGCCAAACCAGTAAGTATTTCCTCTACTTTGAATGTACGCTCCTGTTTTGTAATCTGTCCTGTTTCTATCATTATCATTTCGGAAATATTATTTATAAGCTCTATCATCTTCTGAGTGGATTCCTTCAAAACATTGACTGTACTTTTCTGCTCCTCATTCAAATCCTCCAACTCAAGCAATTGAACCATTCCGAATATTCCATTCATGGGGGTTCGCAACTCATGGCTTAAGTTATATCGGAATACACTCCTAACCCTCTTGGCCTCTTCTATTGCATTTTCTACCTCACAATTGACTTTTGAAAGATTTTGCTGAAGATTAATTCTATCCTCAAGCTCCTTTTTTAGCTGGTTCATCAGTATTGAGTTATTGAGTATAATAGCTATAAAGTTACAAATACTATCCATAAAAAAGTGGTCTTCTTCAGAGAAAGCAGCCATTCTTTTGTATCCAAAGAAAATAACACCCAAGCAATTTTTTTCAAATACAATAGGGTAGCAGCCAGCCAACTTAATGCCTTCATTGATATACAGCGATGCATGCTCCTGGTCAGGTATATTCTTTGATAGTGACATATTTCTTTGCCTTTCAACATATGTCTGGCCCATGATACCTACTCCTGGAGACACATGTTTAAACAGACTAGCAAATTCCTCACTCAATCCCGATGTAGAGTATAGCACTAACATCTTGTAAACTTCATCATATATATAAATGGATACATAATCAACATTCAAAGTATCTAATATTATTTTTTGAACGCTTTCTAGTCTATCCTGCAGTTCAACAATCTTTGAGCTATTGCTGTACAGGAGATTTAGCATTCTAAGCCCCTTTTGTTTTTTGTCCACCTGGGATTTAACCTTGTCAAATTTCATCCTTATCATATTGTTTTCGATAAGCATAGTAAGCAAATTATTATAGTAGTCTATAATGCTATTAAGCTTTATTCTTGAATACCTTGGCAGACAACGTATTTCCGATATATAATTATCTTCATCCAAACCGCATTCTACAGCTTGACTTCTGAAATAAGCCTCATCTATCAATTCATCCTCATACCAGAACTGACCAATTATTATGGTAGCCACATGAAAGCCATCGACCATAACCGGTACGCCTATCTCATTTAAGCCATTTTGGCAACTATATTTAATTGTGCCTTTCCAGACATTATTGATAATATAATTAAGACTAGAATCACACTTTTTTTTGCATTCTGGATTAGCAAGATGGGTATTTTTACAAAAGTTCCTCCACCCCACCATTGCTAGGACATCGCCCTGGTCATCAAGAATGCCGACAGGAATGCCTGCGGCATCATAAAGACTGTTAACCAATTTACGTAAAACATCAATATCTACTAGCTCGTTAATGCTAAAAGTACTCAAGAAACCACCTCAATTATTGTATAAATAAGTTAAAAAGCTATCCTGTCGTATTGCGTTTTCTAAAAGTAGTGCATTATGTAGTAATAAAATGTCTATTAATAATACATTCTGCACAATCCAAAAAATTCCTCTATAATTTTATAAATGATAGCACTTTTTATTATATTTATTTGAGTTGAATCAGAATTTTTGCTATAATGTTTTAAGTTTATGAATTAAATAGTATTTGGATAAAATATGAAGGTCATATAGAATATAAATTCTTATATTGAAGGGAAAAACATGGAAAACAGTAAAATTGAAAGACTCAATGAACTTGCTAAAAAAGCAAAAAATACTGCACTTTCTGAAGAAGAATTAGCAGAGAGAGATATCCTTAGGAAAGAGTATATAGCTTCATTTAAAGCCAACCTAAAGGCAACTTTAGATAACGTAGTTATTGTAGACAAAGAAGGCAATAGAAAAAGCCTAAGGAAGGATTAAAATATGTCAAAAGCATTTATAGTTAAAGGTAAAGAAAGCAGGGTAGAATATGGCCACCCCTGGATTTTTAAAAGCGATATCTCTCATACAACCGGAGACATTTACCCTGGAGATATTGTAGATGTTTACAGCTTCAAGAACAAGTTTCTTGGAAGGGGCTATATAAATCCTAAATCTCAAATTACCATAAGGATGCTTACCTATGAACAAGAAGAGATTAACTACGATTTTCTATACAAAAGAATAAACGCTGCATGGGAGTATAGAAAGATAGTTGCTGATACCAATAGTTGCAGGGCTGTTTTTGCAGAATCCGATTTCTTGCCTGCTCTCGTTGTTGATAAGTTTTCGGATATTCTTGTTGTTCAAACGCTCGCGTTAGGTATGGACAGATTTAAACCACAAATCGTTGACATATTGGACCAAATAATAAAACCAAGGGGAATCTTTGAACGCAATGATGTTCCTGTAAGAGAACTAGAAGGGCTTCCTCAGCAAAAGGGATTTCTCAAGGGTAAATTTGATACAACTGTAGAAATGATTGAAAACGGTGTCAGATTTATGGTTGATGTTGAGAATGGCCAAAAAACAGGTTTCTTCCTAGACCAAAAAGAAAACCGGGCTGCTATAGCACCGTTCGTAAAAGATGCTAAGGTTATGGATTGTTTTACCCATACAGGATCATTTGCTCTACATGCCGGTTTATATGGGGCTAAGAGTGTTCTTGGTATTGATATATCTGAGCATGCGGTCGAATATGCAACAAAAAATGCACATCTAAACGGCCTCCAAGATGTAGTAAAGTTTCAGGCCGCAAACACCTTTGATATCCTAAGAGATTTTTATGACAAAGGAGAAATGTTTGATACAATAATCCTCGACCCACCAGCTTTTACCAAGACAAGAAATGCTGTAGAGGGTGCTGTCAGAGGGTATAAGGAGATTAACCTCCGAGCTATGAAAATAATAAATAGCGGGGGCTTTCTGATAACCTGTTCCTGCTCTCACCATGTTGATTCGGAATTATTTATGGATATACTTTACGATGCAGCTGCTGATTCGAAGCGAAAGGTACGACTAATAGAATATCGCTCGCAAGCAAAGGACCATCCTGTTTTGTTGGCTTCCACTGAAACAGAGTACTTAAAATGTGCTATATTGCATGTGGTTTAATATTCATGACTCTGTTTATTGACTTGATATTTTTTAGAACTGAATAGATTACTTATGGTCAGAGCTGAAATATGCTACTGACCTTTTAATTTTATTAATTCAGATACTGTTACAAAACTGAATCCTTTCCTCTTGAGCTCAGGAATTATGGTTTCAAGAGCGCTGGCAGTCTGCCCCATTGTTGTGTTACTGTCATGGAAGAGTACTATATCGCCACAACTGGCATTATTTAAAACCTTATTAATTATTGCATTGACACCGGGATGGGACCAATCCCGGGTATCCTGATCCCAAGACCAGAGTATCATTTTAAACCCCATTATTTGTGTATTCCGAACAGCGTTTTCATTCAGGTCACCATATGGAGGACGCATCAGTACAGGAGTTCTTCCTGTTATTTTTTTGATTACATTTTGGGTCTTTTTCATTTCTGTTTTATATGCTTTAAAGCTCAGCTTTGAAATCTTAGGATGGGTATAGGTGTGATTTGCAATTTCATGTCCATAATTGGCCTCTCTCCTTACTAAGTTTGGATATTTCTGGGCCTTTGAACCGATAACGAAAAACGTTGCTTTTACATCATACTTTCCTAAGATTTTAAGTATCTTATCAGTGTATCCTGGTGTTGGTCCGTCATCAAACGTCAGTGCGATTACCTTCTTTCCCTTAACTGGAAGTTGCCACACTATTGTATTACTTTTATTTATATTTTGAACGCTGGTATTAATGCCAGAAAAAGAAAATCCACTGTTGCATTCACTGTGATTATTTGTTGAAAAATTGAAATACATAATTAATGTGATTAAAAAAACAGCTAGTGCCATTTTTAGCGTCCCATTCAGACTTACATATTCCTTTATATATATGTTAAATAATTTTTTGAGCATTTTAAAGTCACATCCAAGCAAGTTAATTATTGGTTATTTTATCCAAAATGTACTCTCCCTATTACACTTTTTAAGAGGTAATATACTTATATTAATCAAAAAAAGGTTAATTATTGAGCTGTTATAAAAATCTTTATAACAGGGGGGACATTAATCTATATATGCCCTCTTCAATTTTTGAAAACAAGCTTCTGCTTGAATACTCTTCGTCAGTTACTTGACTACAGATATCGAGATCCTTGTAGAATATTTTTTTACACTTATTTGAGATTTCTTCATCATAAAGGAAGGCATTTACTTCGAAATTTAGCGCAAAGCTTCTCATGTCAATGTTTGATGTTCCAATGGTACACATTGTATCATCTACTATCATCATCTTTGCATGCAGAAACCCAGGGAATTGATATACCTTTATGTCAAACCTAAGCAAATCGGCTATATAGGAGGTGGTTACCTTGTATACAAATCTTTTATCAGGTATGGAAGGAATCTGAACAATTACCTCTATACCTGCAAGAGCAGCATTTTGGAGAGCCTCCAGAAACGGTTCATCTGGAATAAAATATGGGGTCTGGATAAGAATTCTTTTCTTTGCAGAGTTAATCATTTTAATCATACCCCTTTTAATTTCTTCTCCGTTTGTATCAGGACCACTTGATACAATTTGTATCCCGGTATTGCCCTTATCATGCTCATTTATAGGAGCGAAGTATTTCATTATATCGTCATATCTAAAATCATCTCTACATGCATAGTACCAGTCCTCCATAAACCTCATCTGCAAGCAATAAACACTGCTTCCGGTAATCTTTAGATGGGTGTCTCTCCAAGGTGATAGCCTCTTCTTCATTCCGAGATATTCATCCCCTATATTAATACCCCCCACATAACCAATCTTCCCGTCAATCACCACAATTTTTCTATGATTTCTAAAGTTTACTCTCAGATATGAGCCAAATGAAATGGGGAAAAATCTCTTTACCTCTCCCCCATTTTCAAGTATTGGGCTAAACGCTTTGTAGGGTGTGAAGAGACTACCTCCATGGTCATATAGCACACGTACAGTAACTCCCTGCTTCGCCTTTTCAGCCAGCGCATTTATGACTTTTTTACCTATATCATCATTATTAATAATAAAGTAAAGCATGTGTATAGATGAAGTCGCTTCTTTTATGTCCTTTAGTAAATCTTCGTATTTATATTTTGCATCTGTATAAACAGTAACCTTGTTATCTTTTGTTAATGGGCTGTCAGATAGATTTATATTGAACCTGATCATCTGCTTTATTTCTTCTAAGGTATACTCTTTGGCCTCTTCCTCATTGTAAGTGACATTTGTCAGCGTCTTGAAAACAGCAGTACTATACTCTCTATCCTTTTCCTTTTTTATTAATAAAGACTTTTTCTTTTTTATTCTGAGATTTCTGCCAAATACCAGATACAAAATAAAGCCTAATGCTGGCAGCATCGCTAGTGTTAAAACCCATGCGAGTGCCTGTATAGGCTTCTTTCTCTCAAAGTAAATTGTGGTAAGTATGAATATTATATTAGCTACTATAACTATAGATGAAGCTATTGTGTACATGCCAGTTTCCACCTTTTAGCAAATAATAATTCCCGGCTTTTATAGATTTTTCAGATGATCCAGCATGTTATAGGTTTCCGAGAATCCAGCTTAGTATACCTTGCTATAGATTTTTGAGGTAATCCAGCTTGTTGTAGGTCTTGCCAAGGTGTTGCTTGATATACCTTTTAGACAATTCAGTAAGCTGTCTTACAGAATCATCAGACAGATTAAAGCTAAAAAGCTTCTGTGGATTTACATAAACTATATATTTCAAGGCTTTTGCGGTAGCTTCTGATATTTGCATGGTATTTGCTCTCTTGGCACAACCTTTGCATACAATAGAAGAATTATCAAAATCAAAGCACGCATCTGAATCAATTCCCTGTTCGCACTGCATGCAATAAACAACTTGAGGTTCATAACCTAAAAGACACATCAGCCTCAACTCAAAAATTCTTATGATTAACTCTAAAGACCTGTCTTTACGTGCA
This sequence comes from Bacillota bacterium, assembly GCA_023433945.1. Taxonomy (GTDB): domain Bacteria; phylum Bacillota; class Clostridia; order Acetivibrionales; family DSM-1351; genus Ruminiclostridium. The sequence continues at coordinate 67,450 of JAEYTP010000142.1, read as the reverse complement.
ATAATAAATAGAGTATTCAATACCAACTGCAGAATCTCTGAAGATGGATCATTCTCTACAACGTTATCGTTGACCAGCTCTAAAATATGAGAACAATAGGTCAGCTTAACAATATCGTTTCTAATCTCATAAAATGACTCAATAACTTCACAGCTAGAAATATTGTGTAATTCCTTACCCTTAAACATCATAAATTCACTATAACACAAAAGCTGCGTTCCCGCAGCCAGTGGGTTTTTCGTTCTTCTAGCATTCTTGGCACTGGCAGATATTTTGCCATATTCATCGGTCAGAATTGTAACAATCCTATCTGCCTCACCAGTGTTTATTTCCTTAATAATTATGCCTTTACAACTTCTGTACCCCATTTTTATCCCCAATAATTACTTTTTTACCCTAATGTTATTGCCTCCTGTTTGACACCTTGTTCAGCTTCATCACTTTGGTTTGCCTCAATCTCGTTTGCCTCAATCTCTTTCATAAAAACATAAGAATCAATACTTCCTGTTTTACTGAATACGTTCCATACAAAATCCACTAACATAATGTCGCCCCTTTCAGCTATTATTATGCTATTATGTTTTGCATTTAGACATAAGAGTATACTACTTTTTGTATCCTAATTCTCTCAGCATTGAATCATTATTTCGCCAATCAGGTTTTACTTTCACCCACAGCTCTAGAAAAACTTTGGTATAAAGCAATCTCTCTATTTCAAAACGAGCAGCACTTCCTATTTTTTTCAGCATTGCTCCTTGCTTTCCTATAATTATTCCTTTGTGAGAGCTCTTTTCACAATAGATAGTAGCCTGAATATTGATAAGTCCATCCTCTCTCTCCTTGAAGGACATTATCTCAACACCCACTCCGTGTGGAATTTCATCATCAAGGTTAAGAAGAATCTTCTCTCTAATCATCTCTGCAACAATTACTTTTTCAGGCTGATCGGTAAGTGTATCATCAGGGAACATTTTGTCACCTTCAGGTATATACTTTAGTGCCTCTTTGAGAATAATGGTTGTACCATCATTGTTCAGAGCAGATATTGGAATTATTGATTTGAAATCCATCATTTTGCTATAGGCATCTATGATTGAAAAAAGCTTGTCCTTTGAGATAGTATCAATCTTGTTGATTATGAGAAATACTGGAGTTTTAACTCCCTTAAGAGTCTCAATAATCTGCTCATTTGCAGTAGTAGACTTGGCATTTGCCTCAACCATAAAGAGTATTAAATCCACCTCTCTCATACTATCAGAGGCTACATTCACCATATATTGCCCCAGCTTGGTTTTGGGGTTGTGAATGCCTGGAGTGTCTATAAGCACTAGCTGACATTCATCATTTGTAACCACTCCCCTAATTGTGTTTCTAGTAGTTTGGGGTTTGTTTGACATTATTGCAATCTTCTCACCTGTCAAAGCATTGAGAAGTGTCGATTTACCAACATTTGGCCTTCCTATTACTGATACAAAACCTGCTTTATACGACATAAAATCCTCCTGATTAAAAACTTCTAAATGCGTTAGGAAGTATCTCTCCTAACTTAATTGTTTTATAGCTACCATCTTTTTTAGTGCAAATAATCTCCATATCATCATTGGCAAACTCAGCTAGTACTTGTCTGCATATACCACACGGATAAATATAGTCATCTAAATTGCTCACAATAGCTATTTTGTCTATTTCCATTTTACCTTCTTCAGAGACTGCCTTGAAAACTGCTGTTCTTTCAGCACAATTTGTTGCACCGAAGGACGCTATCTCAACATTACAGCCTGTATAAACATTACCTGATTTGGTCACTAAGGCAGCTCCCACATTAAACTTCGAATAGGGAACATATGCATTTTCCTTTGTTTTGTTTGCGGCTTTTATTAGTTCAACGTCTCTCATCTAGTAAATCCTCCATTAACTAAATATATCACAAATAGGCAGTATCATTATTGTCGCTACCAATTCATTATTACAAATATCTTATGTAATAGTTTATCAAATAATATAGCAAATCCAATAATAATACTGAAGAGGGCACAAACAAGTACTCCACCTGCCGCAATATCTTTAATAATCTTAGCTTTAGGGTGATATACATCGACAATAATGTCCACAAGTAATTCAATGGTTGTATTTACTATTTCAAAGCAAATAACAGCAGCACAGGACAAGCAAAGGACTGCAAATTCAACTCTGGATACCTCAAGCCATACTGAAAATAATAGTATTATAACTGTCGCAAAAAGATGAATCTTGAAGTTTCTCTCTTTTTTCAAACAGTACCAAATTCCTTCAAAAGCATTTTTAAAACTTTCAAATATGCTCTTGTTTTTCATTTTTCCAACTCCTCTTTAGCCCTTCTAGTAAGCCACACTGCTTTTTTACTCTCTTTGTAAACCCATCTTTAAGAGAACAGCCTCCTGCTTGCCTTTCATTACTGTTTCTTCCTCGGGTTCCATGTGATCATATCCTAACAAATGAAAGCAAGAATGTGCCGTCAAAAACGCTATTTCACGAAGCAGGCTATGACCGTACTCCTTTGCTTGTCGCTCTGCAGTCTCGGCAGAAATTATAATATCCCCCAAAAACAGCAGTTCCTCGTCTAAATCATAGTCTCCAACGTCTGATATCAATTGTCCATTATGGAAATCTACCATTGGAAAGGATAATACATCTGTTGCTTTGTCAATATCCCTGTGTTCTTTGTTAATCCCCCTAATTTCACTATCGTCTACAAATAACACACTTACTTCGTAATCCTTATCCAGTTTTTCACTCTTCATGCTATGCTCAATAGCAGTACGCACAACACTTTCAATTTCGGGAGTTATATTAACTTTCTCCTGTTCATTTTCTATGAATATCAATCTTTTCCCCTCCGAGCTGCCTATTATCTAAATCATTAAAGTACTCTTTTTCTTCCAAAAAGACTTCCTTTTTTGTAATCTCGGGATATTGTTCTCTTGCATGGAAGTATCCACTGAGCACCTTTACAAATGAGCTCGCAACAATGTCCAAATCTTTAAGTGTCAAGTCGCACATATCCAACTGACCATCATCCAACTTATCCTTTATTATTTTTCTAATCAATGCAGATATTTTTTCTTCTGTCTTCTCAGGCATTGATCTTACTGCAGCTTCTACAGAATCGGCCATCATAACAACTGCAGCTTCTTTTGTCTGCGGTCTAGGCCCTGCATATCTAAAATCTTCCTGCTTAATTTCATTATCCCCATCAACCTTACTATTTATTGCCTTGTGATAGAAATAAGCAACTAAAGTTGTTCCGTGGTGCTGGACTATAATATCTTTTATAGCCAATGGCAGCTTATATTTATTAGCAATCTCAAGTCCATCCTTCACATGGGATGTTATAACCAAAGTACTCAGAGCTGGTGTCATCCTGTCATGTGGATTTTCACTAAGCTGGTTTTCCTTGAAAAAATCAGGCCGCTTCATCTTGCCAATATCATGAAAAAATGCTCCTACTCTTGAAAGCAAGGCGTTACCACCTATATTCTCTGTAGCAACCTCTGCCAAATTTCCGACCATAATACTATGATGATAAGTACCTGGTGCTTCCATCAGCAACCTCTTTAAAAGTGGGTGGTTTGAATTGGTCAATTCCAAAAGTTTTAAAGGAGATGCAACATTAAAAGTTGTTTCCAGAAATGGAAGCAATCCAATAGTAAATACCATTGAAAGTATACCATTACAGAAAACAATAACAGATTCTGTTAGTATGGTTGTAGAATCAGCTTTTTGGAACAGGTTGTAACCAACTATAAATATAACGCTTATAAAGCCAAGCACTGCACCATTCATACTAAGCCTGCTTCTTTGATGAGTTCTAGTAGCTAGATATGCCGAAATTACACCACAAATCAATCCTAGATAAATGAATTTGTAATCGCCTTTTAACATGAGTGATATGGCTATTGTCATAGAGAAATTAAGTACCACCGCAAGCTCTACGTTCATTAAAATTGCTATAAGCATGGTTCCAACAAATACAGGTATAGCCAATCCATCAAAATATGGATAAATATAACGGGATACAGCAATTATCAATATTACTATACTAGCGATTAATATAAGGTCTTTTATGCTTCTATAAATGTGTTTATTGTATTTTTTAATGAAAAGAATGCTAAGCAAAGACAAAAAAAGTATTGTTGAGAAAACACCAAGTGCAAATATATAATCAAACTTTCTGTTTGTCTCTAGAAGGTTGAGTTCGTCTAGAATTTTGTACTTATCCTCTGAAACTACTTCTCCAACACTAATAATTCTTGAGCCCTTCTTTATCTTTATTATATTAGCAGGGTCATTTTTTGCTTCATTTCTTTTAATCTCAGTAGCCTCTAAATCAACCATCCTATTTGGTTCCAAAATAGATTGCGTGAGCTGTGAGCCAATAGTTTTGAGCTCGGTAGATATATTGGGGTTACTTTTGAAGCTATTTTGTATACTTTGTAAATGAATTGCAAAATTGCTCTCCGTTATACCTTCTGACATACTATCTGCAAGAAGCTGTCTGGTAAGGTCTTCAAAGACCTCGAGCATTGAATCGCTTAGCTTTACAACAAGATAGTTTACCTGGTCTTGTGAGAGTTGAATACCCTGGTTACTAATGTCGGTAGCAAGCGTATTAGCAGCCATAGTCTGGGACTCAGCAAGATAGGTCGAGTAGGTATTGCTATCTGGAGTGACTCCAATTATACTCATTCGAGTATTAACACTATTTCTAGCGTTTTTTATTACCTTAAAAAAATTATCCTTTTTGTTAATAACGTTAAAAAAGGTCTTTGTATCCTCTTTTGTAACTGGTTGTACATTTTCAGCAGCAGTCTGTCTGTTTTTTTCTGTAAGAGTTTCATTTACGACATCTCTAGGTGCGGTAATATCATACGTAGAAATGTCACCTAAACTAAGCTTGTACTTTTTTGGCATTGCACCGCTGAAAATAATAAAAAATATGACCATCACTGTAAATATCGCCAAAAAAGCACGCTGAAAATTAATGTTGCGAACAACCCTCTTTAACTTTCCCTTGCTTTTTTTGTCTTTAGTCATTTTAAATCCCCCATACAGTAATTTAATTATCTATTTCTTGTCACCAGCATCATATTTGTCATATGCCCTGATTATTCTTTGGACGAGTTCATGCCTCACTACATCCTTTTCTGTGAGATATACAAATTCTAGACCTTCTACTCCTGATAAAATCTTTGATGCTTCTTTCAAACCGGACTTCTTGTCGCCTGGAAGATCTACCTGTGTTATATCACCGGTAATAACAGCCTTTGAGTTAAAGCCAAGTCTTGTCAAAAACATCTTCATCTGCTCTGGTGTAGTATTCTGAGCCTCGTCTAGTATAATAAAAGAGTTATCCAGTGTTCTACCCCTCATATAAGCCAAAGGTGCAATCTCTATCATGCCTCTTTCAAGGTACTTAACGTAAAGGTCACCGCCCATGATTTCATATAACCCATCATACAAAGGTCTTAAATACGGATCCACCTTGTTTTGCAAGTCCCCCGGCAAGAATCCCAGCTTTTCTCCTGCTTCAACAGCGGGCCTTGTAAGAATGATTCTATCAACTTCTTTATTTCTAAAAGCTGTAACTGCCATGGCAACTGCCAGAAAGGTTTTACCAGTACCCGCAGGCCCAATTCCAAAAACTATATCATTGTTTTTTATAGCATCAACGTACTTCTTTTGCCCCCGTGTTTTGTACTTGATTTGTTTGCCTTTTGCTGTGAGGCATACCGAATCTTTGAGGTATTCATCTGCCTTCTCTATTTCCTTATCATCTGAAAGACCAATAAGATAAATTACATTTTGCCTTGTAATAGTCTCACCTTGTCTCGATATTTCCAAAAGCTTTTTTACAACCGACTCTGTGTTCTCTACATTCTTTTCTTCACCACAAATCCTTATTGTAGTTCCACGTGTCAGCACCTTAACCTTATAAGCCTCTTCTAACAGCCTAATGTTTTCATCGTAATTTCCAAATACATTCATGGCATGTTCCATGCTTACAAAGTCCAAACCCTTTTCAATTATATCATCCAACTAGTTTTGTCCTCCAATCTCTTGTGTTACACCAATCTCTTCAAGGCATTCTATAATTGCCGTAGCAGTATTAACACCATTATCTCCCTGTATGATAGATACATCCTTCTTGACCACCTCTGCATCTTCAGGCACCTGATTCATCGCTAATTGAATTGCTTTACTAGCAGCAACAGTTCTAGCATCCTCCATACTTATTTGTTTTTCCATAATCTCATATTCATAGTATCTATCTGCTATCAACTGAATAGGAAAAACTAAGTAATCCCCGATTGACAGCTTATTTTTTATTTGAACATGCTCAGAATTATTATATGGAATTTTGCCGTGAAATAATTTTATATTTTTTGTAAATAAATCGAGCGTGTATAGGTTTTTGTATTGTCCTGTCCTCCTATTTTCAACTACTTTAGTATCAACAAGAGAAGATGCTTCATACCAAGTTCTAGCCTTAACACTTCCCATCGAATGCACCGTCATAAGCTGTTCTTCAGGTTTGTCCTTTTTCATAATAGTACCAGAAATCAAAAGCTGACCTTTTATAACTGTTTGACCAGGCTTAACTGCTTCCTTGCCTTCTTTTGCCGTAATAGAAACAATAACTCCATCCTTTGTAGAAACAATATTACATGGCTTTTTTTTGTCAATTAAATCGGGTGGCATAATTCTCTCTGCTACATTAACAGTAACCTTAGTTCCCTTGACAGCAATGCTCATTCTTGCAAGATCTTTTGTCTCAAGTAGAATTTTGTCCGACACTTCATCTATATCCATTCCAAGCTTAAAACTTCCCGGCTTAATACCATGTTCATACAACTTTTGCAGAATAGCCTCCGTCTTTATTTTTTCATTTCCAGTTACAGAAACATCCCAAATAAAAGAGGTCATTAAAAAAAATACTGCAAAAAATGCCAATGCTCCCGCTATAAACGCCTTACGATTCTTGTACTTGTGCAAGGTAAACGGAAGCCCTTTTTTCTTTAATATATGTACCCTGCAACGAGACTTAAAAGCAATGGGTCTGAGCTGCTTAAACGCCTCAATACTCATGCTCATTGTCATTTTGTTTCTTTCCCTGTACTTAACGTTCCATAATAGTAATTGTCTATGGGTACATATGTTAATAAATTTTTCAAGGAAATAGCCTTCAACAATAATAATAACATATCCCCTAAGATAATTCCATATTCTCAAAAGTAACATTTTAATGACCCCCGTTTATCTCATTTTTAGCTGTTGTAATACATGAATGTCGCATTACTTCATAAACTCCAGCATGGACAGGCTTCCATAAATCATTATGTTTTCAGAGGTAATTTCTTTGATATACAACCTTGAACCAGTGACCTTCACCACACCTGTTTTAGTATTAACCCTAATGGTATTGTCACAATATTCTATTATCCCCTTGTAATTCTCTATAATTAAATCTCCATTCCCCAACATAGTAAGCTTTGGCATATCCAACACAATTTCCTTGGGTAATTCCAGCATCTCAGTAAAACGTTCCATCAATCTCGGTTTACCTGAAGCTTCTTCACGCTTATTTTTTTTTGACTTACCCTTGTTTACCTTACGCGCCATATTCATACCTCAATTTGCGAGAGATTCAACGTCCCCAAATTCATAGCCCTGTGATCTTACACCCTTGATTATCATATCTAGCGCATCCGCATTGTCCTTTGAAACGGCATGCAATAGCATTATTTCTCCGTTGTGTAAGTTACGCATCACTATGTCATAGGCATACTTTGGACCCCTGATTTTATCCCTATGCCAATCATCATATGCAAAACTCCAGAAAAGGTTGACGTATCCAAGCTTACTGGTAATCTTTAAGCTTTGTTCGGTATATTCCCCTTTTGGGGGACGTAGAAATACCATTCTCTTTCCAAACTTCTCAGAAAAAGCTCTATCAAGGCCGAGAACCTCTTCTTCAATCTGTGCTTCACCTATTTCTGCCAGGCTGGGATGATGTATGGTGTGGTTTCCAATTGTATGACCCTCTTCTACCATTCTCCTTACCAAGTCCTGATGCTCCTTTAAATATGGCCCCGTTATAAAGAAAGCCGCTTTTACATTATTGGCCTTTAAAACATCCAGTATTTGACCTGTATAACCATTCTCATACCCCTCATCAAAGGTAAGATAGATAATCTTCTGGGAAGTGTCACCTACATATTTACCTTTATATTTAGTCAGAATTTCATTTGCTCCGGGATCTGCTATAGGTGTTTTATTATCGGGCTGTCTTCTAATACCCCAGCACCTCTTTGTATCAAATCTAGGAACCTGATTTGCTATATTTTCATCTATCTTTTCTTCATTAAGATGGCCAGTTAATTCGTGTGAATAATCAATGCTATTGCTGCCAACACTTAACGCTCCTCCTAAATCGCTAAGATTATTGTCCACTATAGAATTTTGATTTATTACTATGATAATTGAGCAGATGATAACAAATGCTAATACACTGGAAATTAATATTAATATGGTTCTTTTTTTCAATTGTATCCCCCCACATATCTTCCTTTGCAGGTAAAAATAATAATATCCTTATATATTTATACTTTAATAAAAAATAAATATTACAAAAAAAGGCCTTGTCATATTTGCAATGACAAGGCCTCAACTTTAGCTATTATTTTTCAACAGGTTTCATTTTGTCAGTTTTAATCAGTTCTTCACTTACCTTAGGAATTATAACTTCATTTGATTTTTCTACCTTTACATCAATAAAAACTCTAATCCTTTCTAGCTGTCCACCAATCATGTTTAACGCACTATCTGCGTCTCCGGGCTCAACGATAGCCTTTATTACATAAGGTGGGAAAACCTGTCTGCCATTAACCAGAATAGATCCTCCTGCAACTCTTACTTCTGTGGTAGCTATTACCCTTTGGTCATTTATAGCCAAGGCTTGAGCATCTGTTGCTCTGAGTTCATTAAGAACATATAGAATGTCGTCATCTTCAACGCTGAATGCATCATTTTTGTTAAATGTAACAACAATCCCCTTTCCCTTGACATCAGTCAAACCACAAACTGTCTTGAGCTTTGAGATTTCTTCTGACAGTAATTTTAAATTTTTATCACTGTTACCGCTCGCATCCTCAAATTTTCTGACCTGAGTTTGCAACTCGCTGAGCTTTGTTCTGAGATTCTCATTATTCTTTTGCTCATTGAGCAGTTTCACAATAAGATCATCTTTTTTCTGGGTTTCCAAGCTCATTACCTGGGCATTGGTTCTTATGCTTTGAAACTGCCAGGATACTGAAAGCCCTAATATTACGCACACAAGTGCAATTGATATATTTCTATTCACTTTCTTTACTTTCATTATTTATGACCTCCAACTTTGAAATAAGTCCATTAATGTCATTTGCGAATTTCGGTATTTGTACTTCCTCTTTTTGTTCTATACTAACCCTTAGCTTATTTTGTAGCATTATAGCGACAATGCTACTCTCTTTTAGAGCTTTTGAGAGCTGTTCCGGGTCTCCTATTGCCTTTATCTCATATGGCACTGCATATCTATTACTATTAATCTTAATAGTTGGGCCAGCGCATATCTGTTCACTAGTGGCAATTACCCTCTCATTATTTATAGAAATTGCTTCTGCTCCTGCTACTCTGAGTTCATTCATAATATGCAGAATATCTTTATCATGTATTAGTCTATCTAGAACATTATCACCATCTTCGAGCTTTTCGGCATCATTCAAAGTAACAATTATTCCCGGACCCTTTACGTCGGTAAGTCCGCTTAAATACTTTAACTCCTCCAGCTCAAGTAATTTGGTGTTTGCTACTGCGTTATCAGGGGATACCACAAGAAATGCTTCCTTTTTATTTTCCAATTCGGTAATTTGAGATTTATAGTTCTCTCCTAGCTTAATTGTATCCTCAAGCTGCTTCTTTAATCTGTCCATATTTAATGTTTCAGTTGACTGTTTATTAACATTGACTATGCTTCTAACCTGAATAGTCGCAATTGCTCCAAGTACAATAAATATGACTAATAATATTATTGCATTATCCTTAATTTTTAACTTCATTTATCTATTCCTTTTCAAAATTAGATACTATAAGTACTATTCTACTTTTTATAGGGCTATTTTTCAATAGCCCCGAAAAATTGGTGAAATTTAGGTGAAATTTTACATGAAAAATTCATATGAAAAAATCCAAGAACCTGTTGACATCAAATTGATGCTATTGTATACTAATAAGGCGCCGTAAGTAGCGTATTAAAACGTATAGGGGAGTGGCTCAACGGTAGAGTAGCGGTCTCCAAAACCGTAGGTTGCGTGTTCGAATCGCGTCTCCCCTGCCAACAAAATAGCCACTTTCGAAGTTTCTCGGAAGTGGCTAAATTTATGAAAAGCGGAATTTTAGCGGAATTTTAACACATTTCTCATCTGGTTTATCTTCTGCATAAAAGAATAAAGTTAATAGCGTCCTTAAATCCCTCATTATAAGCAATATCTCTGGATATTGTCTCAAGACATACTGCAGTTGCTTCAATTTTTAATGCCATTTTCTTTTCAATACTTGAAAGCAGTTCATATAAGTCTTTTGAGGTTTTGTTGTACGTTTCATTTTTTCTTATTTCTTCTTCTAACTTAAGATCAAGTTCCTCAGGCTGCATTTTAATATAGTTCATAATCATAATAAATATCTCCTCTCAATTTTTTTATTGAAAGAAGTTACCTGCCATGATATGATATATTTCAAAGAAGGTAACTTCTCAAGGAATAAAGTAGTCTGTAACTTTCGACGGTGGCAGCTACTTTATTTTTTTATATTAATGTTTTGCTTCACCAAGTTAATCCCTTTAACAATAACATCTGTACGAGAAACACTAAGAATATTAGAACATTCATTTAATATTTCACTAGTTTCCTTATCTAGCCTTATTTCAAGCCTTATATTCTTAGGATTATCTTTTGGTGGCCTTCCTGTTCTTGGACACATTATTATCACCTCACTTATTGCCCGTACACTAATTATATTATTGTACGGGCAATAAGTCAAGATATTATATGTAATATTTTACTATTTACAAGATTAATATGATTATTTGTCGGAGTTTAATAGTATCGGTAAAATAAATGCATTTCATATAATTAACAATAAATATGATATGCTCACTTCCGCTTTTTCAAGAAGATATGTTACATGTTTTTGCTGTTCTAAAGCATTTTACATTTATTTTTGTACCATCAATATGCGGAAGGAAATACATATTTTTTTATTTTTATAACTAGATTAATTCTGGCGTCGCAAGCACCCACAGCCCTTTCAGGTCTCAGGAAGTACCTTTTACATGTCATGGCAGTATGCTTTCGTCTGTCCACATCTCTTACAACTGCAGCAGCCATGCTTGTCCTTGTGTATCTTGTGCCCTGGTAGTCTGCATATCATCTTAAGCAGTAAGATAATATCAGCTCCTTTTGTAATAAAAAAGAGCCCTTATTTAGGCTCCTAAATTTAAAGCTTTTACATCTAGACAACTTTTACATATGTTATTTGGTCTCGTTTAACATAATATTCCCATGTTTTTTCTTTAATATTGAACGAAACATTGCTTTCACTATTTAGCCACTCCAAAAATAAACCTAATTTATCTTCATCCATATAAACACCGATATAGTTATCATCTGTGCCGCTAAATTGAATATTTATAGTTTTCATAGAATCCCCCTTTCACTCTTTACTTCCATAATTCTACACATAATAGGAAAATCCTTCTATTTATTTTGATAATCTAACCTAAATCAAATTAATTTTTGTACGAAAGGTCAAATTGTCCATTTGCTAATATACTGCCCTTATTACTATCTCAAACCAAATTTGGTTTCAGTGTATAATCTTCTATCTTGGGAGGGGAATATTGTTTTATAAAGATTCAAAAGTTGATGTGGGAATATTTAATGCGTAGATGTGGACACGTGGTATCCGTAAGCCCTATTTTTTGACCCACCATACCCCGGGGGATATGAGTACTCATATTGCTCTGTGAGGATGCCAAATAGTACTTCTTTTTTGATCTCTCCTCGTTCAGCTTTCTTATGGTACTCATCAGATAGCGTTATAAGGTTCTCATCATCTAACCTTAGATCATAGTTATCTTCAATAGGTATGATATGACATATTTACATTATGGAGCCATGCCGTTAAGGCAACTCTTGAGAATATATACTTTGATCCTATTTTCCTGAATGGGATTTCTTTGTTGTTACATGCTTCGATTAGTGTTTGCTTTGATATGCCTAATAATTTAGCTGCCTCTGCTGAGTCAAGAATTGGGTTTGTAGCATCGTTAAGTGGCTCAAGTGTAAATAATGCAAGTAGTTTATTAATCCCATCTAAAATGGCTTGCTGGCCGTTTATAATTTCATTTGATTTTTGATCAATCATAGTAGATATCCTTTCTTTAATATATCATTTTTATGGAAAAATATTCTACATATACTACAAATTGTGATATTATTTTTATATAACCATTTAAGTTTTATTTTTTAATTGGGAGAATTGAAATGGAATCATTAAACCTAAAAATTAAATCAATATCAGATTCAAATCCCTCAGATCAAGCTAAATATCTTGATAAGATTCAAACAAAGCTTACTAGCGTAAATACTAAGCTAAATATTAATTATAAGCAAATAGAAGAATTTAGTAATGCTATGCACAATTTGAGTAATTCGATCAGTACAATAAAAGCAGAAAGCATACCTTCAACTTCTAAAAATAGTACAACATCAGATGCTAAAGAGAAATTAAATACTATACTAACTACTTTGGGATTCGTAAATATAAGTAGAAACCTTCTTAACCTATCATTAACACTTGTTGCTTTTACAGAGTATTCAAATTTGTATGACAACATAAAAAATAATCCTGCAGAATTTAAGGCTTTACTTGAACGTCTCCCAATAAAAAGCCAATATAATAATTCAAATAATTACATTTATAAAGGTAACAAATACGATGCTGAATCAATGATCCCTCTAGTGGCAAGTCAAGATTTGTTGAGAACTATAAGCACAAAAGAGTTGATTTCTTTTCATAGGTTCATAACTACAACACCATTGCTCGGGTTACATCATAAAATAGGTGAAAAAATATTTAGTTATATTAACGGGCTTGAAAAGAAGTGTTTTAAAAGGAAATTAAACATGAAATTATATCATGGCAGAATAAGAGATATAACCGGCAAGCCCTTAAATATATTGGAACTTTTTGAAGCACCATTTTCAATCGCTCCTCATGGAAGAGCTAATATGATAGGTATACCTGCATTATATTTTTCAGATGATCCATATACTGTCATAATGGAATCAAGATGGAAGGAAAAGGATTCTATATTAGATGGATTTGAAACTGAAATAAATAGAAATTTTACTATGTTAGACATAACGGATATAACCTGCGAACTATTCAGTTATTGTTATTTCCCTCATAAAAGTGCTAACGATTTATCGGCATATATTATTCCAAACTTTATTGCTGATTGTTGTAGGTATAAAAAAATTGACGGAATGATTTATAAAAGTGTACAAAAAAGTGATTCAATAAATTATGTATTTTTTTATCCTGATAAAAGTTGGTTTAAAAAAACAAAGTACTTCTATTGGGATGGAGGTTTGAATTGGCTATAAAAAATAAGCCTGTATTCTCTGGGGCTTACGTTTAAATATTACTTAATTATTTTTATCATTTCCCTTTAAGTAAATAATTTTCCTCAAAATCTTCTTGATTAATAGCTATGCGAAAGATTACGCATAAGAGGTACTACAAAAATTACTTGTAGTACCTCAATAAAATAACTAGTTATTTTAACTTATTCCTCTTTTGGAATAAACTCACCATAATTTTTTAATAAATAATTCTTTCCTTCAGAGTTATCCACTAAATTGTAATCCAACTTCTTTTTCATAAATTCATGTCTGCCTTTAGCTTCTTGAATGATTTGATTCCATTCCTTTACCCAAACCTCATATTTATCCCCTCTAGTAATTAATCCGTAAGCTCTGTCTGTTTGGTTACATTCACTTTTTGCATCATCATTAAGTTCAGTACCAATAATAACAAAAACCCATTTAGTTTTTTCTTTATCAAAATACTTCGTTTTTGATACCGTTGATGCATAGCGCCTTATCTGTGAAAGCTCGTCTAGTCCAAGTTTCACTGATGGCCTTTTAAGTTCAACCACTAAATTCTCATATTCATCGGGTCTACCAGAAGTATATTGCCTATACAAACAAATATCAGGTATATCTGTTAAATCTTTAAGATCTTCTTCAGGAATATTATTAGTAAGCTCATTTCTACCAAGTATATTAATGTGTTGTAATAAGACGTTTTTTAATGTGACATCATCACAACCATATGTGTATTCCTCTCCAAATATCCAAAGCTCTCTTAATAAAATTTTTTGAAGTTGACTTCTCTCCTTTAGTTTCTTATTAAAAAATGGCTCATTTAAAATTTGTTCTAATCCATTAATAAATGCTAGTCTGTCGGTAATCATTTTTGTAAGAGTTATCATAGCACTTAGATTTGTTTTTTCTAATAATTCAGCTAATTCATCTACCTTTTCTGTAGGAAGTTTCAAAATTTCGTTTAGTATCCTCTTCATGCTTGATGGATTCTGATTTAAAGCTTCCTTTAAAAGGCTTAACGTAAAAGATTTTGTTGTTTTAGCTGCACCTTTAAATCCAGCAAGGTACTGATGTACATTAGCTGCACATATGTCAAATACCTCCCTCTCTACTATCTCAACATCTGTATTTGCCGATTCTTTGTAAGGATAAACCCCCTCACGTTTAAGTTCTTGAATAACACTTTCAGCACTTTTGGCAAGAATCTTTCGATAATACTTTCTGATAATCTTATCTACTTCATTGTTTAATTTAACGTAATTGGGAAAATGCTCTCTAAGGTCTATCTTATTTTCTTCTTCAAGATAATCAAAGAACTCACTTATAACATATACTGTATGTGAAAACATAGTAGCTTTAATTCCAGAAGGTTCTTCAGCTAAAGCGATTCCATGAGAATTACATAAATACTTATTTTTACTTTTCCCATTTTTCCATTCAATTATTTTTAACTCTGCCATAATTTCTTTATCATTTTTAGATGCCTCAACAAATATATGATTTGTCTCCATATTTGTCATAGAGTTTTTAGGATCTAAACGGTGATTGTCTACTACTATATTAATTCCAGGATAAGCAAGTAAATATGGTGCAAATATTAATTCAAGTTCATTTGCAATTTTTGATGGATCAATATTAACAAATTCACTATTAATTAATGAGATTGTAGTTTTTGTACCTTGAATAAACATTTCTGATTTTTCTCTTTCAGAAATTATATACTTGTCTAAATCACTATTGTTTCCACAAATCTCAAATTTACATATAAGATTTTCTTGATTATCAAAATAACAACTCTCCCAAATAATTTGATTTCCTAATGAAAATCCTTTATACCTTCCGTGTCCCTGCTTTCCATGATAATATCTACCTTTAGGACTTTTTATTCTATATTTTTTATATGTAGACCCAAACTTTCCAAATGTATCATTTAATTCATCATAATTTATCCCATGTCCATCGTCGTTAATAATTATTGACTCAATTATTTCTAAATCTGTTTTTGAAAAACTAATGTTTATATTAAATGCGTCTGCATCAAGAGAATTCCAAATAAATTCAGACAATGCTAATGAAGGCGAACAATTTTTATATTTACTTAAATGCTCTTTTGTTACTTGAACTGGCAAACTAATAGACATAAGTTTGTACTTCCTCTCATTAACTTCTTCAGTATTACACTTTTTTATATAGTTTACTATATTATTCCAATCCATGCAATAACACCTTCCTTAAAAAGAACAAATGTTCTTATTTAATACTATCACAATTATTATTGATATGTAAATAAAACAAAAAAATTCCATCTAGAGAAAGAACCCCCTTTTATCTGAAATTTTCGCTCTATTGGAAATGCTTCCTCTTCTGGTCCTGAGAAAAAAATTTATAAAAGTTAGAGAGTGACGGGATAAAAATATCCCGTTTAATATGTTAATCCCTGGATATTTTAAGTACTTACATCTAAAAATATTTTGCTTAGTTTTGGGAAAAAATCTCACGTGAATGAGGACACGCGGTCTCAGGGCTTAGCCTGCTAGGTATTTAATGCCCCCCTACCTACCACTTGCCGTCTTCTTATCATGGCATCTTTTACACAATGACTGCCAATTCTTTTTATCCCAGAACAATTGTTTATTACCTTTGTGTGGAATTCTATGGTCAACAACAGTGGCAGGCTCTACAATATCTTCCTTCATACACTCAACACATAATGGATGGTGCAGTAGATATCCTTCTCTTGCCTTACGCCATCTGCTATCATAACCACGTTCAGCTGCAGTTCCTCTATATTTATCATATTTCTGAATAGGTCTGTGCTTATCACAGTACCCATCAGATACTAGCTCATTACATCCTGTCTTTAGACATGGTCTTTTTGGTTTATTCGGCATTGTAGCAGCTCCCTTTATACATTAAAAAAGAGCCCTGTTTAAGGCCCTTTTTGTTCATACTGTTCGATCATTCTTTTCAAATTATCTGGCAAATAAATGCAAACCTGGGTTAATCCTGCAAAGTAACCATTTGAAGAAGCTACACTCCAATACCTTCGTGCTTCTTCGTAATAAGGTAGCTGAAGTCTCCTATAAAAATCTACCCACTTTCTAATATCAACCACCTGTTGGCTGTATTTTGGCAAGTGATATACTCCAGGATCTAGCAAAGAAGTTAACTCAATCTGTCCGTGTACTCCTAAAAATCTGGGCAAATCCGAGTCGCTACTATATCTATAACAGCCATCTCGTGAATGTTCTCTTGGAGAAGCGGTTTTGTGATGAACAATAATAAAGTCATCAATTTCGAGATTTGAATTTCTATTCCACTGTACATATCCATCTCCAGGGCATTGAATTACTTCTCCACACACGTCACATATCCATTGTTGTAACGGTATTAATTGCATATTATCACCCCCTCTCATTCTTCCATAATTCTACAGAG
Source organism: Bacillota bacterium (assembly GCA_023433945.1). Taxonomy (GTDB): domain Bacteria; phylum Bacillota; class Clostridia; order Acetivibrionales; family DSM-1351; genus Ruminiclostridium. The sequence goes on along the minus strand of JAEYTP010000142.1, from coordinate 50,267 downwards.
AAGGTGATAATTCCTTTTTTAAAGCAGCAAAAAAGGAGAGTCTATTTCAGCTCTCCTGCACAAACAATATTTAAGTGCTGATTTCGTGTAATTCAAATGGGGGAACTGCAAGGACCCTTGTTTTATTATTGTAATTACCTGCATACTTGTAATGTTGTATCACTATAGGCTGGTTGCTTAGGTGCTATTATTATAGATATTTCATTAAGAATTGCACTTGTAACTAATCTTATAGAATTACTATTGTTTGTAACACAATCTTGTAAATTAAAGCCTATACTTATGCCAGTCACATTACCGGATAATACTTCAACCCATAGGCGTCTAGAGATGTAATCGTCATTAAGATTAAGGCTATATCTTAGACCAATACTATCAGCCCATATTTTTAGGTTGCCATCATTTGTAGACCCAACCTGTTTTGTGCTATCATGGTCAACTAAAGCTCTCACATGGTTAAATCTATCATTACTAAAGGCTCTAACTGAAAATTGCTCTACAAAGTTATCCCCTGTGTTTTTATCCCTTAAGTGGGTGCTTATTGAAAACCACTTAATAGCATATCCCGATACTATTTTACTATCCATTGTAAAATAACCACTTACCTTTTTTCTTTGAGATTATTGCTTTACCATTTTTCTTGGCCTGTCTCATTTCTTCTATTTTTTGTTTAAGTAATATATAATGGTTGTTGCAGGACTTTTTAGGAGCGTCATCAAATAAATATTCTACATACGGTTCTAGCCATCCCCAGAAACTTTCATCATCTAAATTCATACTAGCCGTACATAATTTATCTCTGTATTCATATAAATAGATGATTACTTCATCAATGGTATCAAGTACTTGTGCCTTTTTATTTTTAAGGCTCAGAAAATGCTCATAGTTAACCAATAAACTATCAAACATGGGTTCTGCCCGTTTTAAAATTATAGTAGGAGATAGAATTTCTTTTTTGGCAGCTTCTCTTATAGCATTAAGTGAATTTAATTTTGATTTCTTTGTGCTTATAAGTTCCAGAATTTTATTTTCTGATTTTTTATCTTCTTCTGACTGAGCTAATAGCAAATCACTTGTTAAAAGCTGTATCTGTGTTTCAAGTTCCTTTTCTTCATCACTTTTTTGGGTTTTTTCAAAAGCTAGTTTTTCAATTTTTGAAAAGAATTCTTTAAATTCCTTAATTAATACAAGGGTTTCCTCTGTATAAAGATTTACATCGGCCAGTGAATTCCAATCCTTTTCTAAATCCATTTCAATTTTTTTAGGTATAAACATTTTAACTCTCCTCTTTTAAATTTAATATTCTTATATATGTAATCAGGATAATTTGCAGCTTAAATCCTGGTAAATAAAACGGAATGAGTATTGTTGAAAGTCCTTAACTTTTTAAGTTCCTCCTGTTGTGATATTGCAAAATGCTCAATATATTGAACTTTGTACTTACCTGGGAAAAATAATCCATATTCTTGTCCAAGAATTCTCAATCTCTTGTTTCTTCTTAGATTTTTCCTTGCCTTATTAATATGATTAAATACGTCTCTCTCTGTGATTGAGTACTTCCTACTTAAGTATTTAACTGATAATTTCTTACCTAAGTTTTCAAAGGTTAAATCCCTTGCTGGCTGCTCAATCTCTGCTAATATGCGCTGCACTTCTGATTGAAGATAACTAAGCTCATAATCATCAATAAACTCTTCCGACTTTGAATCCTTAATTACATCGATAAGTTCAATGTTCTCTGCATCGTTAATCTTAGAGTAAAGAGATATGTCATTGTCATGCTTTTTCATTAGATTCTTTTTTCGCTGTATCATCCAAGTTATTGCTTGGCTTAAATATGATATAAATAGTATATCTTTATTTGCATCATATCTATTAATGCAATTGATAAGGACAAAATAGCATTCCTGAAGCAAATCATCTCTATCTTGTTTTGATATATGATTTTCAAAAATTAACATGTGCATAATACCAATATTATTATCATAAAGAGTTTGAATTGCTTGTTTATCTCCAGTTTTAGCAATGGGTATTAATTCCTCATTAGTCATTGTTAAGCCCTCCCAGACATGGTATAATATTTGTGAGCAATACGAGCCTGGGAAGGCTCATTTTTTACGCATTCATATACTGCTTATATTCATTCTTCATAAAATCAAGCCTGTCCATTTCTTGTTTTATATACTTTTTGGTACTTTGGATTCTAAAGATTAATAATTCTTCTGTTTCATTCCATACTTCACATACTTCACGTTCTGGGCAAAATCCGATTGCAGCTCTACCATCCATAAATTCAAATGTAATGCGGATAGTATTTTCTTCCGAACCATCCCTTAGCTCTTCTGGGAAATCCTCATCTATAGGTAAGTACTCTAGTTTAAAGCTTTTTACTCTATAGAGCCATACATCATCTACCATGATGTTTTTACCCTGTACATTCTTTAGTTCCTTTTCTAATCTTTCCATTGTGTACTTTGTTAACAATGCTCTCATGCTTTTATTCTCCTTTTTAGTTTTTGTTTATCAAAAATCCATTTAAGATTTCTTTTCACCTACAGATACATTCCATTGTTTAAGGGTGTGTATGTATTTCCCCATAGGTTCCAGTATTTCAAACCTAATTTAAAAGCATACTTCTCTTAATTTCTTACTGTCTTTCGATATTCCTCAGCCCTATTGATACGATCAGTTAGCCGGTTATAATTTTCTTTTACAGTTTTAATTATTTCATCAACACCTGAAATTTAATGTTTTCTTCAACCAAATTAAGTTTAGCAGCGCTAGGAATGTAATATTGCGACTTATGGTCCTCAAGCTGGGTACCGTCATATTTGTACTGTTCTCCGGAAGCACAATCACAATATGCTATGTAGGGTTGAGACAAAAGAGTCTTATCTTTATAGTCGTATGGTTTCTGATAGGTTAAGTAGCCCTTAGCCTTACAATATGAACAATCACATATTTCCCCCTCATGACTCTGGTTCCCGGACTTCCAATACTCTTGTAAAAAAGAAGATATTGGGGGGAGGCTTTTGCTCTCTGTCTTTTTATAGCGGTCTATCAACTTATCGCACTTGCGAAAATCCAGAGACCCCAAGGACTTCATCCATTCGACTTTTACCCCATCATCACCCAAATTGTGAAATGTAAATACCGCCATCATTCGCTTTATTGTTTTATTAGCTTCATTCTTTGTCAAAATACTCATCCCCTATCTCATCAAGTATGTGCTGATTGCTATCTGTGCTTTTAGATTTTGCATATGTACCGGTTTTTACAAACGTATCTTTAAGTGGGAAAATTCCTTGCCAGCCGTTCATTATAGATTGATTTAATATTTCAATTTTTGTTTCATCATTATCAGCAAGCTTGTCTAGCTTTTTTAGTAGTAATCTTAATGGATATTCGGACTTAAATGGCTTCTTAATGATCTTCCGGTGTTGAATAAACTCATTAATAGCATTTATTAAATGTGGATTAGAACTATAATCCTTAACTGTCGCCTGAAGAATATTTACACTATAATATTTAGTATTTATCTTAGTATTTGTATTAGTATTTGTTGTACTGCATTTATGCAGTAGGTGTTCCTCTATTTTTGCAGTAGGTGGTACTTCATTAATGAAGGTACTGCATTTTTGAAGTACCTCTATTTTTGCAGTAGGTATAAAATATTTATTTCCAATTCCAGATACTGTCTCTTTCTGTAAATATCCTTTGGAAATTAAACTGTTTATACTATTTATCAATGTCCGATCGTGTTTACTCTTACTTGAGCTTTTTATTTGCTTATAGCTGGGAAAAGAATAGCCTTTCTCCTTATTGTTGAACCTATGTAAGGTTATGAGAATGAGTAATTCTTCCTTGCATAAATTCTCATCATCAAATAAATTATTTGGTATAACTGTATAACTGTTTTCCCCCACTTGATCACCGCCTAAATTTTCCGCAGCTTGCCATACTGATTCTTTTCTAAATTATCTTCCTCAACTACTGGGTTATTAAGCCATTGTTCAAACCAATCCAAATTGATTAAGAACTTTGCTCCAACTTTAACAAATTTGATTTTGCCTTGCTTTAACATACCTCTAATCATAGTTGGATTAACCGCTGTTTGTGGATCAATTTCTCGAAAATATGCCACTGTTTGGTCAACCGTTCTCATTCTTGGCATATTCAAGCCTCCTTTACTAATTTGTTACCTGTGTTTGCATCTACCCATCGAATAAAAGCATCTTTTGGAACTACAATTCGCTTTCCAATACGAAGAGAAGGAAACCCCTCACTATTCATTAGCTTATAAGCTCCTGCCCTAGAAATGTTCAATACTGCTGCTACATCATCACCTTTCAGCGAAATTGGTAGTTCTTCAGTATTTTTAAATGTTTTCTCCATAAACCGCCCTCCTTACTATTGATTTTTTTCCATTTAAAAAATATAATAGATGTAATAGATTTAATTTGTTATCCTATTACACTATATACATATTATAATGTAATATATTTACGGATTACAACTATTACAATGTATTACTTAGGAGGATTTTTATGAAAAATAGTATCTATTCAAAAAATATTGGTGTTTACATGCTTAAACCCAAGAAGTGTGAAATTTTTACTGTTGAAGGCATAACTTATGTTGGTATATCTAGCAATATAAAAGAATATTTAACACATTTATCTAATTCTAATTTGGAACAACCCTATACCCTCACTGTAAGTGATCGTTTTATTGAATATGATGCCTTTTCAATTAAAGAAGATATTTTATTAAGATTTATCAAACTTGGAGAACTTTTAGATAGTTATGGAATTGTTGATAAATTCTATAATGATATAAGTCGAACTTGGATGTTCGAGTGTCTTGAAGATTTTAAAGATAACTCTTTTACATACTTTACAAATACTCAAGATAAAGAATTAATAGATAATAGTATTCTAGACTTTGTAAATGATTTCGGCTTTTTAGGTGTTAATAATATTCAATCCTATTTTTGGAGTGATAGTTCGTTTGAAGCAATCGACAATTTCTCCTTATCAAGATTTGCAGAACCTATTACTTTGATAGTAAATGATATTTGCAATTTTTACGCTTTTTTGAAACAACCAAATCCAGATTATTCAATGGATTTTCATATAAATGTTTCATTATTATGTAATCAAAATAAAGCTTGGAAGTCAGAGTATAGATTTGATTCCCTTTGGCATTTAATAAGATATTCACTTGTAACTACTCTGACAAAGGATGGAGATGGATTGAAGCAATGCCCTCAATGTAAGTCTTGGTTTATTCCTAGCAACCCAAAGGCTGAATATTGCTCAGCATCCTGCAGAAATAAATTTAATGTTTATAAAAGCAGAAAAACAAAATCAGAGAAAATGAATAAAAAAGATATTTAATTATGTTAGGACGGTGTTATATGGCTACAGTAACCAAAATAAACGATTCTACTTATAAAGTAGAGGTATTAGTAGGTGTTGATGTAAAAGGCAAAAAATTACGTAAATTTGCAACGATAAAGCTAGATAGTAAACCTAATACCCAAAAAGCCGAAAAAGAGCTACAATTGAAAGTAGCTCTATTTGAAGAAGAAGCAAAAAACGGTCAAATTCTGGACAAGAAGATTACCTTTGCTGCTTACGTTGATAAATGGATCCCTCTTCAAGAATTAGCACCCAAAACCCTATATCGTTATAAAGAAATGTTAAACTCCAGAATTATTCCATCAATTGGCCATATTAAATTATGTGAGCTCCAGCCTTTACATCTTGAAGAGTTCTATAAGAACTTAAAAGAAGAAGGTATAAGACTAGATAATAAATATATTGCAAAAGAAAAACTTATAGCGGAATTAAAAGGCTTAAAAAAGAAAGAAATAGCTGAGAAAGTTAAAATACCATTGAGAACTATTGAAAGCCTTATGGCCTTAAATACTGTTTCTGCCAAAACAGCAAATACTTTTTGTGATAAACTACAGATTAAAATTACGGATTATTTTGAAATTTCAGGTGGCGTAAATTCATTATCTGATAGAACAATATTACACCATCATAGGTTAATTAGCTCAATATTAACTCATGCGGTACAATCTCAAGTCATATTAACAAATCCATGTTCCAGAATGAAGGCTCCTAAAACTAAAAATAAGAAAATTAGTTTCTATACCGCAAAACAGACAAAAGACCTACTGGCAGCGCTTGAAAATGAAGATATTAAATATAAGACTATGGTTCTCTTAGATGTATTTACCGGCTTACGCATTGGTGAGTTAATGGGATTAACCTGGGATGGTATTGATTTTAAATCTGGAACAATAACAGTTAATAAATCGAGTCAGTACCTACCGAAAATAGGTGTGTTTGAAAAAGATACTAAAAATGAATCATCTAATAGAAAAATGACAGTTCCTAAGCCAATTATTGATGCACTAAAGCAATACCGTAAATGGTGGCTTGAGCAACAAGTAAAATGCGGTGATCAATGGATAGAGGGTTCAAATCACTTGTTTATTAAATGGAATGGTGAACTGGCGCATACTTATAATTTAACTAAATGGTTCCCTGATTTTCTTAAGAGGCATAAATTACCCCATATTACCCCCCATGGCCTGAGACATACTTGTGCTACTTTACTTTCAGCATCAGGTCTTCCAATTGCAAGTATAAGTAAAAGGTTAGGTCATTCCCGGACAAGCACCACAATGGATATATATATTAAAAGCCTTGAAAGTGTAGATAATATGGCTGCTGAACTTTTGGAAAAATCTCTCTTGGACAAAAAAACTACGAGAAAAAAGAAAGTTTAACAATCATTTGTTCTTTACTCGTAGTAGCCCGATAATATACAAAAATTAACTAGTTCTTATTCAAGATTATCATTATTTGACGTTGTTGCTGCTTCTTTGGAGGCAAGCGCGGTATTAAACAAATTAAAGTAAGAGACATCACATGCATACATTAAACCTGGTAATGTCTGGCCAAATGCTCTATTAGGGCTATAGGTACTAACAACACCAATGATTTCAATTTTGCTGGTATCGCTGATATATATAACTGGGCCTCCGCTAACACCATGGATGGAAACCCCATCAATAATATATGTAGTAAAGCCTTGTATCTTTTTATGGGCGCTTACTAGACCTGAGAATAAACAAATTGTTTCAGGTTCAATATTAGGGAAACCAAGCCACGTAACGTTCTTGCCTATAGAAACAATATTATTATATTCAGATAACAAGGGAAGCTCAGGCAAGTTTTCTTGATATTTAAAAGGAACATTGATACCGTCAATCTTTATAACTGCACTGTCTGAAAATGGAGAGATGAAGACATAGTACATGTTCGGATATAAAAGCATGGAATCTCCAGATGAATAGTGTTTAAGCTTAATCGGTTGAGACCAATCAGCAGCTTTGGCTATTACATGGGCAGCAGTAGCGATAAATACTGAAATTCTTTGATCACTTTCCTGTTTTATGGAATATATAAATCCAGTACCATATCCATCTTGCGTTTCAATTTTGTATAAATATGGGAGAGTTTTCTGATAAACTTGATTTAGATCCATTTTCACACCTCAATCTTAAATTAATAATTTATATATTCAACATATTTCCATAGAAACCTTTTGCACGTAAGTAAGTTATTGTAAAAATTTAGTCTCATTATGTTTATATTAGACTGAACTTTAAAATTTATTTATTAATTCGCTTAATATTCTAGCGGAATTTTAGCGGAATAAGTTATCAAATTCCGCTAAAACTTATCAAAAGTTATAGAACCCACTTTTCCTGTATTCCAATTATATCAACACTTATAAGATTTAATAAAAAGCTATAAAACATATTAATACGCACTCCAAAACCGTAGGTTGCGTGTTCGAATCGCGTCTCCCCTGCCAAAGTGAAAAAACACCTTTCGAGATATATCGAGAGGTGTTTTTTTGTAATGGTCTTCTAGTAGTCCAAGTTTCCACTTCCACCAATTGCCTTAAATAACAAATTATATTATAATAGAAATATCTAAATAGAAGGCTCTGGAGAGCATATTCATCTTTGCTCAATCTAGCCTACAGAATATCACTGGTAAACTTCACATAGCTGGAGGTGAGAATTATTAAAAAGTCAATTTTAAGAAAACTAGAATTAAAAGCTTTATCCCATGCAGAATAACGATAATGTTATCTATTTCTGTATGGGATAAATAGGTATACATTATCTGCTTATTCTGCCTTTATTTATCTAAATATAAATAAGGAGCGGATTTTATGAGATATAAAAATGCAGCAGATGTATTACCAGAAAGACTTTTAAACGAGATTCAAGGATACATAAAGGGTGATTTGCTATATATCCCCAATAACAATGCAAAAAGAGGTTGGGGAGAAAAAAGTGGCTCCCGTGCATACTACTCGTTAAGAAACAACGAAATAAAAAGGTTTTACAAAGATGGGAAATCCATATCTGAGATATCTGATCATTATGGATTAGCCTTTGATACGGTCAGGAGAATTATATACACTTAAATTTGAAGGGACTGCAACACAGTGAAGATTTTTTATTGTGCAGCAGCCCTTTTTTATGTCATAAATAAGTATAACTATTTGTTGCATTTATCCCCATTACTATAAATGATAAAATTAGGCTATAAATGTAGGGTTATTTACCACTAATGAATTAAAGCAGGCTATAAACTCTAGCAGGGTTATTAACTTGGTTATTAACTTTGTTATTAACTTGGTCATTAACTTAATAATGGTTATATAAACTTAGCTACTAATTTTGCTTAATAAACATGCCCAATAAGTAGTGATAAGGATTCTAGGTAATGACTAATAATATTAATATGGGAGGAAAAATATATGCGTTATGAATTTAACTTTTACAAAGATGAAGACTTTGATGGAATTGAAGATCTTATACTAGCGTCTTACCAATGGGAATATCCAGTTTGGGGAATAGGTAGAAATGAGTTTGTAAAGGGACTTCACCCTGCTCACACAGGATATTATGGTGCATGGTATAGTACAGTGGGTGTGTACAGAGAAAGTGGTAAAATTGTAGCTTGTGTTATTAATGAAGGAAATTACGACGGTTCTGCATTTTTCTTATTTGATTCAAAAGAACGTGGACAAGAAGTTGAGCTTCTCAAGGATATGATAAAATTTGCTAAGACTTACGTTGCAGCTGTAAAAGATGACAGAAGGACAAGATATGTAAATATTTATGTACCCACTTGGAATACAACATTAAAAGAAATGGTTATCAAGAGTGGCTTTAGCAAAGAAGAATGGGGCCAGGAAATGTATGTACTCCCCTTTAAGAAGCAACGCTTTGACGTAAAACTACCTGCTGGCTATAGCTTCGCAGATGGTAATACAATTCCAGATTTTTATCTATCAAATGTACATAAGTTATCCTTTAATTATGGTAAAGAGTCTCACGCTTGTGAACATGGGGAACAGGCTTTTCATGACTTAAGAAAAATGAAGCATTATAGAAAAAACCTCGATTTATGCGTACTTGATGAGCATAACCGGCCTGTTGCCATTGCAATTATATGGTATGACGAAAAGATGCCCTACTGTGAATTAGAACCCCTAGCTGTGGTATGGTGGGAAAGAAGAAAAGGAATTGCTACCGCCATTCTACATGAAGCTGCCAACCGAGTTATGGAAATGTTCCCCGAATGTACTGGAATGCTGGGTGGGGATCAGACCTTTTACCAAAAAATTGGATATGAAAAGAAGGCCATTATACCGATGTACCACTGGGAATTGGAAATCATTATTTCTTGGGAAAAAGAGTCTTACGACAAGGATTACGCAAAAGAAGTATAAAGATAAGTTTATAGTAATAATACATCTAAGAAAATCAAGGTTAAATGTGATTTTAGTGAATCTCATGAGACGAACACCTATATATTTTGAATAGTGTAAAGTGTAGTAAGTAAAAGAAGGCTTAGCGATTCCATGACTAAGCCTTCTTTTTTATATGAAAATAACAATTTTATTCAGCTTGAACCTTCAAATACTTGTCATATATCCAGCTTGAGCCTTCAAATATTTGTCATATATCCAGCTTGAGCCTTCAAATACTTGTCATATATCCAGCTTGAGCCTTCAAGTATTTGTCATATGCAGCTTCCATCAAAATGAAAAAAGCTTGTCCCTCTGTTGCAGTACCTGGCCTATCAAAATTAGGAGTACTGCATACACCTTGCACCAGCCCAAATTCATCAACCTTTTGGTATACTGCTTCGCGGTAATTATCAGCAAACTCTATGTAGCTAGAGTCCAGCCAGTTTTCAGTAACACCGCTATAAATAGTATAAGCCAACATCTGAGGTAAATTGGTTTCAACAAATGTACTGCTATCATTTATGACATCATAAAAGAGGAAGTCCTCCCTTTGATATCTTATGCATCCATCCAATATGCTCTTAGCAAATGCAGCCAGCTCCACTTTATCTTTTTTTCTGCTGTCCGGAAGCATTCTGATAACCCTTGCTATCCCTGATGCTGCCCAGCCATTTCCTACTCCCCAGAAAGCCTTGCGCTCAAACTTCTTTAGGTCATCATCCCACATATGGCTAAAAAGCTGATGTTCTTCGTTCCATAATATTTTCTTCATTCCCCATATCTGTTTTAGTGCCTCATCATACTGCTCTGCATAAGCAAGAAATGGTGGTGCCATAAAATATGAATCCACCCACACCATACCCTCATTTTCATTATGATACAGGATACCCTCTCTAGTTTTTGGCGCCCTGTATATCAAGTAGTCCAACATTCTGTCGGCAGCATTCTTAAAAACTATATCTCCCGTAGCTTTGTACGCATATAATACTGGTACACCATTTGAGGCTGGATCTGTTGCAGCATACCTATCGGTTTTCATGGCAAGCCTTCCATCCTTGCATTGGTTAATTATGGCTTCCTTTGCAAACAGTATTACAAGTTGGTGTTCACCCGCCTCTTGCAAGGCTGTCCCCAAAGTCCCCTGTTCCCATGGCCAACGTTGCATTGTCAAGGCTGCAGTAATAACTTTTTCTACACGTTCCTGTCTATTCATAAGGTATCATCCTTTCTAATATTAGAGTTGGCTCCATGAAAAATCATGCAGCCTTAATGTTAATTAAATATTTACTTAATTGCTTTAGTCTAAATATTAGTTTATTTAGTCTATATCCACTTATTCACATTAGATATCAAAGACACTTAATATTTTAAGTTGTTCCTTTATCTGCTCAGTAGAAAGACGTTCACTTAATGAATTTTTCAATAATTTTATCTGTCTAACCTCATCTGGATAAATATCTACCCAGTTGTCATCAAATAATCCATCCGCAACTGCTAGCTCAAGAGCTACTCCTCTTGCATAATTATCTGCACTTAGATTAATTACAAAGCAATCCGACTCTTCAGATACTGTAAAAGTAATGTTGGGATTTAAGAACTTAAAATGCTTTGGTCTAGTAAATAGAACAGAGTTCTCACTTATACAAATACCCTCCCGAAGAGCTTTTAACTCAAGCATTATACTATCCTCTGGATGAAGAACCTTTTTAATAAAGAATTCATCAAAATCCAAACTACATATTTGTAATGCTGACAAAGCATCAACACTGATATTTTCCGTACCTGTTTTTAAAATCGTTCCTATATTATCTCTTAACTTCCAAACAACTGTTCCATTAAATGTATTAAGCGTATCATTTGTAACATAAATATCCGCCTTTGTACCTTCTTCTTGAGCAGATACTAAAATCGGCGCATAGAACTTCTTAGCCGCATAATGCAATGCTTTCCATCTACCAAAGTAATCTATACTTGACCAAGAAGCAACCTGCCAGCAGTCGTTCAACTGCCAGTATACTGACCCCATACATCTTCCACGGTTTCTTCTCCAATGTTCAACTCCATATTTCAAGGCCTCTGCCTGTAATAGCTGAGAAGTATACGTCAAGGTTTCAAAACTTCTTGGGTATCTATAACTATCTGCAATGTACAATAGTATCTTGCCATTTGCTAAACCATTTTTTTGATGGCTTTCCATTACTCTTGAGAAAATATTCATATCTTCAGGCTCAGCAAAGGTCTTTGTTGTTTTCACAGATGGGAAGGATTCAAAACCAAATTCTGAACAGAAACGGAAGTAGTAATTTCTATAATCAGTAAATGGTTTATTACCATGCCAAACATCCCAATAGTGAACGTCTCCCCTATTTGGATCATTTGGATTATCAAAAGCCCCTCCAGATGATGGAGATGATAACCAATAAGCAATGTCTGGAGCTATCCTTTTACAAACTCTATTGAGTACAAACTCAAACTGCTTAAGATAATCTGCTCTTAGCTTGCTATTATGATACTTAACATCGGGCCACTCATTCCATGCAACCTCCATCTCATTATTTCCGCATATAAGCCCTAGCGAAGCATGGTGTCTTAGCCTTCTAATATTTTGTTCTGTCTCAAGTACAATACTGTTCTCAAACTCCTCTGTCATTCTGTATACGTTGCAGGCAAACATCAAGTCCAGCCACACAACAAGACCCAACTCATCACATATATCAAAGAAGTAGTTGTCAGGATAATACCCCCCACCCCAAACTCGCATACAGTTAAAGTTTGCTGCAACACTGTTCTCCATGAGCTTTCTTGTTCTATCGGGGTTAATTCTCCTGAATATGCTGTCTTCTGGTATGTAGTCAGCGCCCATAGCAAAGATTTTTATTCCATTAACCTTAAAGCAGAACTCCTGTCCCCATTGGTCATTTTCTCTAGAAAGCTCTATAGTTCTGAGGCCTATTCTAAGGCTTCTTTCATCAACAATGGTGTCACTGTGCTTTAAAACAGCCTTAACATTATATAGTGGGTGCTCACCAAGTCCATTAGGCCACCATAGCTGAGGATTATCTATATGAATGTCAAAAAACTCATTGTTTTTGTTGACTGTTACAGCTTTAGTCAATTTATCACCATTAGGAGCAGTTACCTCTATCTCTAGTATAATACTGCCTTCTGATAATCTCTCAACTTCTACATTACAGTTTAGGGTGACGCCTTCCTCTGTATGCTGCTGTACAATATGTAAATCCTTTAAGCGAGCTCCACTGTAACACTCAATACAAATCTCTCTCCATATACCCGCATCAGGAAGCTGAGGGCCCCAATCCCAGCCACACATACAATGTGCCTTTCTGATATAATTTGTTCCTGGAATATTACCCGTTGCAACATATGTTATTTCTCCATCTGAAGCAATTCGTTCTTCCATATACTTGAGACAAGATAAAAATAATATATCAATAGTATTTTGGCCTACAACCAAATAATCCTTTATGTCATACTTCCACATTACATGCATGTTATCAGTTTTTGACAATAATCTGCCATTTATTTTTATCTCGGCTAAGGTATCTAGTCCATAGCAGCATAGCTCTACAATCTGATATGACAGCATCTTACTTGTCACAGTGAAGCCTCTGCTATAGGTAAAATCGTTATAAAATAAATCCCTTACTCCGTATTCATTTTCACCATAATATGGGTCCTCTATAATATTGTTATCTAATAAATCTGCAATAACTGAACCCGGAACAATAGCTGGTATATCCTTATATCCATCCATTCCATTTAATAACCATTGTCCACCTAAATCAAATTTAAGCATAGTTACCCCCAACAAATAAAAAATAGATTAAACAGAGTACTTACAATTATTTTGGCCCCGTACAACTCATTATAACATCCCTGTTTAATCCAATTATATACTTATCGCATCCATAAAATCTTGTGGTATATTTTCGAGCTTTCTACTATTTTGACATTGCTTTATATACAAATATCAAATATGAAAATAAATAAAATCCTGCCTCTCTGTCCTAGATTAGTGACTACTTGTAGACACAAGCTTCATATGGCTGTAGCAACATTGTCTGCTGCAGCTGCTCGGCTTTCTGCTCAGCTCTATCATAATTACATATAAGCAATTGATGATTTCCCTGCAAATATTCGTTATCCAAGCTAAACTCTACTGATTTATCAGTAAAGTTCAGAATAACAAGAAGCTTTTCCCCTTCGTACTCTCTTGTATATGCAAACACATTCTCATGATTATTATCTGCTTGCACAAATCTGCCATAGACAAGGGAAGGATATTCCTTCCTAAGCATAATCAAATTTTTATAGTAGTTGAATATAGACTTTTCATCCTTTAGTGATTGCTCTACATTAATGTCCACATAGTTGGGATTTACAGCAATCCATGGCGTGCCAACCGTAAAACCTGCATTTTGGGTATCATTCCACTGTATTGGAGTTCTTGCATTGTCACGTCCTTTTTTGTAGATAGAGTTCATTATGGAGTCTTTATCATATCCTTGCTTCATTCTTTCGTTGAAAAAATTAAGAGTTTCAATATCTCTATATTTAGAAATATCGTTATACCTTACATTTGTCATTCCTATTTCTTCACCCTGATAAATATAAGGTGTACCTTTGAGAGTCAGATTCATAGTAGCGAGCATTTTTGCTGACTCTGACCTATATCTGACATCATCTCCAAATCGCGATACCGCTCTCGGCTGGTCATGATTATTTAGGTAGTTACTATTCCACCCTTCATTTTCTATCTCCGTCTGCCATTTTACAATAATTCTTCTAAAATCGTGCAATGACCAAGCTTTAACGTCCCATTTTCCCCATGGCTGAGAATCAACATCCATGAGTTCAAATTGAAATAGCATGTTCAGTTCATGCCTTTCTTCACCTGTGTATTCCCTAGCTTGCTCTGGGGTAACGCCTGGAGTTTCTCCTACAGTCATAATATCGTATTTTGACAGTACCTCTTTGTTCATTTCCTGCAAGAATTCATGCATTCTAGGGCCATTAATGAAATATCTACCACCCCAACAATATCCATCTCCTTCCACTGAAGGAAGTCCCTCTGTTTTGGAAATGCAATTTATAACATCCATCCTAAATCCATCAATTCCTTTGTCTAGCCACCTTGTCATCATTTGATATATTTTGCTGCGAAGAACTGGATTTTCCCAGTTCAAATCAGGCTGCTTTTCAGAAAATAGGTGCAAGTAATACTGGCCCGTCTTATCATCGTATTTCCAAGCTGAAGGAGTGAAAAAGGAAGACCAGTTGTTGGGTTCTTTGCCATCTTTTCCGTCACGCCATATATAATAATCTCTTTTGGAATTATCCCTAGACGAGCTTGATTCAATAAACCATGCATGTTCATCTGAGGAATGATTTACAACTAAATCCATGATGAGTTTCATTCCCCTATTATGAACTTCTTCCAAAAGTATCTCCCAATCGTTCATTGTTCCAAACTCAGGCATAATATCTTCATAATCTGAGATGTCATATCCGTTATCATCATTTGGAGATTTATAAACGGGGCAAAGCCATATTACATCTATGCCAAGATTTTTGAGGTAGTCGAGCTTTTCAATAATGCCTGGAATATCTCCTATTCCATCACCATTTGTATCAAAAAAGCTTCTAGGATATATTTGATATACAACGGCTTCTTTCCACCAACTATGTTTAATTGTCATAGCATATCTCCCTTTTATAAAAATTATAATAGTAGCATACCCAAAACGTTATTAATTTTCATATAATTGTATACTTTGACATCTTAAGTATATCAGAGCTACTAAAATTGGTCATCCTCAATATATCGAACAACAATATTGAGCATCCCCAATATGTCTGATCAACTATAATAATAGTTATACCCATTATATTAGAGCAACTATTTTGGTCATCCTCAATATGACCTAGCTGCTAAATAAATTAAGCCCACAATATTTATGTAAAATATGTAGGCTCAAATAAATAATTTGTCTATGTAACTATTTCACGTTTTCCTTTGCAGCTGTAGCAGCTAGCTGTCTTGACTTTTCAGCGTCCTGTGCCATTTCATCTACAGTTTTTGTATGAAGTCTTGCAGCCCCCTTATAATCCTTGTGTGGAATCAGATTTCCCTTAGCCCAACGCGCTTTTGCTCTCTCTATTGCTTGAGAATACTGAGGTAGCCACTTCTCCTGCTCTATAAGGAATTCGTCTACCATCTGCCAAACTTCATTAGTGTTGCACACAGCACCAGTAAGAGGGTCCATAAGCATTGCTTGTCTAAGCAGCAAATCATCGCCTGAAACTGCGGCTTCTACAGCTAATTTTTGTACCCATATGCTTTGAGAGCAGATTGCAGCACAACCAAGTGGCAAATCGCCCACTTTCGGAATATTAATACCGTTCCCATCAACATAACAAGGAACTTCTACAATTGCATCCTCCGCAAGGTTAGTTATACATCCATTGTTAACAACATTAAAGTGCCCCCTGTAAACCCTGCCCGTTTCCAAGCTTTCTACAATATATGAACCATGCTCCTTGCCCCTCTGAGAACCATCATATTTTTTAGCAGGTTCCTTTAGCCAATTTGGAAAATCCGTTTCAAACCAATTTCTACTCTCGGTACAAATCCTTAAGTATCCTCCAGTTTCACCATTTATCCAACAGCCTAAATCAATCCACTGCATAATTTCTTCAGGACGCTTTCTGTACCATGCAAGGTATTCTGAAAGGTGACCATTTGATTCAGTTGAATAGTATCCAAAGCGTTTCAACATGTCAATTCTGACCTTTTCTTCTTTGGAGAACCTTTCATGCTTCAAAAATCCTTCCAATAACTTATCTTTGAGTTCAACTCCCTTATGCTTTACAGAAATGTACCAGGTTTGATGGTTTATACCAGCACAAATAACATCCAAGTCCTCATACTTGAGACCAAGAACCTCTGCAATCTGTTCATGACCGTGAATTACTCCGTGGCATAAACCGATTGTCTTGATTCCTCCAAATTTATTACAAGCCCATGTTACCATAGCATTTGGGTTTGAATAATTCAGGTGTAATACATCGGGCCTAGCAACCTCTCTCATGTCCTTACAGAAATCAAGCATTGCCGCGATAACTCTTTGGCCATACATTATTCCTCCGGCACATAGGGTATCACCAACACATTGGTCAACCCCATACCTCAACGGAATATCCACGTCTGTCTGAAATGCTTCAAGGCCTCCAATTCTTACACAATTAAATATGTATTTTGCATCCTTGAAAGCCTCTCTTCTATCGGTTGTAGCATGAATTTTTATGTCAATACCATTTTCATCTAAATCTCTCTGGCAAAGCTGAGTAACCATATCGAGATTAGCTTGATTAATATCTGTAAATGCTACCTCTATGTGATGAAATTCCTTTACTGACATCAAATCAGTAAATAGCTGCCTGGTGAAGCCTATGCTTCCTGCCCCTATAAAAGTAATTTTAAATGACATAAAATAACCCCCTTCACTTTTCTGACTTTAATATACACTACTTCAAATACAGGCGGGTAAACATTTGCACATTCATATTTACAAATGTAAACTATTATGATATTTTGAAATTCAAGAGCTTTAAATAGTGATACATAGAAATTCTGTGTTTTAAGTAAGTAGAAACTTTTTAAGCATATATTCAAAAATAAAATATTTTTAGTAATATTATTAAATCACTCAAGGAGTGTTATACGTGATAAATAGTATCTATAACGATGAAAAAAAACATCTATGGCCAAAAATTGAGTGCTATTATGCACAAAACTACAGCTATTACGATATGGACCTGCATGCTCACTCTATGGCTGAAATAATGTATGTTGTCAATGGGAAGTGTACCATTTACTATTTACAAGAAGGATTGGAACAGTCGGTAACCTTGAAAGAGAGAGACTTTATTTTCTTTGACAGTAACATTCCACATAGATTGTTAGTAGAAAAAAACTGCCCATGCAGGATGTTGAATATTGAATTTAATTTAAAAGACAGTAAAGACTTATATTTTAACCTTCATAATCTTAGTGCCTCATCCTCAACACTTTTAAGCTTCTTAAAGCAAAGGAAAAGAGTTATAAAGCTCAGTGACTCTGGAATAATGTATGAAATTATAAGATTAATTCATAGCCAATTTGAAATAGAGCACAATATAGTGGAAAATGAAACCTCAATTAATCTGTTATTAGCTCAGTTTTTACTGGAATTGTCTAAGCAGTCTGTAAATAAAGTAATTTCGCTGCCTGGCATAATTCATGTAAAAAAGGCTGTATTATTTATAGACGAGAATTTTGATAAAGAAATCTCTATTGACCATATTTCGTCACATATTGATATGTCCTCTGGGTATCTCCAAAGGCTATTTTCTGAGCATATGGGGGTGTCAATAATTGAATACATAAATAAAAAGAGAATTGAAAAAGCAAAGATATTGCTAGAAACAAGTAATTTGCCAATCGTAGATATTGCTATAGGTGTTGGGTTTAATAACAGACAGCATTTTTCTCATATATTTACCAGGCAGGAGAATATATCGCCTGGTAAATATAGAAAAAACAAAGGAAATTACCAGCTAAAACATTACATATAATTTTTAAATGGGGTTACATGAGCCTGCTTAATTAGCTTGCATTAATGACCGTAGCTTAATTAGTTTGCATTAATGAGCCTAACTAATTATTTAATCCTTCAAAGCATTTTAATACCATTTCTTTTTTCTTATAAAATATTTTTAAAAAATCAGTACTAAGTCCCTTTTTGTCGTATCCTCCACTACCCCTATTAAAAATGGAGAGCGCAACATCACGCTGCATCTTTTCATCCTTGTGCTTGGTTACCCTCTTATCCTTCATTATATTGGATATTAGTGTTGTTCCCCAATTCATATTGATTTTACCATCGAGTGGCTTATTTGGAGTTTTCAAAAGCTTTGAAAAGTAATCGCAGTTTTGCTTGCTTAGTTGAAAAAGGCCTTTGTAATTTTTAGTTGAACATTTTTCATTGAATCCACTTTCTAGGGCGATAAGAGCCAACATATCATAATAATCAAGCTCTTTTTGTTTACAATAATCCCATAGTGCCTTTTGATACTCCTTTTTGAAAGGTAAATTCTTGCTGTACCAAAGACTTTCATCATCAATTTCTGCCGCCTTAGTTATTGCCGCTGGTGAGGTTATTGCAGATGGCGAGGTTATCCCCGCTGGTGAGGTTACTGCTGCAGGTGAGGTTATGGCTGCAGGTGTTGTTCTTCCGGGTGTCTTGGTATTCTTTGATGTATCTTTGTCTTGAGTATGTACATTGTTTTTGGTGTCCTGCGCTGCTTGAACTGTTCCGAATACTGATATTGGTAAGCTATTCAGCACTATGATCAAGGCTAGTAGAATGCTTATCTTTTTTATAATACTCATCTTACCCCTCTTTCAAATTCAGTTTTGTGTGCATATTGTTGCTATTATACCAAATAATTCACATAAATGCAAAAAAACCAAAGAAAAATCTCCTTTGGCCTTTGCATTCCCGTATATAGATACTATGTTAGATACATTTATATTTTTACCAAAAGTACTAATGACTATTCTAAAAACATTACATAAACAGGTAAAAAAGCTGCTAGTAATGCAACTAAATAAACTGATATACCTGCTAGCCTACTATGATTCTTATAAAGCCAAGTACCATAGCTCATGGTATATATTACAACCCAAATAATTAGCACGCCAGCCGTTAATTTATACATAGTCTCTACCCCCTATTTTGCTGTTTCATTTAACATGTTTCCTGAATTATCAATATTAAATTTTACTTCTATATCGAATTGTGCTTTAGAAAAGGCGTTGTTCCAGTCAAACTTCTCCCATTGCTTTTGAGTCCGGAAACATCTTTTTGCATAATCACCGAAACCTACTATATCTGTATTATCCTGATACGCAATAATAGTCAGAAATGCCTTAAGTCTATCTGAAATATTATCCCTGTATGCATTTTCAAGAATAATAGCCTGCCCTTCTTCAAGGTAGTCATAATTACCCTGAATACCTACAATATTACCTTTAAGATACAATTGGATGGATATTTTAGGAATACCGTTTTCTATTTTAACGTTGTAGTTTGTTTCGGGTTGTGTTCTAACAATGCTTAAAATATTGTAATTGCTATCTTGTGGATCCTTAATGGTCATATAAACATTCTGGTCTGTTTTAGTTAATAGAGAAAAAATGGACATATTTGTATAGTTAAGCTCCCCTATTAGCTTGTCTCCCTTAAAAATAGCCAGCCCCTTAATACTAGAATTTGCTCTTTGCTTGGTATCAGGTGATTCTTTTTTCACATTGCCTGTTTCACAAAATATGGCTATTGGCTGAGTTCCATTATTTCTCAACTTATATACAAAGTCATTTAATTGAGTTGAAGGGATATAAAACTCTCGCTCATAAGATTTGAACAGTAGCTCATAATACTTCGATGGGCTTACCGAAAGGTTAGTATTTGTAGCACCAAGATAGCTATAGGCACTTCCGGTAGATACAATGATATTGGCAGTTGGCCTGATTTCCATACTATTAACCAAGCCGTTGATAATGCCTGAGAGTCCGTCCCTTGCGATATCCTCTGAGAAAACTATTAATTTTGCATGGGATAGATTTATTTGCCTGCTAATGGATTCACTAGCATTCTTTAGTCCTGATAAAATATTATCTGTTTCGATACTTGTCAATGTCAGACTTTCTCCACCACCAGCAGAAATTTTAGTAGGTACTACTATTTGAAATGTAAGTTTGAAATCCTTTTGCTGCCCTTTATCTATTCCAACAGCAATTGCATAAGCAAGGTTCTCAATCTCATTACTGTCATAGCAGCCTGAAAGAGGTAAAACTAAAATTGTAATTACTATAAATACTGATATAATCCTTTTAGCCTTCATCAGTTTTATCCCCCTTTTTGCCAAAGGATTTCAGATTTACCAGCACAAATAATATTAAGGGTAAAAAGATACAAGCATAAAATATTACATTGAAATAAATAGATTCATTAATTGAGGCATTGACCGATATCGGAAACAATGCCAAAGACAGTGTTATAAGTGCAAACGCTGGTATAATGGCTTTCTTGTGCTTTAGCCCTAATGCCTTTGCAAATATATTTACTGCAAAAGTAAAAGTGGTACCAAGATACATCAATCCTGCTATAGACGTAATAAGTACATAGACTGACTCAATTCTGGAGATGAAGTTGCCAAATTCAAATAGTCTGGCCATTTGAAATAACGGCATTTTCTTTGTAATAGCTGCTTCGTAGGGAAAAGTCAAAATAAAGGATAACACTGACCATATAAGTATTACTCCTGAAATTCCAACTGTTAAAAAACTTACTCTCTTAATATATTTACTACTAAAATAAGGTACCATAAAGAGAAGTATTATAATTACAGGTGAGAAAATACTAATTTTAGAAAGACTTTCAACTAATATTGGTTGCACTCCATTGCCAAGGACAGGGAAAAGATTATTTATGTCATACCTTGATATTAGTCCTATGGTTATCACAATGAAGGAAAAGATAAGTATAGGCACCAAAATAGCACTAATTCTTGCATTTGCCTCAATGCCTGCATAGCAGCAGCAAACCATTCCTATTAGAAAGAAAATAAAAATGTACATTACAGGTGAGTTATTGAGTGAAGAACCTTTAATTATATGAGCGAAGCCATTAAGTACCAAGCTTGAAATAATCACTAATACAGCACTTAAGAATACACCCACAATGATCTCAATTGTTTTGCCGCCTAGCATACGAGATATATCCAGTAAATCCTTGCTACCTATCTTTCTATAAAAATATGCTACTATACTAAAATAAACTATGCCCAAGGCAGTAGTGATAATAGGAATCACCCATCCCGTAGTTCCACCCTTTAATACCATTTCTCTCGGAAATGTAAGAACTGCCTGAACAAACAGAAGGTTTATTAATATTGTTGTTGCCTCCCAAGTCCCAAAGGCAATATTATTCTTCATTTTTATCCCCATTCCCTTTCTTTTTCCAGCCCCTGCTAATATGAGGCTGGCTTTTTATATCCTTTGGATTAAGATAATCGGGTCTTCTCTCTTGCTGCCAGACAGGTCTTCTTGTAAGAACATCAGCTACCCTATCCTTTGTTACAGGGCCAAGCGGGGCTAAAAACGGTACACCGAAGGACTTTGCTGAGGCCAACAGCAATAGATTGATTATTAAGCCCAATGAGATTCCCAAAAATCCAGCAATTGCTCCCAAGAATATATATAGAAAACGCATTAATCGTATTGAGATTGACATAGAAAAGCTAGGTAGTGCAAAAGAGCCAAGAACTGTTGCTGCAACCACAATTATTAGTATGGGGCTGACTAGGTTTGCAGAAACAGCTGCCTGCCCTAGAATTAGGCCACCAACTATTCCTAAAGTAGAGCCAATAGCCCCTGGAATTCTAAGACTGGCTTCTCTGATAAGCTCAAAAGAGAATTCCAGCAGTATTATCTCTATAACAGTTGGAAATGGAACAGTTTCTCTTGACGCTTCAATTGCAAACAGAAGATCGGTCGGAATCATTTCCTGATGAAAATTGGTCACTGCGATATATAAACCGGGCAATAAAAGTGCAATAACTATACCAATAATTCGTATAGCTCTTATGAAATTTACAAAAGGATACCTCATATTTGTATCTTCAGTAGTATGCAAAAACTCTGCTACTGTTGCAGGCATTACCAGCACAAATGGGCTTCCATCAAGGGCAACAGCTACATGCCCCTCTGCTAATAGTGTCGCAACCCGATCAGGACGCTCGGTAGATATTATCTGAGGAATGGTCATAAAGGTAGAGTCTTCAAGCAATTGTTCAAGTTCACCCGAGTCAAAGATATAGTCAACGTTTATGCTCTTTGCCCGTCGTAAAACTTCACCTAGTAGAGCATCATTGACAATATCCTTTATATACATTACTGCACAAGGTGTATTACTTCTCTTGCCTATTGAGACATTCTCAATAATCAAATCCTTATCCTTCATAATCTTTCTCATCAATGCAGTGTTGGATCTGATTTGCTCATTAAATGCTTCTTGAGGTCCACGAATAACTGTTTCGCTTATTGGCGAGCCAACTCCCCTATGTTCCCACCTCTTTGTATCGCATACAAATGCATGCTCCAATCCATCAACAAAGACAGCGCAGCCTCCAAAATTCACTTCCCCAACTACACTCTTGAATGTATCCACTGCTTTGACCTGATTATAGGCAATAAGTCTTCTCATAATGAATTTTTCAATATTTGATTCATTATCCTTAAAGTTAAAGTTAGAAAACACCATTAGAGGCTGAAGTATATTTTGACTAATCACTCCTCTATCAGTCATTCCATCAATAAATACAGAAAAAGCTCTGATAGATTTATCTCCAACAGTAATATTAAATTCCCTTGTGAGAAAATCACTATTTTTAGGTATGCTATATATTTCTTTTATTGTGTCTATATTATCATCAAGCTGTTTCGAAATACGTCTATCCAACAGCTTTTGGTTGCCTTTATACTCATCTGTGTCCTTAATCGCCCTGCTCTTGTCAAATTCATCAAGCGATTCAGAATTTGCAACGGCACAGGAGCCTGCCTTGTTTTCTTCAAGAATAAATTCACCTTTGGGTTTTGGAGTCTCAAACCAAAAGTACTTTCGTGCAAATTTTAATAATCCCAAGTGCAATATACTCCTTCTTGTTCAATATCTTTCACTTATTATGATATTTAACAAAAAGTTCTATACAATTGTAACAATAATTGAACATATTTTTAACTTAATTACGCTTGTTTATATATTACAATTATTCTATTATATAAGTGTAAATCTATTTATTAAATGCCCACTTTACCCCTTATAAATATCCTATTAATTGATATTAAATAATAATAGATTTTTGTTACTGGCTTTATTGATAATAATATTTTTACAAAAGAAAAAACTTATATGAACATTTGAAGGGAAAAACACCATGAACAGATACAGCCGCATTGTTCTAATTTTATTAATTTTTATATATTTATCAATGAGTACTACGGTTTTTGCAAATCCAGAACCTGGTGATTTAGTAGAGCCTCAATATTCTTCAATATTATTAGAACCTGATAGGGGCCAGATTCTGCAGTCAGAAAATTCTTTATTTAGAATTCAGCCTACTATCCTTTGTAAATTAATGACTTCTTTGATTGTTATGGAAAATTCTCAAATGGATTCAAAGGTTACAATAAGCAAAAATGTTGCAAATCTTTCCCGCTCAAATATGACGCTAACAGTTGGTAATCAATACTCTGTGAGTGATTTGCTCTATATTGTTATGCTTTCCCAAAACAATGATGCTTGTCTAGCGTTGTCTGAATATGTCGGTGGTGGCGATATTGAAAAATTTGTGAGCATGATGAATCAAAAAGCTAAAACTTTAGGAATGGAAGATACTTATTTTGTTAACTCTACTGGACTCTATGAAGAGGGCCAGTATACTACTGCTGAAGATGTTGGAAAATTTATTAAATATGCACTGGCAAATCGCACTTTTAATACCTTTTTTGGGACAAAGGGTATTCCTTGGTTAAATGGTAATGATTCATTAATATTAACAAATCAAAACAAGCTATTTTGGAGTTATGACGGAGTAGATGGTGGGAAAATTGGTTCAAATACAAAAGGTACATCTATTATAACTACTGCTACTAAAACAGGTAGACGGCTTATTTCATTTGTATTTGCGCCTGATGAAAAAACAGCTATTGAGAAATCTATAAGTCTTTTTGACTATGGTTTCAATAATTTTTATAATGGTATTCTTGTAGCTAAGAATGCAGTGGTTAGAAAAATAGAAGTTTCAGAAATGCCTGTTGAACTCATCAGCAAAATAGATGTCTATTATACCTTCCCAATAGGAGAAAGCTACATAGAAAGTATTAGCTTTAAACAAAATGAAAAACTAGTACTTCCTATTACGACAGATGTTGTTGTAGGTGTAATGAGTTATAGGCTAAAAGATGGTACAAATATTGATGTAAATCTGTTTTCAAATTCTGAAGTAGTTGCTGCTGAGGATTATAAGTCAAAAATACTCTCTGTGCTTGAAGATAATAAAGATTTAACCATATTGGTACTTATCCTTATTATTGTGGAGATTTGCCTAATATTTTATAATATAGTAAAAATGATATCACGCCTAATAAAGAAAACTCCAAAGCCGCAAGAATAATACTAAGAATACTAAAACTTTGTGGTCAAGGTAAGGTAATATTAAAAAAATGTTGAATTATTTATCTTACCATCCCCCATTTTGACAAGATACACATCGTAATACTCCTGCCCGAGTTGTTTTGCAAACTTTTTATCCAATACTGCAAAGTCAAAGCGCTTTTTACCTTTTATTGCACTTCCGGTATCCATAGCTACAGTATATCCGAGTCCTTTAATATAAAAAATAGTTCCGTAGGGCCAATGCTTTGTATCCACAGCTACTGTGACACCAGGAACTATTGGGTTACCCGAGCTGGTTATTCCCTTGTTATTTCCACATTCATCCGCACTAGGTGTATACGCAGTTCCTAGAAATTTACCCACATACTTACCCTTTGTATTCAAGGCCTCTAGTCTATTTCCCTCGTAAATTTTGTAGGATTGTGGTGTAATGCCTACAGAAGCTGCCTTTTTCAAAGACTTTTGAAGTTCAATGTTTTCATTGTTTATATCATTTATTTTTGTATTAAGCTGATTTATCTGATTCTTTAATGCCTCAACCTGCTTCTTTATGGTATCATTTTGTGAATTTAGCTCTTTATTCGTTGTTTTCAGCTTCTCATTCTGTTGCTTGAAGACATCAGAATTATTTGTAAGATTCTCATTTGATTTTATAATCTTCATTATTTGCAAAGTGTCCTCATGGTACTTTGTTTTGTACTCATTTAGCGAGCTATTAATATTATAAATACAAATAATCAGAGTAATGCATGTTAACATAAGAGGAATCATCAATAGCTTAAAAAACAAACTATTACTATCTGATTTATCCATGTAGTACTACTCCTCACTCTCCTGTGGTATTTATTTATTGATTGTTTTCAAAAAAAGTGAGGTTTATACATTTCCTATGTTCTATTTTTCGCTTTTCTCAAGAAGTTTTCTCAAATCCTCTATTTCCTGATCACTTAACTCATAATCGGTAAGAAACGCGGACATGAATAGCTTTTTTGATCCACAGAAAAGTTTATCTATAAGATTGCTGGTTTCATTTTTTTGTACATTTTCTTTAGTTATAAGCGCAGAACATATAAAATTCGGCTCTTCTCGCTTTATTGCTTTTTTATGTACCAGTTTTTTTAGCACTGTATATGTAGTATTCTTGTTCCAGCCAATTTCTGTTTCTGCTATTATAGCCAAATCCTTGGCAGTTATTGTGCCATGTTCCCAAATCAGCTCCATAACCTTCAATTCACTATCACATAGTTTAATAGGCTGCATAAGTAATCCCTCCATATACAGATATTTTCTAGTAGCATTAACTGATACTAAATTGCTTTTTGATTTCGCAACTAGTTAACTTATATTTTCAGACTACTATCGTAGTGCTTAATTGTCAATAATATTAAAGTACTAATTTTGTTTTAATCACTGTTGCATCAAAATAATAACTGGTCCATTCCGCTATAAAATGGACCAGTTATTATCGATTAGAAATCTAAACATTTATTTGAATAAATGAATTTCAAAAATCCATTAAATAAGCATTAATTAAGCATTAATTAAGGATAAATAATCATTAGTTACACATCAATTAAACATTAATTAGGCTGATTAAAGCTAGGCGGATTCGCATTTGTTTCACCAAACTTATTATTTGGTGACGGGCTTGATAAATCAAAGTATAATCTAGAGTCTTTAGTTACTCCGAAGTCCTTATTTGAGCCACTATCTTGTACCTTGTTGAAGGCTTCCCTAAATAGTGCATTGTGCGCTTCTTCCCTATTTAATAAGAAATCTATAGTAGCTCTCACTTTCTTATCAGTAATCTGACGGTATAAATATTCGTATACTACCTTTGCTCTTTGCTCGGATGCAATATTTGACAGTAAATCTGCACACAAATCTCCTGTAACAGTTACATAGTCACCCGTCCAAGAATAGCCCGATGAGTTGATGAGGCCCGGATTAAGACCTAACAGTACATGAGTCTGTATTTCGCCTGCATTTACCGATTGATAATCCACATCATGGCCATTTAGCAGATTAATAGTCTGTGCTACCATCTCCATATGACTAAGCTCCTCAGAAGCAATGTCCATAAATAAGTCCTTTATTGCTGGATCCTTAATTCTGAAGCTTTGAGACATGTATTGGAGGGCAGCCTTTAATTCTCCATTGCCCCCGCCCAACTGTTCTTGCAATAAGACTGCGTATTGAGGATTTACTTTTTCAATCTCAACTGGTTGCAGTAGCTGTTTTTCATGTTTAAACAAATATGATCACTCCTTTTAAAGGATAATATTTGTTTAAACAGAAAAAATAATACAAGCATCATTTACTAACTGTCTTTTAACATTTAACTGTCTTTACAACAAAAAATGATTATGTTATAATGATTTCGCGTTAATCGGGATGTAGCTCAGTTTGGCTAGAGTACTTGCTTGGGGTGCAAGGGGTCGCCTGTTCAAGTCAGGTCATTCCGACCATTGATAAAAGCCACTTTCACAATTTGAAAGTGGCTTTTATTTTTATGTAAGTATATGGTAATATAATATTAGCAAATACAACAGGTAGGGACTTAAATGGGTAAAAAACTTTTAAATTTATTAATTGCATTAACATTAGTTTTTGTATTCATTGTATTCATTTCATATGTTGGTCAAAATAAAAAGGATGATGTGTATATACAAAAAGGTAGTGCTTTTGTTATTGAGCAAAATACATTTAGCGTAGATATTATTGTTGCAAACGGTGCTGAACAACCTTCTAAGCCTTTTAAAGTCAAGCTAAAAATAAATAATCCTCATCTATCAGCTGCACTAGGCTTTTATGAAAAAGACTTAGTTGAATCTGATAGGTCCAAATCCCCATTTACTATTGAGCCATATAAAGAAATGGTGATAAGAAAATCTTTCCCTTTAAATTCTATAATTGATTATTCCTCAGTAGGCGATGAAGTTGACAATAGTAGCAATACTCCGTCAGTAGAGGTAGAAATTGTTACTGAAACCTATACAAAAGGTTTTATTCTAGATAAGTTTTAGCAAAAAATTGTCAAGAACAAAATCATCACAGGTTACTATACTATAGAACGCTCTGTTGTAAACCAAGGTTAGTTATCAAATCTCCTTACCGCACGACTTGCAGAATTTTGCATCTTCATCATTCAAGGCATCACAGCTTATGCATCTAACCTTTATTATTTCCTTTTCGGTAGCAGACTTGGATAATGAGCTGGTTAAATCATTTATAACATCGATATTGCTGATAACATCATTTATCATTCCACCCTTCGCTTCATGAAACGGCTTCATATCCTCTCTTTCTTTTTCGGGATCGAGTACCAGCCCTGCACCGGCAGCACCTCTAGCTCCAACCTTCATTACAAAGGTACCAGCTATAATTAGAACAATGCCAATTACGGCATTTGTAAAAGGTGGTAGCTTTTCAGAAAACGGATCCTCAGCTATACTAAAAGCAACAAAGAATACTGATAAAAATAGAATAAATCCTATTAGCACCATGCCAATACCTATATAATATGTAATCTTTCTCTGTTTAGAAATTTTGCTCATTATAGCACACCATCCTTTACTAAATGTGTCAGTTTAATACTACTACATAACAAATATACCCTATTATCTACCAATCATCAAGCACTATATTGCCATATATTGCATGATTTCTATACAAATATGTAAAAATTAATTCCCTATTCCTCTAAATCACCGCTTCACTATATTTCTTGCGAGTGATAATGTAGAAGAAGGTTTGGAACACAAAGTAAGCAAGTACAACAATGGTAGCCTTTTGCATGAATTCTCCTAATACATAATCTCCCCCAACCAGACAAGTCATAAAGTATATATATACATATCCCATCAAGGTCCCAAATATCATAGGCGAGAAAAATGTCAACAGCAATTCTTTAGATATAAGCTTTTTTGCTTCTTTTTTTGTAATACCTAGTTTAAAAAGCTTGTAGAACTTCTGCTTGGCATCACCTATTTCTGCATATTGCTTAAAGAATAGTACGCTGCCCGCTGCTATGAAGAATAATAATCCCATAATAGTAGTTACAAACATAAATACTGAGTAACCGCCCTTCAAGGAGTTGTAACCGTTAAGCTTCGACTGTATTACTACAAGCTTAGTAAGAGCCTTTTTATTATCTGGAAGCTCTTGATTAACCAAATCCAGCTCTACATTTAATGCATCTAATATTTCCTGCGAATTGATCCAATCATTCACCTTAAATAAATAATAAGTACCGATATCCTGAGCTGCTGTCTTTTCTTTCAATAGCTTATAATCCTCGTCATTTAATATCAGCCCTGAATTAGATGGGTAATCCAGCCCAGCACTTACCCACTTTGATTTAACTGACTCCATTACTTCAAATGACATATTCCCATTTGACGCTTTTAGGGTAAGCATGCTTCCAGGTACAATCCCGTAGTTACCCGGCATCCAAAATGTTATGGCATTGAAAACCTTTCCTTTTGGCACGTTAATGGGATTGGTAACATATTTATTGTAAGTGCTCTGGCTTATTACAGGTTTTCCTCCCAAATAATCGGTTTTATCTGGGTTTGGTATCATAGCGGACAAGAATTCTATTCTATCTGCTTTCGTAAAGGTGGTACCTGACTTCAGGCAAGCTCTATCTATTGCATTGTCTGAAATATTATTGATGCCACAAACACTTGCAAATTCTATGTCGTAGGGCTGTCCCTCATCCGTAATTCTATATACCATAGAATACAGTGCAAATGATGAGGCCACCAGAAATACTATCATTGAACTTAATATGCTCAGTAAAAAAGTTATTTTTTTGTCTTGATTAAATTTCATGGCAGTTTCAGTAACTAATAAAATATTGTTGTAATAGGTGTTTTTTCTTTTCTTAGTGATTGCAAGTATAGATACTCCAAGGTAGTTTATAGTTATATACATCCCGATTATCATTACCATCATAGTAGGTAACACTAATATAAATTTGTCTACCAGCTTTTTATCATTAGCCATAATCACCAATGCTACAATAGAAGCTACCAGAATTGTTACCCCTACTAATAAAGGTATAAGCCTTGGCTTAATCTCTGTTTCATTTTTGCGGGACTTCTTTAGTAAATCACCAATTTCCAACTTAGAGGTTTTTCTTCTACTAAAAAATATTACCAGTATGAATACAAGTGAGAAAAAACCTATCGTTGAAGCGAAGCTTAGTATATCCAAACTATAAGTAATATCTTTTATCTTGAGCAAAGATAACACAACCATTTGAAATAGCCTCGAAAAAATAACACCTGAGAAAACACCAGTAACAAGTGATGCAGACATAACAGCGAGATTCTCAAGCAGGATTATTTTCTGAATATCCTTTGATGTCATACCAAGTGTCATGTACACCCCAAATTCCTTGTATCTAGTCTTAATAAATGAGGTATGAGCATAGTTAATAAAAAATATAGAAAATGCACCAATAGCTACCAATGATATATAGAAAATCAATGCTGAAAAATTTTCCATCCCGTCCCCATTACCAACTAGCGCCTTATTAGTAAGCATTGTTGCATATATAAAGAAAAGCATTATTGAAAATGTAGTACACAAGAAATAGGACAAATAATTTCTTACATTAAACTTAAAATTCTTTAAGACAATATCTTTAAAGGTCATTCTTCTCACCCCCGATAACTGCTAAACAATCGAGAATTCTGTCAAAGAACTCCTTTCTGCTTCCTTTGTTATAAATCTCCATGCATATACTGCCGTCTCTTATAAATATAATTCTTTTGCAAAAGCTTGCTGCAAAAGCATCATGGGTTACCATAAGAACCGTTGTATCCAGCTCGGAATTCATCTTTGTGAAAAGCTTCATTACAGCATTTGAAGACTTCGAATCAAGGTTTCCGGTAGGCTCATCTGCAAATACTATTGCAGGATCGTTTACAAGTGAGCGGCTGACAGCTGCTCTTTGTTGTTGTCCCCCAGAAACGGCGTAAGGGTATTTATCTCCTATATCAGCAATTTCAAAAATAGACATAATATGTTTTGCCTTATCTTCCATGCCTTGCGCTGATTTCTTGTCAAGAATCATGGGCAGCATGACATTTTCTTTTAGTGTGAGACTATCTAGAAGATTAAACTCCTGAAATACAAATCCTAGCTTTTGCCTTCTGAATAAAGCAAGCTCATCCTTTGTTAGACTGCAAATATCCTTTCCAGCTATCTCAATAGTACCAGTAGTGGCATGATCTATTCCGCTCAAGATATTGAGCAAGGTAGTTTTTCCGCTACCTGAAGGACCCATTACCCCAACGAATTCCCCTTTTTCTACAGAAAGGTTAATTCCACTTAATGCCTGAGTTGAATTAGCATTCTCTCTCCCGCCGTATATCTTTGTTATATTCTTTGTTTGTAGTATTGTCATGTTTCTTACCTCCAAATCTAAATAATATTGTACGTTAAGCTTCAGGCTTCTTCACTGCAATCTAGCTTGCTAGCCCTATCTCTCCAAGCCACCTTACAGCTAAATATCCTAGCTAGCTTGTTAACCCCACCTATCCTAGCCCTGCTTACAATATCATTTTATCTATATCCTCAGTATCAAACCATCGAATTAGCTAAAGAAAGCTTACAGTTTTGAAAGGTAAGTAATCCTTACTGTAGTGCCACGGTACTGCTGTGATTCTATTTCCAGCTTATGACCTAGCTTAGCAGCAATCTCCCTAGCCAGATACAGCCCAATTCCGGTGCTGTTTTGGAACCTACGACCATTTTCGCCGGTGAAAAAAGGTTCAAATATCCTCTTTTTGTCATGCTCTGCAATGCCAACCCCTTCGTCGGTAATGGCAAGCACAGTGTTGTCCTCTTGCTCATAGATATCGAAGTAAATGCTTTTTGATTTGGCAGTACTTTCACTTTGAATACTTTCACTGCTAACCGACTCGTCCTTATTATCAGTAATGCCTACTGACACACTGTCTATATATTGGCTATCAGAGCAGGTATTGCTATCGTCAGCATTTCCGTCAGTAGCGCTGTATTTAATAGCGTTATTAATGATCTGCTCAACAATCATTCTGTTCCATTTTTCATCAGTAAGAACCAAATGAGGGTTGCTAATATTAAGTTTCGGGTAAACATGATTGTATATAAACTGGTTCTTCTTTGAATTAATAATGCTTCTTAGGCTTTCAGTTAGATTGACACTTGCAGGCACGTAGTCATTCGAGAAATCGTCCAGCCTTATAAGCGTCAATACCTGTTCAAGCTGGGTAAGCAGCTTTTTGTTTTCCTCTTGCAAGCTGACAATATCCTCTTCACGAAGCTTCTGTTTTTGTAATATCAGGTCGCTGACCGACACAGGTGTTTTCATATTGTGTATCCATTGTGAGATAAACCTATTCTTGCTTAGGTTATTTAGTTTTAATGTTTGTAGGCTTAAAGCATAGTTCTGATGCATCGTATTAATCACTTCTTTAACACGTTTATGCTCACAAGTTGATACCTTTAAATCATAATCCATGTTGTTAATACATGACTCAAGATGCTTATTAAAAGAATAATATCTACAAAAGCTTATGATAAAGTATACTAAGAATACAAATATTGAGATGGACATTGGATATATTAGCTCAACTTGACCGCTTGTAATCAAGTAATAGAACAGAATAATCAAAAAGCTTGAAGAAAAATAAAATATAAGGAACAAGCTTTGGTCCTTGACAAAATTTCTAAATATCTTGTTCATTTGTTGTTTCCTTTCAACGCTTGTGAATCAAATAAATAGCCTACACCCCTTTTGGTCTTGATGGCATCTGCAATGCCTGCCTCGCAAAGCTTATTCTTCACCCTAGTGACATTTACAGTAAGCGTATTGTCATCCACAAATGCACTATCGTCCCATAGCTCTTCTAGTAGCTGCTCTCTCGATAATACTTTATCACAATTCTCCATCAGCTTTTTCAGCAGTTTGAACTCGTTCTTTGAAAGCTCAATTGCGCTTCCTTTCCAAAGAGCTTTAAAACTATTTTCATCCAATAATAAGTCACCAATGGAAAAGCTATCATTAGCAGCAACATACTCCCCATAACACCCTCTGATGATGGCATTTATCTTTGTAATAAAAACATTAGTGTTAAAAGGTTTTGTAATATAATCATCCGCCCCCATTTCAATACCCATTATCTGAGAAGCATCTTCGCTCCTCGCGGATAGTATGATGATGGGTACCTTGGACTTTCTCCTGAAAATCCTGCAAAAATAAAAACCATCAAAATAGGGCAGATTTATATCCATAAGCACCAAATGGGGCTTAAGCTTGTCAAACTGCTCTTCTATATTTCTAAAATCTTCTACTAAATATGTAATATAATCATACTTTTCAAGCGTTTCCTTTATCGCCAGCTGAAGCTTTATATCGTCCTCAACTACAAAAACTTTATACATAAAATCACTCACATATCATATTTTTCTTTAATACCAATTATATATTATAGAAATTGTAATTACTATTTAAGTTTATATATAGAATAAATTGTATAAAATGCTATCATTATAATGACTAAAACACGTAAGATATTAATGCTGTTTAGTATAGGAAATTGAAGAATTTAGTTAATAATATTGTAAAAAATTATAAAAGTAATAGTTTCAAAATTTATGTAAATATGATATCTTTATGTTGTTAATTAATTATCTAAAGGAATTGCTTTGTTGCATGAGTTGTGAAATAAATAAACTGCTTTTAGGAGGAAACTACTTTGAGATGCACAAGATGTAACACAATAATTAATTATGAATCAAAATATTGCTCCGAATGCGGGCATAAGGTTAAACACAATGAAAATCCTCAGCCAAAGATTACCCATACTAAAGCAGGTGATATCTATCTGCTCGTAATGCTCTGTGTTTATGGAGCTGCAATATTGAGTACCTTTGTTGTTAATCTAGCAGTAAGCGGTACCTTAACTTGGTTCTTTATTGTATTGGTTTCAGTGGCGATGGCATTTTGTATCACTAATCTTCCTTATTTGATTACAAATCACAGGGTCTCCATCTCATATGCTTCCTTGTGTTTCTTTTTGGTCTTATTATTTAAAGCAATAGCGTGGTATGTTAATGAACCAGAGTTATTTTCAATATCTGTTCAAATAGCGTTACTACCCGCTTGTTTAGCTGCAGCAGTTCTAGCAATTATCAGGTTGAAAAAAATGAACTGGATACTAAAATCCGGCTTATTTTCAATAATTGCAGCTATACTTTTCTTGCTTATGAACCCTATAATACACTTTATTTTATCGGGTACGCCTGTTGATCTTTCAGGATATTTTGAAGTGAATTCATGGGAGGCAGACATTATAGGTAATAAGCTGGCATTTTGGACCGCCTTGTTATATGGCATAGTAGCATCTTTCTTTGGAGCAATAATTAGAAGACCAACCTGGGGAAAAGCGGGAAATCAACATGGAAAAAACAATGTTTAATTTACTTATTATCGAAGATAATCATGATGTCAATTCTATGCTACGTGAAGTTCTTATTAATGAAGGCTATGCTGTTGATTCTGCTTATACAGGGATTGATGGCCTTATGTCTTTCCAAAAAAACTCATATGACCTTATTCTTCTTGACCTCATGCTCCCATACAAAAGCGGAGATGAGGTCTTAAAAGAAATTCGCAAATCCTCTGAAATTCCTGTGATTATTATATCTGCAAAGGACATAGTAGGTACTAAGATAGACCTTCTAAAGCTTGGAGCAGATGACTATATCACCAAGCCCTTTGACCTAAACGAAGTAGCTGCAAGAGTTGAGGCCCAGCTTCGTCGTTCCAATAAACTAATCTCTACGAAAGCCATAACTTATAAAGATATTGTGCTTGATGACAAATACAAAAAGATAACTGCAAATGGAGTTGAGTTGGAGCTGACTGCAAAGGAATATCAGCTTTTAGAGCTATTCCTAAAAAACCGCAGTAAGGTTTTTACCAAGGCAAATATTTACGAAACTATTTGGCAGGATGCGTATTTGGGTGATGATAATGCCGTCAAAACACATATCAGCAATCTAAGAAGCAAGCTAAAGGCTGCAAGTCCTCAAAACGAATATATTGAGACAGTTTGGGGCTTAGGATATCGGTTTAAGGTATGATGAAACAGATTAAGGTTAAATGAGGTTAAATAACGCAATTTTCCTGTATCAATATCTAGGACAGACAGTAATCGACTAGGTTACTGTCTGTGTTTTTAATAGAAAAATTTGGGAAGAGATGATATAATCGTTTTATTAAATTTAGAGTTATCGAAGTAGATGGTAATAAATAAAAAAGGAATTGCAATAGAGAGGAATTCCATTTTGAAGGTGAGGTATTTATGGTTATTTCTGAATTAAATAGAGATGAATATGCAGGACAGAAGTTTGTATCAAGATATTATACGAGAGGTTATTTTGATATTGAAAAAATAACAGATGGGTTTAGATTTACTTATAAAACATTTGATAATGTGAAGGAAATGACATTCCAAGATTGTTTTTATAGTGAATGGTTAGAAGAACCAATTGCATTTGGTGCATTTGAAAACGGACACTTATTAGGATATGTTGAAGGAACAATAGAACGATGGAATAATCGTTATCGTATTAGCAATATATGTATTTTTAACGATGAGAGGAGACATCGTGGCATTGGAACAAAGTTAATGAATAAAATCTTGAACGAAGCAAAACAAAGTGGGGCAAGAATGGTTGTCTTAGAAACTCAAACATGTAATGAAAAAGCAATTTCTTTTTATAAGAAAAATGGATTTGACATAATTGGATTTGATTTGTTTGCATATACCAACAGTGACCCTGAACGTCATGAAATAAGAATTGAAATGGGTAAAATGCTTTAGAATAGTCAATATGATTGGTATCATTTATTGGATTTGGAATTTGGAAAGCTGTTTCAATTAATTAGCATAACTTACATTATCTTATCTAATTATTCATTTTTCTTAACCTTTTCTAAACCTTTTACATTTATACTAAGGTCATAGAAAGGAATGGTGATTAGATGCAAAACTACATTTTAAAGATTGATAAACTAGACAAATCGTATAACGGCACAAAAGTTCTGAACGATATAAATATCAAGCTAAAGCCAGCTAAAATCTATGGGCTTATAGGTAAAAACGGTGCCGGCAAAACAACCCTCATGCGCATAATTGCAGGCCATAGCTATCAAGATAGCGGCAACATTGAGTTGTTTGGTCAAAACAGTAAAAACGATATTAAATTTGAACGCAAGAGATTAGGCTGCCTCATAGAGTACCCAGGTTTAATTGCTTCTATGACAGCCAAGGAAAACTTGAAGTACCACAGGATATTAAAGGGCATTCCCAATGAAGATATAGAAAGTGAGTTACTGCAGCTTGTTGGATTGTCCGATACTGGCTCAAAAAAGGCAAAGAATTTCTCTCTGGGTATGAAACAACGTCTTGGAATAGCAATTTCACTACTTGGAAATCCTGAGCTAATAATTTTAGATGAGCCTATAAACGGCCTTGACCCCGTTGGTGTTGTTGAAATAAGAAGGCTATTGGCAAGGCTTTGTGATGAACGTCAAATGACTATACTTATATCCAGCCACAACCTCCCTGAGCTATATCAGTTAGCAACGGATTATATTATCATTAACAATGGAAGTATAATTAACAGTCTAACACTTGAGCAGTTGGATGAAAACTGCAGGCACCACATATTGATAAAATGCGAGCAGGTAGAAAAGCTTGTAAGTATACTTGAAACTAAGCTTTCAACATCGAATTACAAGGTCATGCCTGATAAGAGTGTCAAGCTTTATGATTTTCTGGATAATAAGCAATTGGTAGCTGAGACACTTGTGGCAAATGGTGTTATCGCAACAGAATTTGCCATTCAGGGAGATACACTTGAAAACTACTTTATTTCATTGGTTGGAGGTGAGGAAAATGCTTAATCAAATATTAGCAGACCTGTATAAACTGAGAAAGACCTCGTCAATAAAAATATTATTTGTTATATCTCTCATTTGTGCTAGTACAATGACCGCTATGGCTTACCTTATATCAAATGGCACCTTGGATAAAAGCCTTTCAGGGCCAGCCTTTTTACTATCAGATGTGAGTATGTTGGGTATATTAGGAGCACTTTTTGCAGGACTTTATATAAGTGGAGATTTTGAAAATAAGGCTATTCATTCATCTATATCAAACGGTGTTACCAGAGGTTCAATTATAGTCGGTAAATCGGTAGTTTTCTTTATTAGTATCGCTATTTTGATATTACCGTATGTTATTTGTATAATAATTTCATTATCATTGGGAGCAAGGTTTAGCGCTGATTTATCCTCACTAGGCTTTTTGAATCTCTTAATTTCTGGCTCTTCAGCGTCCTTTGCTATAGCGGATATCCCCAAGTTTGTTCTAGTGATAATTGTTCTAGCAATAGTTTATCTCGCACAATTAAGTATATGTATTCCCCTTTCAATAACAATCAAAAAGCCTGTTATTATAATGGCAATATACTATGCCTTCTCCTTTTTAACTGGACAGCTTATGCTTATACAAAGCAAAAATGAGCTTTTTGAAAAGATTTATTCTTTTACTCCTTATGGAGGAACACATGGTGTTATAACACTTACAACTGGCACAGGCGACATTATTAAGGCCTTAATAGTCAGCATAGTATTTATATCCATAATGTTAGCGATAGCTAATGGAGCATTTAGAAAGTCTGATGTAAAATAATGATATAGAAAGTCTGATGTATAATAATAATATTAAGAAAGGGTGGTGAGAAGGTTGACTTGGATAATTGCTATATTGACTGTACTAGTCTGCCTTCTCCTACTCTATATTCTCATACTGCAGAATCAGTTCAAAAGCATTCGTAAACAGCTTGATAGAAGGCTTACTCAAAATACAAATCAACCTGTTACTCTCGAGTTGGTCAGCAAACACCTCTCTAAGTTAGCTGCAGGTATAAACAACTGCCTTATGCAAGAGCAGCAAATCCGCCTTGATAATATGAGAGATGAGAAGCACTTCAAGGAAATGATAGCAAATATTTCACACGATTTGAGAACCCCTCTTACCGCAATAAAGGGGTATTTATATTTGTT
Organism: Bacillota bacterium; assembly: GCA_023433945.1. Taxonomy (GTDB): domain Bacteria; phylum Bacillota; class Clostridia; order Acetivibrionales; family DSM-1351; genus Ruminiclostridium. The sequence continues at coordinate 11,972 of JAEYTP010000142.1, read as the reverse complement.
AAGCCAATCCGAGCTAACAACTGAACAATGTCACAAACTTAGTATCGCACAAAAACATGCAAATGACTTGGGTAATCTTATTGATAGTTTCTTTGATTATTCTTATATGTTAAGTACCGAACTGTTGCCAAATATGCAAAAAATAAACCTTACAAACATTGTAGCTGAGTGTTTAGCTGACTTTGTTACAGCCTTTGAAGAGCGTGGAATTACGGTTGTTTACCAGCAGGAGCTGCCAGTATATGCATATGCTGACCCACAAATGACAGTCCGCATTTTGCAAAATCTCTTGCGCAACTGCAAAGCTTATTCTGTAGGGGACATAACGGTAACCCTTTGCAATATACAATCACCTAAAGGGCATATGACACAAATAGCTATAAGCAATGCGGTTAATACCAACAGCCGGTTAGATACCGAGAGAATGTTTGATAGATTTTATACGGGAGACAAGTCTAGAAGCAGTACTACTACTGGTCTTGGGCTTTCTATAGTCAAGCACCTAGTAGATATAAATAACGGTAGCGCCAGTGCTAGAATGAAAGAAAATATACTAACACTAGAGATTGCCCTACCTGAGTTCAGGGACTAGTATGATAGACCTTATATAATTTTGCCTGTATTGGGAAATACCATCTAAGTTAAGTTATTAATTTATTTAGCAGTAAAGATTTTGATATGCGTATAGGGATAACCTGCTGATGAATTATACACTTCGTAAAACAGCAAAGCTGCAACAAGTAGTATTTTTTGAGGGATACTACTTGTTGCAGCTTTTTAGTGCCAATGAAATAATGTTAATATCCGGCTTTATTCTTGTTAATAAGTTTAAATACAATAAATCCAATCAAACCTATAACAGCAAGTGGGAATATTAATCCTAGAACCCATCCAACAATTCTTAGAGCAATTATACATAAGAAAATCAAAACAATAATTGTAATTATCTTTTTTAATTTAGCGTCCATAAAAAATTACCTCCGACCTATATTATGGTTAAATTATACAATAACCAAACTCATTTGTCTATATATAAATTAAATATTTTTATTAATACATTAATTTTTTTAATATATTAATCAATTTCATTAATTTATTTTACATTTTTATTTCATTTACTATTTTTGCCACACTTTCAACTGTATAATCAATTTCCCCATTCGTGTTAAATAATCCCGTACTAAATCTAACTATACCAGATTTTAGTGTATTGAAAAACGCATGAGCCAAAGGTGCACAATGCAATCCCGACCTGCACGCAATTTTGTACCTCTTATCAAGTAAATAACTTATATCGGAGGAATCACAGTTATTTATATTGAAAGCAACTATGCCGGAATTCTTCTTCATATCTGCAGGGCTATAAATCTTTATACCCTTTATCTGGGATAGTCCATCATAAAGTCTTTGTGTTATATCACACTTCTTAGATTGTACTTCATCAATACCTGTATCATTCAAATATCCGACAGCAGCCCCTAACCCCACTATTCCAGGGGTATTTAGAGTGCCGCTCTCAAATAAATCAGGCATTATATCTGGCTGAAGGAGAGATTCTGATTGGCTTCCTGTTCCGCCTTGCATCAAAGGCTTTAGCCTTATATCAGGAGAAACATAGAGTCCCCCTGTACCTTGAGGGCCTAGTAATCCTTTATGTCCTGGAAAAGCCAGCATACTAACATACATTTTTGAAAAGTCTATGGGAATATTCCCCAACCCTTGAGACGCATCCAGTAAAAAAAGTATCCCCTTTTTTCTGCAAATCTCACCTATTTCATAAATAGGCATGATTATTCCATTAACATTGGAGGATAATGTGCAGACAACCATTTTGGTTTTTTTGTTAATCTTCTTTAATATACTATTGGGGTCAATTTCGCCAAATGAATCCCCTTCTATTATTGAAAGATTGATCTTACGATTTTTTTGCAAGGTATGCAGAGGTCTCAATACTGAATTGTGCTCCATATTAGTAGTTATAACATGATCACCTGCTGATAGACTTCCTATTATAGCTATATTAAGAGCCTCTGTTGCATTTTTGGTGAAACAAATATTTAGGTCATTGTCTAATTTTAAAAGCTTTGAAAGCTGTTCTCTGCAATTATTAACAGCCATAGCACTTTGTACTGACATCGCATGGCTTCCCCTTCCAGGGTTTGCACAATATGTTCTCATACAAATATTCATTTGCTCATATACGCAATCTGGTTTTGGATATGAGGTTGCCGCATTATCTAGGTATACCATATATTAATCCTCAACATATACTAAATTTGAATAGATACTATATGGTATGTACATAGCCTGAACATGTTTACTTATTTGATTGTTTACATGCGTACTTACTTGAGTATTTCGTGTTTTCGTATTCGATTATTGCATGTTTACTTATACGATTATTCATGTTTACGTATTTAAGTATTTATTGGAGCTCATCGTGCAGTAGCTGTCCTATTATAGCTATACCCTTGGTGATTTTATCCTCACTAACACCGGAAAAGTTCAATCTCATTGTATTTTTATGGCCTCCATTTGGATAAAATGCTTCTCCCGATACAAACGCTACCCCTCTTTCTAAGGCTTTTGGCAATAGTTCACGTGAATTAATGTCCTCGGGCAGGGTAACCCACAAAAATAGTCCCCCTGATGGACAGGTATACTTAACAGACTTTGGGAAGCTTCTCTTGATCTCATTTATCATTGCATCCCTTCTACTTCGATAAATACCGATATTGTGCTCAATATGCTTCTGGTAGTCGTATTTTTCTAAATATTTAGCTATTTGTATTTGTGAGAAAATATTAGAATGTAAATCTGTTCCCTGTTTAAAAAGTATAAATTTGTTCAGTATTTCATACTTTGCGCATACCCATCCAATTCTGAAACCCGGACAGACGGTCTTAGAGAAGGTGCTTAGGTATATAACTCTTCCCTCTGTATCAAAACTTTTGATGGGAGGCATTTGGTTATTGTCATAGCAAAGCTCTCCGTAAGGGTTATCCTCGATTACAATAATATCATACAGATTTGCAAGCTCTATTACCCTTTTACGCCTCTCAATGGACATTTGACGCCCGGTAGGATTCTGAAAATCAGGAATTGTATAGAGGAACTTGGTTTGTGGATTTTCTTTTAGCTTTGTTTCTAAGTCTTCTGGTAACAGCCCTTCCTCGTCCATCATAATCTCACAGAATTGAGGAAAGAATGGTTTAAAAGCATTAATAGCAGATAAGTATGTTGGACTTTCACACATGATCACATCGCCTTCATCAATTAATACCTTTGCAGCTAAATCTAGCCCTTGCTGCGAGCCTGTTGTAATAAGTATTTCTGAAGTATATGATTCTATTCCCTTTTGCTTCATAAGATTGGCAACTGCATTGATTAATGGTACATATCCTTCTGAAGCTGCATACTGCATTGATTGTACGCCGCAGTTCTCAATTACATCCTTGGATATTTCAAGCATTTCGCAAACAGGAAAGGTCTCCTCTGCAGGCAATCCTCCCCCAAAAGAGATTATTTCCCTTGTTTGTGTTAATTTTAATAATTCCCTTACTTCGGATGCTTGCACTGTATTTGTTCTTTTTGAAAATTTAGTTTGCATAATTAGCCTCCCTATATTCTGTTTAACCATAAACTAATCTATAAAATATTAACCTTCATCAATATTGACCTACCACCTGAATTTGTTCACTATATAAATGGATTGACCCCTGCGAGATTACCATATACTGCCGCACTCTTTTTAGCTGTAAAGTTAGCAATACAATCCTGCAGCATGGTGATTCCCTTTTTAATATCCTGTTTTTCGGGATAGGTAAAATTAAGCCTAATATTATTACTTTCAAGGCTGTATTGCGGATAAAAAATATCCCCACAGGTCACTCCTACCCCTCTTTGAGAAAGTTCCTTGACAAATTCTCTTGACGGTACTCTTTTGGGTAGCTGGAGCCAGATAAAGTATCCACCCTCAGGTATATTAAATGAATATCCCAGTTCTTGCTCCCTCGCAGACAACAGTTCTGCTACCAAATTGCACTTTTCTACATATCGTTTTCGTATTGTTTCAATATGCTTGGCAAAATGGCCCTGTGATAAAAACTCACTGATAATCAGCTGGTTAAGTGTACTGGTCTGTATATCGCAATTCTGCTTATACCTTATAAAGCGACCTATAACCATCTCTGCTGCAACAATAAATCCAATCCTCAAGCTAAAGGATACAGTTTTTGAAAATGAGCTGATGTAAATAACATAGTCATTGCTATCCATACTTTTTAGAGAAGGTAGTGATAAATTTCCATATTTGAGCTCGGAGTAAGCATCATCCTCAAGAATAGGAACGTTGTACATATATGATAATCTAAGCAGCTCCTTTCTTTTCTCCAAGCTCATGGTAATACCACTTGGATTTTGGAAGCTTGGTTGGGTATAGATGAATTTGGGTCTGTACTTTAATAAACATCCTTCAAGTATATCCATCTTCATGCCGTCCTGCTCTATTGGGATGCCTATTATTCGTGCACCATAGCTCTCAAATGCCTGTATGGCACCGACATATGTAGGTTCTTCCATGAGAACAACATCACCTGGTTCAATCAAAAACCGAGCGATAAATTCTATAGATTGTTGTGAACCTGTTGTAATCATCATATTTTTGTTATGAGTGACTATCCCCTTATGTTTAAGGTGAGTTTTAACAGCGTTTTTCAATTCACTATGTCCATCCACCGGCGAAGGCATAAAGGTCTTTTCACGGTATTTGGTTATGACACCGTCACATATACTTCTAAAAAGCTCTATGTCACTGTTTTCGTAAGGTGAAATACCGGCAGCAAACAATATCATTTTGTCTCGGGTAAAATCTGATATCAATTGGTTTACCGCATCATCCCCCTGCCGAGAAAATACCCTGCTTTCTAGTTGGTTCCATCTCACCGGAGGAATATATGTATTCTTTGATGTCTTCACATCCTTAGACAGTTGTGACAATACAACAGTCCCGCTACCTACCCTAGATTCAACAAGTCCATCGGCCTTTAGCTCCATGTATGCTTTTATAACAGTAGTTCGATTTACTCCCAGATGTTGACTCAGGCTTCTCTCGGGAGGAAGCACATGATTCTGCTGCAGTTCCCCGCTTAATATCATACTTTCAAGCTGCTTCTTTATCTGTATGTATATTGGAATATTTGAATTTCTATCAATAATGATATTATTCATATTATCACCTTCCTTTGAATTGGTACCATCCAATATCATTATACTACCTTATATGCCATATTTTAACTACCAATCTAAATAAATTGGAGCCATCCAATTAATTTATTAGCGAAGGTTGCCTACCAACTTAGTCTGCGAGGCTGCCTACCAGCTCAGTTCCGCTGAAAGGCAGCGTACTAGCTCAGTTCTCCAAAGATAGAGTACTAGCACGGTCCGCGAGACCTGCCTTCGCTGGGGCACAAAAAATCCCCGCAGTACACTACCCTCATCTTAGCGTACTGCGGGGATTTAATATCAAGCTTGTGCATCAATATGCTTTCTAATTACATAGCAGAGCTACTTCTATTTTTATCATATTTCTTTAACTGGACTACTACTGGCAATGCAATGAACCCTCCAATTAGTGCTGTAATTAATTGTGGCCAGCTAAACATTGCTATTAATTTTTCTGCAAACTTTGGAAAATCAAATAGATTCAAGAAGAGATTAATCGCTCCATACAGGAAACCAAACTTTAGTAGTGCTCCTGATATAACGCCCACATACATATTCTTGTTGTACATATAGTATACACAGACTACAAGAATTACATTGGATAACGCTATAAAAGGTGCAAATGGCAAAAGTGCTGCCGCAATTGGTGCATGATTGTTAATCAATGATGTAAATGGTGCAAGCACCGCTATGGTTACCCCACCCCAGATGCCTGCAGACATTGCTGCTAGAATCAGACACATATTTACCAAAGGTCCAACTATAAAATTGCTGAAGGTCCCGGGAATAAATCTTCCTAACATCTGTACTACTACAACTACTGCTAAAAGGACACCCGTTCTAGTTAAAAATTGAATTTTTGCTTTATTCATAAAATCATACTCCTTATAAAAAAATGTTATTAAAATGCCTTGATGATTTTTACATTCGCCAAAAGAACAATTGGTACTCAAATATGTACTTCATATATCTACTTCAAATAGGTATTACAAATATGTGCGTAAAAAAACTCCTGCCCTAATAGCAAAGAGTTACGTAAATACATCTTTCATATTACATTCCCCCTTCGTTAAGAATAGCTCTTTGTGCGTTAGGTTTATTATTTTACATTTCCTCGGCTTCAGGTTTTACTCACCCTAAACCTTAGAAGAAAGATAATAATGGTTATTTAATTTGCTACTACTAGGCTTAGCTAACTGCTACAACCTTTGCCTTTACCCCGCTGATATTTCCAAGTTTCCCCGAAATAGCTCCTATTTGGTCATTTGAGCCATCCACAATAATCGATAAAACAGATATCCCTCTATCCTTATACGGCAGTCCCATTCTCCCTACAATAATATCTCCGTAAATACTAAGAATATCATTTACCTTCTTTGCAGCGTCTTTTCTCTCACTAATTATGATTCCAATTATTGCAATTCTAGTATTTTCATCCATAATGACCTCGAGTTTCATTATTTGTATAATTAAATTGATTTAAATAAAGTATACAATCTCAATTAAAAATAAATTTAGTACATTTATAATAATGAATATTGATTCCTTATTATTAATAAATATACCACCTTTGTTAAGAATAAAACAATACTTTAGTGATAAAACAAGGAAAAGAATAATTATAATTTACCTGCCACTATGGACTTTTTAAATAAAAAGAGGCATAATAGACCTGTATGAATTCTATTGAATACTCTTATAATACATATATTGAAAGGGGTCCTGAAAGCAATGAATATTTCTATTACTAAAACACAACATCCAAAGCAAAGACCAGATCAAAACAATCTCGGTTTCGGACAGTATTTTACTGACCACATGTTTATCATGGATTATACAGAGGGTAAAGGCTGGCATGATGCAAGAATTGTGCCTTATGCACCATTACAATTAGATCCTGCTAGCATGGTATTGCACTATGGTCAAGCTATATTTGAAGGATTAAAAGCATATAAAACCAAGAACAATGATATCCTTTTATTTAGACCTGAAAAGAACATGCAGAGAGTAAATACTTCCAATGACAGGCTATGCATTCCTCCAATAGATGTTGATTTTGGAGTAAAGGCTATTAAAGAGCTTGTTAAAGTGGATATGGACTGGATTCCAAGTGCTCCTGGTACTTCACTATATATCAGACCATTTATCATAGCAACCGATCCATATCTGGGAGTAAGACCTTCTGATACTTATCAGTTTATCGTAATTCTATCACCAGTTGGAGCTTACTACAAAGAAGGTATCAATCCGGTTAAAATCTATGTAGAAAGCAACTATGTTCGTGCCGTTCGTGGTGGTCTTGGATTTGCAAAGACTGTTGCTAACTATGCTGCTAGTCTTAAAGCACAGGTTGAAGCTAAACACAATGGATATACTCAAGTACTATGGCTGGACGGCGTTGAAAAGAAGTATATCGAAGAAGTAGGAACAATGAATGTATTCTTCAAAATTGACGGAGAGGTTATCACACCATCTTTAGAAGGAACAATACTACCAGGCATTACACGTATGTCAACCATAGAATTGCTTAGGGACATGGGTGTTAAGGTTACTGAGCGCAGAATTACAATTCAAGAAATTTACGATGCGCACACTGCAGGAAAACTTGATGAAGCCTTCGGTACTGGAACTGCCGCTGTTATATCCCCTATTGGCGAGTTCAGTTGGGATGGTAATGTTATCTCAGTAAATGACGGTAAAATTGGTGAAACAGCTACTAAGGTTTACAACTGTATTACTGGTATTCAGAGCGGGGAACTTGAAGATACCTATGGATGGACTACAAAGGTTGATTAAACTACATTAAAAAAGAGGCTGTCGTAAAAAATTACGATAGCCTCTTTAATTTATATTAAAAAGATCTCTCTATTTTCTCGATTATTTTTTCCATTTCTAATACAACATAAGTATTATCGTTTTGGCTATTATTTTTTACAATTTCGTTGATAAGCAATGTAACAAGAGTAGTTTTTTCCCTTTCTGTTAACCCTAGTACATACACAAAACATTCCTCCTTCTATTTTTTACTGCTTAGTTAAATAGATTACACTTTTCCTAGTTATATTTTACATCAAAATTTTATATATTTTAAATGGATAATTCGTATTAGATAGGCCTATATGAATATAGTACTTTTTTCATGCTTAAGTGCATCGGCATTACTGTTATGGTTACTACAAAAAAAATCTTATACTGTATATTTGAAAGTGACATTACTTCCAATATTCGCGGCTATTTTTATAGGTTGTCTGATTGCTTTTCCGAAGGTATCAGTAGCTTCAGCCCTTACAGGAATAAGGCTTTGGCTGGATATAGTATTTCCGTCCTTATTTCCCTTCTTTGTTGCTTCGTATATTTTGAGCAAGTCAGGCTTTATAAGAGTTGTAGGAGTATTGTTAGACCCTGTTATGCGTCCCATATTTAATGTGCCTGGGACCGGTTCTCTTGCCCTTGCTATGGGTATAACAAGCGGTTACCCAGTGGGTGCAAGTATTACTACAGACCTATATAAGGACGGCATGATATCAAAGATAGAAGCCGAAAGGCTATTGACCTTCACAAATAACTCGGGGCCCTTGTTTATAATGGGAGCCGTTGGAGTTGGTATGTACGGGCTACCGACAATAGGATATCTATTGTACGGCTGCCATATCATTGCCTGTCTCACAGTGGGAGTGGTCTTTGGTTTTTTTAAAAGGATAAAGGGAGGAAAAACAATAACTGAAAAAAGAAGTATGCTCACAAGGTTAAAAAAAGAAATGACATATCTTGCAAGTTCCAAGCTTAATGCAGCAACCCTCTTTGGAGATGCAATAAAAAACTCAGTGCTTACCATACTGAATATAGGGGGCTTTATTATATTCTTCTCGGTAGTAATTAATATCTTGATAAAAAGTGGGGTGACTGGCAAATTGAGCAGCCTATTGTCTCACTTGACGGGTTGCTCGGCCAAATTAGCAGAAGGTACTTTATGTGGGCTGTTGGAGATAACATCAGGTACAAATATTATTACTTCGGATAACATTTCTCAAATGTTTATAAAGTTGTGCCTGACAAGCCTTGTTATTGGATGGGCTGGCTTTTCAGTACACACTCAGGTAATGAGCATAATAAGTCAAACAGATATAAGCGTAGTCCCCTACCTTGCAGGTAAAATGCTTCAGGGAGTGTTAGCAGCAATTTATACCTATGTTGGATGCTTCATATTTAAAGAAAAGTTACTAACTGCTATGAATGTATGTATTATAAATCCCAATTCAACACCAGCAATTTTTAACCCACCACCTCAAAACTTCCTGTACAGTGTATTGGGCATTTTAGCTATAATAGCGATATGTATGGGATTTATCTATATATCTAAAGCTATGTCAAAAATGAAATTACTTTAATTCTTCTCTGTTTGTTCTAATTACCGCTGCTGTATCATTAAGTATTTCTTCCACCTTTGATAGTACACCATCCGCATACTCTCTAGCACCTAAACGCATCTCTCTAGCATTTTTCTGTGCATTCGCAATAATTTCATTTGCCTGTTCATATGCTTGCTTTGTAATCTCATGTTCGTCAACAAGAGAAGCTATCTTATTTTCTGCATCCTTAAGAATGTTATTGGCTTCTTTCTGAGCCTCCAATAAAATCCGTTGACGCTCTTCCTTCACCCATTTTGCCTGCTTTATATCATCAGGAAGCTTCAGTCTCATCTCTTTAACAATCTCAAGTACTTCTTCTCTATCAATCAGACACTTCCCTGAAAACGGTACACTTGTGCTTCTTTCAACTAAATCTTCCAACGTCTCAAGTATAGTTAAAATCTCCATTTGCTGAACCATCCTTTCATGACTACTTTTACGTTCTAAATTTATTGATTACGTCTTCAATAATTGCATCAGGCAAAAGGCCTGCAATATTTCCCTTGTGTCTAGCTAATTCTTTTACCATGCTAGAGCTCAAAAATGAATAATTAATGTTGGACATCATAAACAATGTTTCTATCTCTGGAGCTTGATTTTTATTTAAAAGTGCCATCTGAAGCTCATACTCAAAATCAGATACAGCTCTAAGCCCTTTAATAATAACATTTGCCTTTTTCTGTTTCACATAGTCCACTAATAGCCCCGAAAAGCTCTCTACACATACGTTTTCGCAATGCTCCACTGCTTTTTTAAGCATGTTTACACGCTCATCAATAGTAAAAGCCGGACTTTTGCTATTATTTATAAGAACAGCAACAATTAGCTTATCACAAATCTTTGCCGCTCTTTCTATAATATCTAAATGACCGTTCGTTACAGGATCAAAACTTCCTGGATAAATAAATATGCTCATAATTTACGTCCTTATGCCCACTTATAAAAAGTAATCTTCGTATTGCCATAGCTTTGAACTCTGGAAATGCACAAGTCTCCTATTACCTCAGGTAAAACGGTTTCACCATCAGACTCAACAACAATTATTACTTTATCATTTAAAATACCACATGATTGGAGTAATAGCAAGATTTCAGGTACAACTCCCAACTTATATGGTGGGTCTAGAAAAATTATATCAAATTTTTTACCATGTTGGGAGAGTTTTTTTAATATTGTATCGTATTCTCCCAAATATATTTCAGATTTATCCAAAAATCTAGTATGTGTTACATTCTGTTTTATAATTTCAATGCATTTCTCACTTTTATCAGCAAACACAGCACTAGAAGCTCCTCTGCTTAGTGCCTCAATTCCTAAACTACCAGAACCGCCAAATAAGTCGAGAACAGCACATCCTTCTAGGTAAAAGTTGAGAATATTAAATAATGACTCCTTTACCCTGTCAGTTGTGGGCCTTGTATTCATGCCGTCCAGCGTTGCAAGCTTCATGCCCTTGGCGCATCCTGAAATAACTCTTAAAATATTGTACCGCCTCCCTAAATTTTACACCTTTTTAATAATATTTGTAACAATATTATATAAATGTAATACATTAATAATATTTAGCTAAATAGAAAATGTCCCCTCATTTATGCTTCCACCGAAATACACCTTAATATACTGACTTAAAGCAGTATTCTCAAGTTTTTCAAGCTTTGGGTCATCTTCAACTATTTTTTTAGCCAATTGCTGAGCAGAAAGTAGAATATCCATATCTCTATAAAGGTTTGCAATCTTTAGTTCAGGCAATCCATGCTGTCTAGTACCAAAGAAGTCACCAGGTCCCCTAATTTCAAGGTCCTTCTCTGAGATTACAAAGCCATCATTAGAGCTTTGCATTATGCTCATTCTCTCCTTTGCTACCTCAGAAGAAGACTGATTGAAAAGTATGCAATACGACTGGTGGTCACCACGCCCAACTCTGCCTCGGAGCTGATGTAATTGCGCCAAACCAAATTTTTCTGCATTTTCTATTACCATAACGGTTGAGTTTGGAACATTTACTCCAACCTCTATAATTGTGGTGGAAACAAGTATGCTTATCTCATGGTTTACAAAGCTTCGCATTATTTCCTCTTTTTCCTTGGACTTCATCTGTCCATGGATAATGCCTACCTTTAAGTCTTTGAACACACCTGTTTTAAATTCTTCAGCAGTTTCAACCGCTGATTTTGCATTAATCTGCTCGGATTCTTCTACCAGAGGGCAGACAATGTAGACCTGCCTACCTTCTTGCACTTTCTCGCGAATAAATTTATTTATCCTATCACGCATTGCTTCATTTACTGCATAAGTTTTGATAGGTTTTCTACCCGGTGGTAGCTGGTCTATCACAGATAT
>JAEYTP010000132.1 GCA_023433945.1 Bacillota bacterium | reverse complement strand
TTTGGAATACCTAATCCAGCTACATTAAGTAAAACCTTATTTCGGTAGTACCTGTTGACCCATTGGCATCTCTCGATGTTTCCGGGCAGCAGCGTGTATCTGTATCGGAGCCTCACCTAACGAAATTAATTTATCAAAGCAATTATACTCCTAATATTATCACATTTCAATACATAAATTGTAAAAAAATACTCATATTTAAGCATTATTTACTGTATAGGCCCAAATTCGGTGTTTAAAATCAATAATATATTTAATTTTAAAGTTTTCTTCTATATCCATGTGTTTTCTTAATAATTCATGGACAAGTCGAGCAAGTAAAACAAATTCCATGCAGTAGTCAAGTATATATAACTGCTTCTTGCAAAAGTGAGGTATACAACTGATTCATTGAATTATAAAGTAAATATAACTGACTCATGCAATAATCATGTAAATACACCAGTTTTGAAGTGTCCAATTAGCTTGAAATATGCTTTCCACTAAAGTAAAATTATAATATTGGTAAAAAACAACAAATATAGTTTGGGTGGTGTTGCTTATGAAATATCAAGGCATAATTGATAAAATGAAGCTGGAAGATAAGGTTGCACTTTGTTCCGGAGCAGGATTCTGGAGCACCAAGAAGTTTGATGAATATGGCATTCCTTCTATATGGATGAATGACGGTCCTCATGGATTGAGAAAGCAGGCAGATGAGTCAGATCATCTTGGAATCAACAAAAGCCGCCCATCTACCTGCTTTCCTGCCGCATGCGCTACCAGCTCATCCTGGGATAGAGATTTAATTTACCTGATGGGGATAGCTCTAGGCAATGAATGTTTGCAGGAACAGACAAACATTCTTCTGGGACCGGGCATTAATATAAAGAGGAATCCTTTGTGTGGGAGGAATTTTGAGTACTTCAGCGAGGACCCATTCTTAGCAGGTGAGCTTGCAACACAGTGGATTTTAGCAGTTCAGAGCAAAGGTGTTGCAGTTTCTCTTAAACATTTTGCTGCAAATAGCCAGGAAAATCAAAGGTTGACCTCCGATAGTATAGTTGATGAAAGAGCACTTAGAGAGATTTATCTTGCAGCATTTGAAACAGCAGTCAAAAATGCAAAGCCCAAAACTATTATGTGTGCATATAATTTGCTAAACGGTACATATTGCAGTGATAATAAATATTTACTAACCGACATACTCAGGGAGGAATGGGGGTTTGATGGGGTAGTTATTTCGGACTGGGGTGCAACAAATGACAGAGTAGAGGGGTTTAAAGCTGGCATGGATTTAGAAATGCCAGGAAGTAATGGTCACTTTGACAAAAGTGTTATTGATGCGGTCAAGTCTGGACGTTTATCAGAGTCCGACATTGACACAAGCGTGAACCGCCTTTTATCACTTATATTTGATACTGTCAACATAGAAAAGGCCCAATACGATGTAGATGATCATCACCAGCTAGCTAGAAAAATATCTCGTGAAAGTGCTGTGCTACTCAAGAATGATGACAGCATTTTACCTATCATGAACAATGCCAAGATAGCCCTAATAGGAGATTTGGCTAATGATATAAGATATCAGGGGTCAGGCAGCTCAAGAATAAATCCTACCAAGATATCCAATTTCCTTGATGGTTTCACAGAATATAACGCTGATTTTAAATATTACAAAGGTTACGAGAATAGTAAGCCCAATATGGAATTGATGATTGAGGCAGCACATGCTGCAAAACAGGCAGATATTGCAATAGTTGTAGCAGGGTTACCTGATGATTTTGAAAGTGAGGGCTATGACAGAACTACGCTAGATATGCCAGAGAGTCATAATGCACTCATTAACGAGGTTGCTGCTCAGAATATAAACACCATTGTTGTGCTACTCGGCGGTGCTCCTGTTACAATGCCGTGGCTATCCAAGGTTAAAGCAGTGGTCAATATGTATCTCCCGGGGCAGGCAGGAGGGCTTGCGGCAGCAGATATAATTTTTGGCACAGCAAATCCTAGCGGAAAGCTGGCAGAGACTTATCCTGCCTGCTATAGTGACGTGGTGTGTTCAGACACCTATGGTGTAAACCCAAAGCAGGCTTTGTACAGTGAAAGCATATACGTTGGATACAGGTATTACGACAAGGCTAACAAGAATGTGTTATTTCCCTTTGGCTTTGGACTTAGTTACACAAGCTTTAGCTATTCAGACTTCAGAGTAATAGGAGAATTTCCAAACATCAAGGTTACTGTAACTGTGAAAAACACAGGAAACTATGATGGTGCAGAAGTAGTACAGCTTTATGTTGGAAAGCCGCAGGACGGAGTTTTCTGCCCTCAAAAAGAGCTCAAAGGCTTTGAAAAGGTTTGGCTCAAAAAGGGGGAACAGGCTACTGTTGACATATCTCTTGATGATAGAGCTTTTTCTTATTACAACATGCAAAACAAAGAATGGATTGTACAAAACGGTAATTATGAAATAATGCTTGGAACATCAAGCAGAGATATTTATTTTACTCATCAAATTAGTTTTGATATTAGCACCCATCAAGATGACAGTATTATAGAGACAGATAGCGCAACTATGGAAAGTATAGCTAGACAGAAAGTATTTTCAAGTCAAGAAGGCATAGCAAGCCAAGATTGCATATCAAGTCAAGAAGACGGCTGCGCGCAAAACAGCAGAGCTGCCACGGTCACCACAAAAGAGCGAGACACCCATTCTTGGTACTATACACTTGATGGTCGCCCAACCAGACAGGATTTTTCAAATTTAATATCAAGAACAATTGAGCCATATAAAGAAAAGGTCAAGGGAAAGTTTGATATGTCGAGTTCCATTGCCGAGATGAGAGATAGTGGCTTGGCTATGAGGCTATTTTATAAGATAATCGAGCTCTATTTGGGTAAGCACAATGGAGGGGTGGATTACAGCAATCCAAACTTCAAGATGATGATGGAAAGTACCGTAACCGTTCCTTTGAAAAGCATGATTCTTCTATCAGGGGGCTTAATTAATGCAAAAAGAGCAAAAGCCATCCTTAATATAGGGAACGGATATTTCTTCAAAGGCATAGCTCAACTGATAGGAATTATTAAATGATTTGGTAAGCGTTACTTTAATTATATAGGTGCCATATGATGTAATTGACTAGAATTTGAAATTCATGGAGGGAAGTTGTACTAGTTCAGGAGATATATTTTTTGTAACAAATTATGATAATAAAGATATTCCCGTGAAAGTTAATGGTATAATAAATATAATAGTTATGAAATTAACAAGACATAAAGTGTGAATTCACATCAATATGTGATTTTACAAAGTTTAAAGGCATTATAACACAGTATGGTGCTTAGTGAAGTTTAAATTAGCAATAATCTATACTTAGTACAGAATGATATGTCCACTATTCAATGGAATTTTTGATTATTAAGGAGATTAAACAGATGAACTTTACACATAAAGTATGTGTTATTACTGGCGGTGCTAACGGAATAGGGAAGTTTCTGGTACAACAGTTCATAAAAAACGGTTCTCGGGTTGCTTTTATTGATACAGATCAAAAAAGCGGCGAGCTTTTGCAGCAAGAAATTGCAAATGCTGGCGGAGAAGCGTTTTTCTTTTGTGGAGATATAGCAGAAGAGAAATCTCTAATTGAATTTTCTAGTCAGGTTATTAATAGATATAAAAAGGTAGATTACATTATTAACAATGCGATGCTTACTAAAAAGGGTATATTATCGGATTGTAGTTTTGAGGACTTCAACTATGTGTTGAGAGTTGGGATAACCGCACCCTATATGCTTTGCAAGCTTTTTATGAATAATCTTGCAGCTAATGCTTCAATTGTCAATATATGTTCAACTCGTGCAAGAATGTCACAAATGGATACCGAGAGTTATTCGGCAGCAAAGGGCGGCATTCTTTCATTAACTCACGCTTTGTCTGTTAGTCTTGCTGGAAAAGCAAGGGTCAATAGCGTTAGTCCCGGTTGGATTGATGTCGAGGAGGGTGAACAGTATTCTGGTAAGCATTCAAAAAATGATAGACAACAGCATACTGCTGGAAGAGTAGGAATCCCACTTGATATTGCAAACGCTGTAATGTTTTTATGCGATGAAAACAATGGTTTTATTAATGGTCAGGATATAGTTGTAGATGGTGGAATGACCAAGCTAATGATCTATAATGATGATTTTAACTGGAAATATCGTGCGACGTAGCGTGACGAAGATATAGGGAGATATCCGATGAGAGCCGAAGATACAGATTAACCTAAATGGTTGTAGCAATGCTACACTGACTGGGGCTACCGTAGGTGTTGTTGGACTATTTATGCTATATACAGTAGAATTGTTAGTATTATAAGAGAGAGGGGGTTGGAGATGTATTATTTCTATTTGGTCGTTTTTGGGGTAGGAGTGCTATATACAGTTGCTTCAGTAATTATCAGCGGTATTTCGGGAGCACTACACCTGGATCACGGAGGTGGCGGACATTCTGGTGATGCAGGAGGTTTGCAGCATGGAGGGCACATTGAAGCTGGTGGACACATTGATATGGGTCACCACATTGATGCGGGCGGACACATTGATATGGGACATCATGTTGATGCTGGTCACCACGTCGATGCGGGGCATAATATTGATTCGGCTAACGCAGCAAATACCGCAAATAATGTTTTAGTTGGACATCATGGACACACTGGAACGGAGACAGTCGAGCATAGTGAAGTAGCACATGGGGGGCAAACAATACTATCATGGTTTTCAATTTTACTTAACCCCATTGTAGCAGTTTCTTTTTTAACTGTATTTGGAGGATTAGGAATTCTGGGCACTACATATTTTAAATGGATTGAGCTTATTGTGTTAGCAGTTTCATTCGTTAGTGCTGTTCTTGTATCCACCTTACTTTACAGGTTTGTGGCGGTTCCCTTGTATAAAAGCGAAAACAGCTCTGAGGTTTCAAGAGTACAGCTGATTGGTACGAGGGCAGAAGTAATTTCTGATATTTTAGAAAATGGCTTTGGTACAATAAATTATTCTGTTAATTCTATCAGGCATTCCAGTCCAGCAAAGCATATTGATGGTTCAAGAGTTAAGCAGGGTGAAACAGTATTTATATGCAAAATAGAAGATAATGTTTTCTACGTTCAAAATGTACAAAATCTATAACGATATTCAATTATTATGTACTGACAGTGCATAAGTTTTATACACATATAGTTGAATGAAAAATTTAATTGAAGAGAGGTAGAGAAATGGGAGATTACTCAGTTTATTTAATTCCTGCAGCAATTGTGATAGTTGTATTTATTCTTATTTTTAGTTTGTTCTCCATGTATAAAAAGATTCCACAGGATAAGGCTTTGGTTGTTACTGGTTTCAGAGGAAGACGTGTAATTACTGGTGGAGGCGGAATAGTAGTACCAATGCTTGAAAGAACAGATGTTATTTCACTTGAAAATATGCAAATTGACATTCGCATAGATGGTGCACTAACCTCACAGGGTGTTGGTATTGTTGCAGATGGAGTAGCGGTAGTTAAAGTAAAATCAGATAGAGAATCTATATTATCAGCAGCGGAGCAGTTCAATACGTCCAAAGGTCTAGAGTATATGCTTGGTGTTATTTCCAGAACTACTCAGCAGGTTCTTGAAGGTAAGCTTCGTGAGATAGTTTCCAAGATGACAGTAGAAGAAATCTACAAGGATAGAGAAACCTTTGCATCACATGTTCAGGGAGTAGCTGCTACTGAGCTTCAGAGCTTAGGCCTTGAACTGAAGGTGCTGACAATAAAGGACATATCTGACAAGAATGGTTATCTTGAGGCGCTTGGTAAGCCTAGAATAGCTGAAGTTAAGAGAGATGCTCAGATAGCTGAAGCAAATGCTACAAAGGAAACAAAGATTAAGACTGCTGAAGCTAATAGAGAAGGTGAGGCAGCAAGAATACAGGCTGAAACTCTGATAGCTGAGGCAAATAGGGATAAGGAGCTTAAGGTTCAGTCCTATAACAAAGATCAGCAAACTGCAAAGGCTAGTGCTGACCTTGCATATGATATAAAGGCCAACATTGTAAAGAAGGAAGTTGCTGAAACAGCAATGCAGGTTGAGATTGTAAAGAAGCAAAAGGAAATCGAACTTGCTGAACAGGAAGCATTAAGACGTGAGAAGGAACTTGAAGCAACTGTTGTAAAGCAGGCTGATGCTGAGATTTATCAAGCAACAAAGCTTGCTGATGCGAGCAAGTACAAGGAAGTTGCAGTTGCAGAAGCTCGTGCCCGCGCTATTGAAATTGAAGGTGAAGCGAGAGCAAAAGCTAAGCGTGCAGAAGGTATGGCAGAAGTTGAGATAATCAAGGCAAAGGGTGAAGCTGAAGCTGCTGCAATGGCTAAAAAGGCAGAAGCATTTAAAATGTATAATGATGCTGCTGTAACCCAAATGATTATTGAAAAGCTACCTGAAATAGCACAGGCTGTGGCTAGTCCTCTTGCTAAAACAGAAAAGATTGTTATTGTTGACAATGGTGGTGGAGAAGGAAAAGGCGGTGCTGCAAAGGTGTCCGGCTATGTGACAGATATTATATCTCAGCTTCCTGATACCGTTGAGGCATTGACAGGTATGAATGTTTTGGATTTGCTAAAGAAGGATGCACCAAAGATTCAGCAGCCAACAGAGTAAAAAAGCAGTATAACAAGATGGATAACTATTGTAAATAACTTATATTTGTAAATGACTTTATATTTTCATAAAAAGTTAATAAGTTGACAGTGATGAGAGTGCCCCTATCAATATGGTAGGGGTACTTTTTGCCCTTTTTTTACAAGCTCAGTTGATTTACTGTTTTTAATAAGCTATACTGATTTCTGATGCTTTTATAATATTTTTTTGGAGCGAATATGAGTATTTTAAATGTTGAAAATGTAAATCATGGCTTTGGTGCCAGAAAAATTTTAGAGGGTGCCTCCTTCAGACTCTTGAAGGGAGAGCACGTAGGACTTGTCGGAGCAAATGGAGAGGGAAAATCCACTTTTTTGAATATAATCACTGGCAAGCTTATGCCGGATGAGGGTAAAGTAGAATGGTGTAATAGAATAACTACTGGGTATTTAGACCAGCATACAGTTTTAACACCTGGAAAAACCATTAGAGAAATTTTGAGAGAAGCCTTTCAGTATATGTTTGACTTAGAAAAGGAAATGCTTGAAATCTATGAAAAAATGGGGGATGCTTCTGAAAAAGAGCTAGACTCCATGATGGAGGATGTTGGCGATATTCAGAGCACTCTTGAACATAACGGTTTTTATATTTTAGATTCAAAGATTGAGGAAGTTGCCAATGGTCTGGGGTTAGGAGAAATCGGACTAGATACAGATGTTTCAAATCTAAGTGGTGGACAGAGAGCCAAAGTTCTTTTGACAAAGCTTCTTCTTCAAAGTCCGATGATTATGATACTGGACGAGCCCACGAACTTTCTTGATGAGAACCATATTATATGGCTCAAGAACTATCTCAAGAATTATGAGAATGCATTTGTATTGGTATCCCATGACATACCTTTTTTGAATGATGTTGTAAATGTAATTTATCATGTTGAAAATGCTATTTTAACTAGATATTCCGGCAACTATGAGCAATTCAAGGAAATGTACGAATTGAAAAAGTTGCAGCAGCAACAAGCATATGAAAAGCAACAGAAGGAAATTGACAAGCTTGAGGACTTTATTGCAAGAAATAAGGCCAGGGTTGCTACTACAAATATGGCAAAGAGCCGACAGAAGAAGCTGGATAAGATGGATATTATAGAGAAGGTAAAGGAAAAGCCGAAGCCTATCTTTAAGTTCAGAGAGTCAAGAGCTTCGGGTAGATTTGTATTCCAAGCAGAAAACCTTGTTATCGGTTATGATACTCCTCTGACAAGTCCCCTTAATATTTCACTTGAACGTGGACAAAAGGTAGCTATTAAGGGAGTTAACGGACTAGGAAAGTCTACACTTCTTCGAACCTTGATTGGTGAATTGAACCCTGTATCAGGTAAGGTTGTCCTTGATGATTATCTATACACAGGTTACTTTGAACAGGAAGCCTCTCATTATAATACAACTACTGCGCTTGATGAGGTATGGAACGACTATCCGGGTCTAACAAATGCTGAGGTAAGAGGGGCACTTGCAAAGTGTGGTCTCACAACCGAACACATTACAAGCCAAATGATGGTGCTAAGTGGTGGAGAAAATGCAAAGGTTAGGTTATGCAAGCTGATGCTAAAGGATGTTAACTGGCTGGTATTGGACGAGCCAACAAATCATCTTGATGTGGATGCAAAGGATGAGTTAAAACGTGCATTAAAAGAGTTTAAAGGCACTATCCTTTTGGTCTGCCATGAACCTGAATTCTATGAGGATTGGATAACGGAAGTTTGGAATGTAGAAAAATGGACAACTAAGATTGTGTGAGTCAAAGTGAGTCAAAGGGGACGGTTCTTTATTGACTCAAAATCAAATGAGTCAATAAAGAACCGTCCCCTTTGACTCGAACCGTCCCCTTTGACTCAAGAGACTCTAACCTATCGCTTCTCCGCCTTCTTCGCCAGTTCTGATTCTGTAACACTCTTCAATAGGAAGTACAAAAATCTTTCCATCACCAATGTTACCTGTTCTTGCTGCTTTCATAATTGCATCGATAGTCGGCTTAACAAATTCGTCGTTAACCGAAATCTCAAAACGAACCTTATTAAGCAGATTTACTTCTGTAACTGCCCCCCTGTAGCTTTCGGTGTAACCCATTTGCTGGCCACACCCTTTGACATGTGTAACTGTCATCTTAAAAACTTGGGCATCAAACAATGCCTGCTTTACATCCTCAAAAGCTTCAGGACGTACTATTGCAACAACCATTTTCATTTACAAAACCCCCCTCATAATGAAATTCCTCATATATAAGTAAATTATATCCAATTAATACTTTTATGAAAAGATAAAAATTTTATAAATAGTACAAATCATAAATGGTAAAAACATTATTAATTCTGCACAAACATATGGTATAATTTTATGCAATGATAAAGTCAGACATACCACAAATAAGTCCGAAAGGAATGATAATAAAATGGCAAAAAGACTACTGATGGGCAATGAAGCTATAGCAATGGGAGCTATAAGAGCCGGTGTTAACGTAGTGACAGGTTATCCTGGAACTCCTTCAACTGAGGTTTTGGAAACTATAGCAGAGCATAATCCGGGTGATATTTATGTTGAATGGTCTGTTAATGAAAAATCTGCAATGGAGGTTGGTGCCGGTGCCGCTTATTCTGGAGCACGAACTCTTGTAACCATGAAACAGGTGGGGTTAAATGTTGCATCCGATCCTCTGATGAGTTTAGCATACATAGGTGTTAAGGGGGGAATGGTTGTTTTGGTAGCAGATGATCCGGGGCCATTTTCATCACAAACTGAACAGGACACAAGACATTACGCTAGATTTTCAAATCTTCCGGTATTAGACCCATCTACTCCAGAAGAGGCATATGAGATGATACAATATGCTTTTGAATTGTCTGAAATGGTTGAATTACCAGTTTTCTTAAGACCAACTACTAGAGTGTGCCACGCGTGCGCTACCATAGAAGTAGATGACTGCCGTGAGCCTCACCAGGCAGCGGGTTTCGTGAAGGATCCGAGATGGGTGATTTTCCCTAGTTTGGCATATAAAAAGCACTTACATATTGAGGGGCTGCAAGTGAAGCTTTCGGAGCTGTTTTCACAGAGTAGGTTTAACTCCTGTTATAGCTCAGGAGCAGGTACTACCGAATGTAACAGCCCAGGAGCAAGTACTACGGACTGTAACTGCTCAGTAGAAAGTACTTCAGACAATAATACAAGTGCTGATATCACGTCCATAAAAGGTATAGCGGCTTCAGGCGTTGCCTATACCTATGTACAGGAAGCTGTAAACAAATTAGGCATTGATATCAGGATATTTAAGGTTGGTACACCTTATCCGCTTCCGCAACAGATGGCTTTAGATTTTATGACAGGATTAGAAGAGGTATTGGTTTTTGAGGAACTGGATTCTGTTATTGAGGATGAATTGCTGATGCTTTGTGCATCCAAGAAACTCAACACAAATATTTATGGTAAAAAGACAGGCCACCTGCCTTTTGCAGGGGAATACTGCTATGAACTTGTTTATAACGCTATTGCCGACTTTATAAAGCTTGAGGTAGAAAAAGCTGTTGCACCGGTCAATGTACCTAAACTGCCTGTTAGACAGCCGGTGCTTTGCGCAGGATGTCCACATAGAGCGGCGTTTTATGCTGTAAAGCAGGCTATGAAGAAGCAAAAGGCTGTTTTTACAGGAGATATTGGTTGCTATACCTTGGGTAATGCAAAACCGCTGGATATGGTTGATACCTGCTTATGTATGGGTGCTGGAATTACCATTGCGCAGGGGATTAAGAGAGCTCAACCCGATTCAAAGCATATTGCATTTATTGGAGATTCAACCTTCTTCCATACCGGTATACCGGGAATTGTTAATGCAGTATATAATCAGACAGACATTACGGTAGTGATTCTGGATAACAGCACTACTGCGATGACAGGGCATCAGCCGCACCCAGGTACGGGTAAAACCATGATGAGCAGCATTTCGGAGAAGATTGATATATATGGTGTCGTTCAGGCTTGTGGCGTTAAGCATATCACAAAAGGTAATCCGCTTAAATTAGAAAATGCTATTGAGCTAATAAAGGAAGCAACCGAATTCAACGGACCTTCAGTAGTAATATTTGAGGCACCATGCATTGCATTATTTAAGCCAGATAAAAAATATACTGTTAACGAGAACTGCAAGAAGTGCAACAGGTGTATAAAGGAAATCGGATGTCCGGCTATAAGCAGGTCGGGTGATAGTATTTGTATAGAACCTTCTCTTTGCTATGGATGTGGATTATGCCAAAAGATATGTCCATTTAAGGCAATTGAAGAAAAGAAAGCCTAAGGAAAGGACCAGAATATTATGAATAATTACGGATGCAATATATTAATATCAGGTGTTGGGGGACAGGGCACGGTGCTTGCATCAAGACTGCTCGCAGCTGCCGCAATCTCAGATGGAAAGTTTGCTAGAACTGCTGAAACTATTGGAATGTCACAAAGAGGGGGCTGCGTTGTTAGCCATGTCAGGATTGACAGTGAAAAGAAAAGCTCTGTTATTCCTCTCCAATCTGCTGATGTATTAATTTCGTTTGAGCTAGCAGAAGCAGCGAGAAATCTTGCAAGGCTTTCAAAAGATTCAGTAGTTATTGTAAATACTCAGGTAATAAAGCCTGTTACGGCTTCTCTTGGTAATGATGATTATGATTCAGAGGCTATGAAGGAAAGTATAATACAAAATGCTAAAAAGGTTTATTTTATTGATGGTTATTCTTTAGCACAAAAAGCAGGCACGGTAAGGGCAGTAAATGTAGTACTGCTTGGAGCGGCAACTGCAACAGGCATGCTGCCATTTGATAAAGCTGCGATGCTCAAAGCCATAGGTGAAAATGTCCCTGCAAAATTCAGAGATTTGAACATAGATGCATTCAACTTAGGATATGAGTTTGCACTTAATTATAAAGGTTGAGTAAGTGTAAAGCTGAGATATGGGATAAACATAATATAGGATATGGGGCAAACACCCATGTGTATAAGATTAAAATATTTTTGTTTTTAAAACACTATTTATATTGTATAATATTTTTATTACCATTTTTATGGGAAATTTCAGATGAGATGAGGCTTAATCTTATAGTTAAGCAAGAAAGGTGAGACGAATATGAGACAGCAACAGTTAGAACAATTTCAAAATCTATTACAAAATCTTGAAAAAAACAGTCCGTTCTATCAGCAAAAGTTTAAGGCTGCGGGTATTGATGTAAGAAACATCAAGAGTAAAGAGGATATCACCAAGCTTCCATTTACCACAAAGGAAGAGCTTAGAAATGCATATCCGCTGGGATTACAGGCAGTAGACGATGAAAAGATAGTTAGGATTCATTCCTCCTCAGGTACTACCGGAAAACCTATCATAATCCCATATACAGCAAAGGATGTTTCAGATTGGGCCGACATGATGGCGAGATGTTATGAAATCGCCGGTATTAGACCGCTTGATAGAATACATATTACTCCCGGATATGGATTATGGACCGCAGGTATTGGTTTTCAGGCAGGAGCAGAGAGACTAGGAGCAATGGCAGTACCTATGGGACCTGGAAACACAGAAAAACAACTTCAGATGATGATGGATTTAAAATCAACAGTATTCATTGCTACATCATCCTATGCTCTTGTTATTGCGGAAGAGGTTGCAAGAAGAGGAATCAAATCTGAGATTAAGCTTAAAAAAGGTGTTATTGGCTCTGAACGCTGGGGAGAAAAAATGCGTCAGAGAATAAAAAATGAATTAGGTATTGATATATACGATATATATGGTTTGACAGAAATATACGGACCCGGTATTGCTATTGACTGTGATTGTCATGAAGGAATGCACTATTTTGATGATTATCTGTATTTTGAGGTAATCAATCCTATTACCGGTGAGGTGCTGCCTGATGGTGAAGAGGGTGAGCTTGTTATTACAACGCTAAAGAAAGAAGGAGCACCACTACTTAGGTATAGAACTCGTGACTTAACCAGAATTTTACCTGATAAGTGTGGCTGCGGTCGCGAATATCCTAGAATTGACAGGATAGTAGGTAGAACGGATGATATGGTAAAGGTAAAGGGTGTGAATATTTATCCGGGCCAGATTGATGAGATACTTCGTGAGGTGGATGGAGCAAGCAGCGAATATCAGATATTCATAGATCATATAAATGGCAAGGATGAAATGACACTCAAAGTTGAGTATAACCCTGACGGTGATACAGTTGCATTTGACATTGAGAAAAATATAGTTGATTTATTTAAGAGCCGTATTGGTATTCAGATTAAAGCAGAAGCTTCTCACCTTGGGTCTTTACCAAGAAGTGAAAAGAAGAGCAAGAGAATATTTGATTTGAGACATGCGGATTAGTACAGATCAGAGATTAGGTTAACCATTAAAAGTCGAGGGATAATTATTAGAGTTAACCATTAAATGTCGAGGGATAATTATTGAGATTAACCATTAAAAGCGAAAGAATAATAATCAGGTTAACCCTTTACTAGGAGAAAGAAAGAATATTATATGGATGTTGTGTAGCAACTTATTGCTATAACAACATCCATATTTTTTTCTTCCACTATCTTCATAAAATGTTCACACATTCGCCATATGATGGACAAATATTTTTAATAATATCTTATTGTAAAATACAAAAATCAATCTGAAAGGAATGATTGTAAATATGCAACTCAACACAAAGAAGTCTAGTAAAAGGTTTAAAAAATGGGTTGTGGTAACTATAATTGGTTTATTGATAATAGCCTTGGGTATAGGTACCTATGCATTCGTTAAGGGACGCAGCTCTACAGCTTCTGCCAGCCAACAGCAGAGGACATCTAAAGTTGTAAAAGGCAATATAGAAGTTAGCTTATCTGGGTCGGGTACAGTAGAATCAGCAAGTACAGCAGAACTCATGGCAAATGTGCAGGGTAAGATAACCAAAGCATATTTTAAGGAAGGGGACACAGTCAAAAAGGGTGACTTGCTTTTTGAAATTGACGATACCGATGCAAAACTCAACATTCAAAAAATAGAAAACTCTATTAGTCAAGCACAATTAAGTGTTAACTCAACAACAAAGAATTATGCTAACTTGACGGTTAGTGCTCCTTTTGATGGAAAAGTATCGGGAGTATCTTCAAAGGTGGGAGACAATGTAAATAGTGGAATGACACTTCTCACCATTACCGATACCACAAACTTGCAATTGGATGTTCCTATCAACGTAACTGATGTAAGCAAGGTTATGATAGGTCAAAAGGTTGATGTACATATTCAAGAATTAACAGATACTGTTCAGGGTACTGTTACAGCTATAGACAATAATTCATATATCGCTTCAACAGGTGGTACTGTAAAGAATGTAACTGTGCATGTAATAAATCCTGGAAGAATAACCGATGAAATGACTGCAAGTGTTGACATTAATGTTGGCAATGACGTTGTAAGCAGCACACAGAACAGTCAATTTTCCTTTGTTAACAAGCAAACAATTAAGGCCTTAGCTAGTGGCACCATAGCTCAACTTAATGTGAAGGATAATCAATATGTGAGTGCTGGACAAATTCTAATCCAACTGACAAATGATGATCTACAGGTAACAGCGCAATCAAATGAACTGAAGGTTGTAGATTTGGAAAATCAGCTTGCTGCTGCACAAAAGCAATTATTGGATTACAAGATTTATTCAACCATCGACGGCATTATGACTAAACAGAGTGCATTCGAGGGGGACAGTATAAAAGCAGGATCGGCATTAGCCAGTATCAGGGATTACAACCAGATGCAGTTTACCATTTCAGTAGATGAACTTGATATAGATAAAATAAAAGTAGGTCAGAAGGCGCAGATATCCTTTGATGCGCTATCAGAAACACAGAGTAATCCTGTTGATGGAGAGGTAATAGAAAAGGCAATGGAGGGAACCTCATCTAATGGGGTTGCTACATATGATGTCACTGTTAAGATTAATGATACTAAGAATGTCTTAGCAGGAATGAATGCTAACGCAAAAATTATTTTACAATCAAAGGAAGACATATTAATGGTTCCGCTTGAAGCTATTACAAAAATGGGTGATATGGCTTTTGTAAGGGTACAGAGTGATGGAACAGATGCAGATATACAAACGGGAGGGCGCCCTAATTTTAATGGAGGAAATATGCCGCAAAGAGATGGAACAGCTCCTTCTGGTGGTACTATGCCGCAAAGAGATGGAACAGCTCCTTCTGGTGGGTCTATGCCGCAAAGAGATGGAACAGCTCCTTCTGGTGGTACTATGCCACAAAGAGATGGAACAGCTCCTTCTGGTGGGACTATGCCGCAAAGAGATGGAATAGCTCCTTCTGGTGGAACTATGCCACAAAGAGATGGAACAGCTTCTTCTGATGGGACTATGCCACAAAGAGATGGAACAGCTTCTTCTGATGGAAAAATAACACAGGGGGATCAAGCTTCAGATAATAGTAAGACAAACGATCAGAGCACAAATAAAAGAAGTTTCGCTTCAAGCGATACAAATAATCAGAGTACAAGCAACAAGCGTACTACACAAAGTAGCTCCAATAGCACTAGCTCAACTAAAAACGCTATGTCGACAGCTAATCAGGGGTATTATGCAAATACCACAATGAAAATGGTGGAGCTAGGAATAAATAACGAGCAATATGTTGAGATTACAAGCGGTCTTTCTGAAGGTGATGTTGTAGTGCTTCCACCACTAGTAACGTCAAGCTCATCTAATACTAATACCAATAACCAATCAGGTATAGGCTTCGGAGGTATGGGTATGGGCAGTATGGGCGGAATGGGCGGAATGAGCGCCCCTCCTGATATGAGCAGAAACTTCCCTTCGGGAGGCGCTAATAGGTCTTCGAGTACTAATAGGAGTAATTAATTGTTCAAGTAATGATAGTTGTAATTTAATTGCTTAAGTACTAACAGGGGCAATTAATCGCTCAAGAAAGGAAACCAAGATGATAGAGATTACTAACATGTGCAAAATATATCGCATGGGTGATAATGAAATATACGCATTGAATAATGTATCACTCAGTATAGCAAAGCATGAGTTTGTAGCAATTGTAGGGCCTTCAGGTTCAGGAAAATCTACACTCATGAATATGCTGGGATGCTTGGATGTACCTACCTCTGGTCAATATTACCTGGACCAAAGTGAAGTTAGCAAGCTCAACGACAATCAGCTTGCAGAAATAAGGAATTTTAAGATAGGTTTTATTTTTCAGGGGTTCAATTTACTTAAAAAGCTAAGTGCAGTTGAAAATGTGGAGTTGCCATTGATATATCAAGGTATAGGACACAAGGAAAGGTACAGACGAAGCATGGAGGCACTTGAAATGGTAGGCTTGGCGGATAGAATGAAGCATACTCCAAATGAGCTTTCCGGTGGCCAGCAGCAGAGGGTTGCAATTGCACGAGCACTGGTGAGTAATCCGCCATTAATATTAGCAGATGAACCTACCGGAAATTTGGATACAAAATCAGGTGCAGATATTATGAATGTTTTAAAGACCTTACATAAAAATGGGAACACAATCGTTCTTATTACTCATGATAATTTAATCGCTTCACAGGCACAAAGAATTATAAAAATACAGGATGGTACCATAATTGAGGATAAGGAGGCGGTGTAAATGGGCTTTTTTCAAGCCTATAAAATGGCCTTGAAAAGTATTGCAAATAATAAAGTCAGATCCTTCCTAACAATGTTAGGGGTTATTATTGGAGTAGGCTCTGTTATCACGGCAGTTGCTTTTGCACAAGGAAGTACCAAAAGCATAACTGACCAGATAGAAGGACTGGGTAGTAACCTTATTACTATAAGTATTACGGGCAGAAACAGTAATAGAAATATAACATATAGCGAATTACAAGCATTTTCGGCGAATAATCCTGATGAAATATCCATGATAGCACCGGTTGTGTCGGGTAGTATGACATTAAAGGCGGGTACAAAAAACAGAACTACTTCTGTTATTGGTACAAGTGAGGACTATGAGACCATTAAAAGCAGACATGTTCAGTCGGGACGCTTTATACTGTCCTTTGATAATGACTATAAGCTAAAAACCGCCATTATAGGTACGGCTGTTGCAAATGATTTGTTTGAAGGGCAGAATCCCATTGGGCAGACGATGAAAATTAATGGTGAAATATTTACCGTTGTTGGACTTTTACAGGAAATTGCGAATTCACAGGATTCCTCCGAGGACGATACCGTTATTATACCTGTAACCGTTGCTCAGAGGCTTAGCCGAAATGCAAACATACGCTCTTTCCTGGTTCAGGCTACAGATGCTACCAAGGTCGATGCAGCGATGGCAAAGCTGGAAGCATACATGCTAAATATTTATTCCAGTGAGAATGCATTCAAGGTTTCAAATCAGGCCCAAATACTTGAAACACTTAACTCAATAACTGGAACGCTGATGGTTGTTTTGGGAGGCATTGCAGCTATTTCACTAATTGTTGGTGGAATTGGAATTATGAATATTATGCTGGTTTCTGTAACCGAGAGAACCAGAGAAATAGGCATCAGAAAGGCAATTGGAGCAAAAAGGAAAAATATTATGGTACAATTTTTGATTGAAGCCATAATGATTACAGGAATCGGTGGACTTACGGGAATTGCTATAGGACTTTTTTGTATTAAGTTTATCATTGGTGGTTTCAACATTACAACACCAGTATATTCGCCATTTTGGATTATGCTTTCATTCGGAATATCATTAGGGGTAGGGGTTGTATTTGGATTATTCCCTGCCTATAAGGCAGCCAGACTGAATCCTATAGAAGCACTTAGATTTGAATAGGTGGGCTTAGATTGGAATAGAGGCTGTTAGATTTCAATAGAGGCACTTAGAGCAAATAGAGGTACTTAGATTTGAATAGAGGTGCTTAATTCGAATCGAGGAATAGAGGCCCTGAGTTTTGAATAAAGCACTTGGTTTTGAATTAGGGATGTTAGATTTGAATAGAGCGCTTAGGTACGAATAAAGGCTCTTAGATTTTAAATAAAACTGTATTTAAGGAAACTTATTAAATTTGTGGATTAGGGGGAAATTTCATGCGAAAAAAATTATTTAGCTTGCTACTGGCATTTATAATGGTTATAAGTGTTGGCTCTTCATTTGCTGCTAGCTCTGCAACAGATTACCAATCTTCACTTGCAAAGCTCAGAACATATGGAATAATAGATACGGCTGATTTAAATCTAAATGGGAACATGTCCAGGGGAGTATTTGCAAAGCTTATCGTAAATAGCACTGGAAACACGGATTTGGCCGAATCACTTTCTGTCTCTAGTATGTTCTCTGATGTGTCTGTAAAATCGGAACTTTGCGGATATATAAATGCATCCGTAAGTTTAGGTTATTTATCTGCACTTTCAGATGGCAAATTCAAACCTGACGAAAATATTACATATGCTCAATTTTGCACTGCAATGGTAAAGGCTCTGGGATATGGCTACAATGATATTGTTGGCAGTTGGCCAAAGGGTTTCATTGATAAAGCAAAAAGCCTAGGAATTACAACAGGCTTTAGTCTTAATAGCTCCAATGCTGTTACAACAAAACAGGCACTTATAATGATCGATAGATTACTTTCAACAAATGTCAAAAAAAATAATGCTGCGGATGCAGACAAGACCTTAGCTGACTCTGCCGGTATTACAAGCGATTCTACGAATTGGGTGTATAGTAAGCCGGAAGTTGCAATGAACTTCAATGCTACCACTAAAAAGCTTGGAAGCATTAAGTTTGATGCTGCAATCCCTTTCCTAAGAAATACTACAAATAACAGCTCAACCCCTGTAACAACAACTGTGGGAGAGAATATTTCCATTAGTGATATTAAGGATAAGGATGTTGTTTATGAGGTGTATAACAAGATGAATGTCTTAATGTACTATCTTGTAGTAGACAACAAGGTTCAAGGTGCTATTACAAGCATACTACCAAATAAGTTTTCTCCTAATACAATACAGATTAATAATGTAAGCTATGAATTGGGAGATTATGCAAACCTTGATAAATTTAATACCAGCGCAAATGCATTAAAAGTTGGAGACAGTATTACTGCTGTCCTTGGCTATGACGGAAAAATAGTTGATGCTTTTTATTCGGATGATAGTAATTGTGATGAATACGCATTTGTTGTTAATACTCAGACCACTATGTCGACTGATGCGGCCGATTATGGAAAGATAAAGTATACAGTAGATTTGCTCAGAGTAGATGGAACAAAAAAGACCTATATTACAGAGTCTGACCCGAACTCATATAAGTGGACACTGATTAAGTATTCGGAGCTTACCAGTGAAAAGGCTACTTTAATGGCTGTTGGCGGGATTACACCAACTGATATATACATTGATAAGGATCAAAGAAAATTTGGTGCTGGATATGTAACGGACAATGTAAAAGTATACAATTACACTGATTCAACAGTTAATCTCATAAGTTGGAGCGATTTACCCGATGGAAAAATCCCTGCCGGGAAGATAAGGTACTACGTTACCACTGGAGTATTTGACGATGTATGTGTGATTGTAACCTATGATATTTTCAATCAACAGAATAAGGATTGTGTGGTGCAATCAATTCAAGTACCTGATGGTATTAAGGTTAATAGCTATACGTATTCTCTTATGGCGGGCGGAAATAGATATACCTATTCCAGTCAAAATGAGATTGTTGGGGCAACAGTTGGTAGTGTGCTAAATATGAAGACCTTTAACAATAATGTTTCTACTTTTATTCAGGTAAAAAACCCTGATGCTCAATCATATATAGTGCAAGCAATGGATACAAAAAGAATAAAGCTCAATGGATTTGTTTATTTATTGAATTCAGATGTAAAAGTGTACTTCAAGGGTTACTCGGGCACTCTATCTTCAAAGAACCTTTCAGATATTGAGGTGGGCAAGACATATTCAAGTATTAAGTTGTACTGTGACAGACCGCTTGATAATAATGGTAGGGTTTCAATGATAGTTGTCAGCTTAAATTAATGAAGAGTTTTTAATTAATGTAGAGCTAGAATTAATGTAGAGCTAGAATAAATGTAGAATTACAATTAATTACTCCGGAGCTAAACCTCCTTTTATAAATCCTCTTGTAGCAAAAATTAAGAGCTGTTTATTGGGTATATAACTACTTGCCAAACTTAAAGCCAAAATGCATTTGTTTAGGCTACCCCATTAAGCAGCTCTTAATTGTTTGTTTAGGCTAACCAGGTAATCAGCTCCTAATTGTTTTTTTGGCTACCCCATTAAGCAGCTCTTAATTCCCATATGGGATGAAGAAGGCAATAAATAATACTCAAATAATCCAAAAAAGTTCTTTATTACTAGATACACGATTAGCATGTTGTCTATGCGGCTGTACAACTCGCCCTTTTATATAAGGGTCAGCGTAATATCCCATCTTTTAGTAAAGTTCAGCGTAACATCTCACCTTTTAGTAAAGTTCAGCGTAACATCTCACCCTTTAGTAAAGTTCAGCGTAACATCCCGCTGTTTTTAATTTCATTTGCGGCTATAATAATTCTTTCCTCTGATTCAACCATTGCAAGTCTCACAAAGCCATTACCACTATCCCCAAAGCTTGAACCGGGAACTACTATGACACCAGTCTTATCAATTAATTCCATTGTAAAATCTACCGAAGAACTATATCCCTCTGGTAGCGGGAGCCATGAGAACATTGTTGCTGGTGTTTTATCAATTTTCCAGCCAATATCGTTAAATGCTTTATATAATACATTTCTTCTTTTTTCATATGTACGTCTGGTAAGCTCAACACAATCCTGAGGACCATCTAAGGCTGCAATTGCTGCTCTTTGCACAGGCAGAAATACGCCATAATCAAGATGAGATTTAATGGTTTTTAGCTGTCCAACTATTTTCTTATTCCCAAGTGCAAAAGAAATTCTACAACCGGGCATATTATGAGACTTTGAGAGTGAGTTGAACTCAACTCCTATATCTTTCGCACCCTTGAAACTCAAAAAGCTTGTACCTATATTGCCGTCGAAAATCAGTTCACTGTATGCATTATCATTCAGAACAATAATTTCATATTTCTTGGCAAACCAAATGAGCTTTTCATAGAATTCTGGAGGGGCAGTTGCTGTAACAGGATTATTGGGATAGGAAACTATCATCAGCCTGGCGTTATGTGCTACCGTTGCATCTATGCTGTCAAAATCAATTAAAAAGTTATTCTTGCGCAGTAAAGGCATTTTGTAGATGTTGGCACATGCGAGTTTTGGTCCTACTTCAAAGATTGGGTAGCATGGATCGGGCACCATTACAATTTCCCCTGGGTCAGAAATTGTCAAAGCAATGTGTGACAATCCATCCTGAGAGCCCATCATAGATACAACCTCATCCTTCTCAAGAGATACACCATATCGTCTCTCATACCATCTTATTGCTGCTTCTGTAAGCTCTGGAAGATCATTAATTGCATATTTATAATTTTCCAATTTTGAGCATTCGTGTGATAAAACATCAATGACGTGCTTTGCGGGTGGCAAGTCAGGAGTACCAATGCTGAAATCTATAACTTGTCTATTATTTTTTAATAGTTCACTTTTTTTTATATGTAATTGCGAAAATATTGCGGAGGATAATCCATCCATTCTTTTGGAAAAATGCATTTATTACTCAATCCTTTCAATTTTTATAATATTAATAAATATTTTACATAACAATTTCGCAAAATAAAAGCGCTTTTGTATATATTTAGTTTTTTAACTCATAATAAAAGTAGCAGATTGGAGGAAGATTTTATTGGACCTAAATAATATTGAAACTTTTAGAGATTGGGACAAATGGAAAGCAGCACTTGGAAAGGCAATAGATTTAGGAGAAGCGGTTGGCATGTCTGACAATACTATTGAGAAAATAGGAGTTAAAGTGGGGGATATGCTCAATGCCTTTGTGGACCCGGAGAACAAGCAGCAAAGACTTCTCCAGGAATTATGGAGGGCAGGGGATGACCAGGAACGCAGGCACTTAACTAATATGATTGTAAAAATGGCTAAATCAGAAGAAAGACATTGATGGTAAAACAGAAGAAAGACATTGATAGATGAATAAAAGGTAAATCAGAAGAAAGAAATTGATAGATGAATAAAAGGCAAATCAGAAGAAAGACATTGATAGATGAATAAAAGGTAATTAGAAGAAGACATTGATAGATGAATAAAAGGTAATTAGAAGAAAGACATTGATAGATGAATAAAAGGTAAATTAAAAGAAAGACATTGATAGATGAATAAAACGTAAATCAGAAGAAAGACATTAAAAAGTGAATATAGGTTAATAATTTTAACTTATAGTATATACCTAAAAAATAAGGAGGAAAAATTTAATGAAAAAATTTTTAGCAGTTATTACAGCTGTAGCATTGGCAGTTTGCCTCGCAGCTTGTACTACAACCACAAAAGAACCAGGGACAAGTACTACAATGCCAGGTACTAGCACTAATATGCCAGGTAATACTACTACACCTGGAACAGCCACTATTACCCCTGGTACTACTACAGCGCCAATAACAACAGCACCTGGTACAGCATCTGGATCTACAACACATGGAACTGCAACAACACCATCAAATTCTACAATGAAATAGGTGTGAACAGGAGGAATCATTTACATGAAAAGACAATTAGCTGTAATATTAGCCATTGCTTTAGCAATTGGCTTGACAGCTTGCTCTACTAAGAGTGGTCAACCTGGCAACTCTACAACACAGGGCAATTCTTCTGGACATTCCAGCACAAACAGCCAATCTACTAACACAGGTTCATCAAGTTCTACAGCAGCAACAGGTATGTACAAGGATGGCACCTACGATGCTAAAGCTGATCCTTGGGATTATGGGCAAGAGGAAGCGATAGTTACTGTTAAAGATGGTAAAATTGCAGATGTCACACTTAAGAGATTGGACAAAAATGGAGCGGAAATAGACTACACAATGTTTGATGGTAAAACACATGATGGTAAGGTATATCCAAATCTCAAGGAAGACAGATTTACCATGGCAAAAAGAATGGTAGAAAAGCAGAGCCCAATGGTTGATACTATTGCTGGTGCTACAGTAAGCACAAAGAATTGGACAATTGCAGCAGAAAGAGCTCTTGCAAAAGCTAAATAACTTAAGCTATTAGTTAAAAATAAGGTTAGCTAATGATAAAATTAGTTCAAAATCAAATTTGGTTAGGTATAGAGTTAGCTAATAATTAAAGTGACTAAAGATAGAATTAGCTAATAACTAAAGTGGATGATAATAAAATCAACTATAAATTAAGATTAGCTAAGGATAAAATTAGTTAAAAAATGAGATTAGCTAAGGATTATTTTATCTAAAAGCTTAAGCAGAAAAATGTCAGCAGTCAGTAACTTATCTTCGACTGCTGACATTTTTTTATTTCTTTATATGGCTAAATCAATCTTTAGAACAAATGAATTATCTTAAATGCAAGCATAGCTGTGGTTTTAGCAGAGGCAAGCATAGCTGTGGTTTTAGCAGAGGCAAGCGAAGCAGGGGTTTAGCATAGGCAAGCTAAGCCGAGTTTGGCACAGGCAATAATCACTATATTGAATTTGGGACTTTTTTAGCCCAAAATTCAGTTTTAGGTCCCAAATTCATTGGTATGGCATGCAAAGTTGCTTAATTTGGAATGAATTTGGGACTTTATTTGCCGAAAATCCAGTTTTAGGTCCCAAATTAATTGGTATGGCATGCAAAGTTGCTTAATTTGGAATGAATTTGGGACTTTTTTTGGCCAAAATCCAGTTACAGGTCCCAAATTCATTGGTACGCCATGCAAAGTTGCCTAATTGGGGTTGAATTTGGGACTTTTTTAGCCCAAAATTCAGTTTTAGGTCCCAAATTCATTGGTATGGCATGCAAAGTTGCTTAATTTGGAATGAATTTGGGACTTTATTTGCCGAAAATCCAGTTTTAGGTC
>JAEYTP010000100.1 GCA_023433945.1 Bacillota bacterium | reverse complement strand
GTAAAAATTGGCAATATTATTTTGGTAGGAATTATATTTCTGAAATGGTTAATTAAAAATATAAAAGGCGGTGATAAGTTTGTCAAATCATCCAATAGAAGGACTTATGACAACTGCAATGCAAAGCATCAAGGAAATGGTTGATGTAAATACAATTGTAGGAGATGCAGTACAGTCACCAGATGGTACTGTAATAATCCCAATATCAAAGGTAAGCTTTGGTTTTGCAGCAGGTGGTGGGGAATATTCTGAGCCTATTAAAGCATTAGAGAATTGCACTAAGTTTCCATTTGCAGGTGGTAGTGGTGCTGGAGTATCTATCAATCCCGTTGCTTTCATGGTTGTAGGTCAAAATCAAGTAAAGCTTCTGCCCGTCAATATGTGTCAATCATCCCTAGACAAAGTAATTGACCTAGTACCTGGGCTTATTGAGAAAGCAAATGAACTGCTAAAATCCAGAATGGATAAATCAAAGAACACAACTTCTGATGTAGATGATTATAGTGAAGAAGAATAAGATGTGTAGAGCCTTGGCAGGAGATACTTATAATACATCCTGCCAGGGTAGTTTAATAAGAAACTAACAAAATACAGCTTGACTGTACATAATTACAATATTAAAATTACCTTAAATATGGTTCCGAAAGGATTAAACATGAGATTGCAAAAGTACCTTTCTCAGTCGGGTGTAGCTTCTAGAAGAGCCTCTGAGGAAATGATAAAGCAAGGTCGGATATCAGTAAATGGCAAGGTTATTACTGAGATGGGCTACATTGTTCTTGAAAATGATACAGTAGCAGTTGATGGCAATATAGTTTCAAAAAGTGAACGAAAGGTTTATATTTTGCTTAATAAACCTGTAGGCTATGTTTCTACTGCAAAAGATCAATTCGGAAGACCTACTGTTATTGATTTAGTTAAGGGCATTGAGCAAAGATTGTACCCTGTTGGCAGACTTGACTATGATACTTCCGGCTTAATAATACTCACTAATGATGGCGATTTTACATATAGTTTAACTCATCCGAAACATGAAATAGACAAAATTTATGAAGCTACTATCAATGGGCACCCTTCAGAAGAAGAAATAAAAAGGTTTGAAAATGGATTGGTAATAGAAGATTACACGACATCCAAAGCAAAATTCAAAGTAAAAAGTAGGCTGGATAACAAAACTATTGTTGAGATAACTATTCATGAGGGGAAAAATAGACAGGTAAGAAAAATGTGTGAGGCCATAGGACATAAGGTACTCAGCCTTAAAAGAATTGCTATTGGAGAGGTAAAGCTGAGAGATTTAGAAGAGGGTAAATGGAGAGAGCTAACGGTAGAGGAGCTAGAGCTATTAAGTAAGATTTAAGCTTATAAAGCTATATACTTCTATTTAATAGCAATAATTTATATTAAATGCTTGTTAGGAAATAGTAATTTATATATTGTATTAAATAGACGAATTAAATTGAATTAACCAGCCAAATTTAAAAGTAATGCTTTGTTTGAGATTTATGGATTAACCAAATCAATTATTTTGAAGTAATTTATCAATAAGTAATCTATTATATTGATACAGGAGAAAACAAATGTGTATTATAAAGAATTCATTAAATCAGGCTCATAATATTGTTGAAAGTATTGTTAAGCCTGGTGATGTAGTTATTGATGCTACAGCGGGCAATGGGAATGATACTCTTTTTCTCGCAAAGCTTGTGGGTAAGACCGGAAAGGTTTATTCATTTGATATTCAAGAAAAGGCAATTAATGCTACTAGAAAAAAACTAGAAGAAAACAATATGCAAAATAACGTTGAGCTAGTGTATTCTGGCCATGAAAATATATCAAAATATGTTCACTCAAATGTAAAAGCTGTGATGTTTAACCTGGGATATCTTCCCGGTGGAGATCATAATATCGGAACTCGTGGGGATACAACAATTGAGGCTATCAAAGCATCTCTTGACCTGCTAGTAGTACACGGTATTTTGTGCATGGTAGTATACTATGGAGGCGATAGCGGCTTTGATGAAAAAAATCAGGTTTTAAACTATATTGAGTCTATTGATTGCAAGAGATTTACTGTTATGAAGACAGAGTTCGTAAATCAGATAAACTGTCCTCCTATACTAGTTTGCATTGAAAAGCTAGCATAAGCTATACTAGTTTGTATTGAGAAGTTAGCATAAGGTTTTTTGAAGAATTGAAATAACGAATATACTAAATTATCATTGAGAGAAACATCTTCGTAAAGCGGCATGGAGTTAATCTTGCCGCTTTATTTGTGTGAAGAAAAAGCTTCATATGTAGCTATAAGTGAACCCCAAAAAGTCCTTCCTAAAAGTATTATTCATTTTAACAAAAAGCAAATTAAAATATTTTGAATATAATTAATTCTTCTGAAAATAATAATTATGAAAAAACAAAGGAGGAATTAATATGCCATTAGTTGGAAGTTCACTTCAAGACTTTAAAGTACAATCATATCACAATGGGGAATTTAAAGAGGTTACGTTAGACAGTATAAAAGGCCATTGGTCAGTTTTTGTATTTTATCCTGCTGATTTTACATTTATCTGCCCTACAGAACTCGGCGATCTTGCAGATAATTATGAAGAATTTAAAAAAATAGATTGCGAAGTATATTCCGTTTCTACTGATACACATTTTGTTCATAAGGCGTGGGCAGATACTTCTGATACTATTGCAAAAATTAAGTATCCTATGCTTGCAGACCCAACTGCAAAACTTTCCAGAATGTTTGATGTATTAATAGAAGAAGAAGGGCTAGCTCTTCGTGGTACATTTATTGTTAACCCCGATGGAGTTATCAAAGCAATGGAAGTCAATGACAATAGCATTGGACGAGATGCGCAAGAATTGTTAAGAAAAGTTCAAGCTGCACAGTTTGTTGCTAAGCACGGTGATCAGGTGTGCCCTGCTAAATGGAAACCAGGAGCAGAAACACTTACACCAAGCCTTGATTTGATAGGTAAACTATAAATTGTTTACCGAAAATTTGCTGTAAAACAGTGTTTTATTGCTGTTTTGCAGCATTTTTTTAAAATATAGAAATTTATAAGTTTTAGAGTGTTACAGAAGTGTTGGTAATGCTGAGATTGAATGTTTACACCAAGAAAATATACGGAGCAAGATAAAATAGTAAAATAAGCACTGAACGGATTTGTGAAGTAAATTTTCTTGTTAGGGGGTTAGGTATGGAAAAGAAATTAAATGATTACGTTGACAAAATGGTAGATGTTGTTGCTGATTTGAACAAAATCGACCCAGAATACTTTACAAGATATAACGTTAAAAAAGGACTTAGAAATAGCGACGGATCAGGTGTTTTGGTTGGCTTGACTGAAATTGGTGAAGTACATGGATATGTTATGTACGAGGGAGAAAGGAAAGAGGATGAAGGCAAGCTGATTTATAGAGGGATAGATGTAGTTGATTTGGTCAAGGGCACACAGCAAGAGCAGAGAGCAGGATTTGAGGAAGTATGCTACTTGTTACTTTTTGGAGTTCTGCCAAACAGTGCACAGTTAGAAGAATTTACAAGCCTTATTGGTGGTTTGAGAGAATTACCAGCTGGATTTACTGAGGATATGATTCTTAAAGCTCCAAGTTCAGACATTATGAATAAATTAGCCAGAAGTGTGCTTGCTAGCTACTCATATGATAACAATCCTGATGATATTAGCTTGAAGAATCTTCTAAGACAGAGTATTGAGCTTATTGCAAGGTTTCCAACCATGGCGGCATATGGCTACCAGGCAAAGTCTCATTATTACGGTGGAAAGAGCTTATATATACATAATCCAAGGCCTGATTTATCTACAGCTGAGAATATATTGCACATGATAAGGCCGGATAATAAATATACTCAAACTGAAGCAGATATCTTGGACTTGGCACTTGTGCTTCATGCCGAACATGGGGGTGGTAACAATTCGACCTTTGCTGCAAGAGTTGTTTCTTCCACTGAAACCGATACCTATTCTGCCATTGCAGCTGCTGTTGGTTCATTAAAAGGTCCGAAGCATGGCGGCGCCAATATTAAGGCAATGGCAATGCTAGAAGATATAAAGGCCAATGTATCAGACTGGTCAGATGATGATGAAATTAAGTCTTATCTGGAAAGAATGATGAACAAAGAAGTATTCGATAAGGCTGGATTAATTTATGGATTAGGTCATGCTGTATACACCCTTTCGGATCCTAGAACTACTCTTCTTAAAGAAAAGGCACATAAGCTAGCTATCGAAAAGGGCAGAGAGAGCGAATTCAAGCTTTATGATGCTGTTGAAAGAATTGGTCCGGAAGTTTTCTGCAAAAAGAAGGGTTCTACTAAAAATATCTGCGCAAATGTTGACTTGTATTCCGGTTTTGTATATGATGCATTAGGCATTCCAACAGAGTTGTTTACTCCGCTCTTTGCAGTATCAAGAATAGTGGGATGGTGCGCTCACAGAATTGAAGAGGTAATATGTAATCAAAAGATTATCAGACCTGCATACAAGAGCATCTCAAGCAATAAAAAGTTTATACCATTAAATGAGAGATAATAAATAAATCTGTTATAGCTCGGGACATATGTCTCGGGCTATTTCTATTTAGTAGGTAATAGCATTTTCTAACATTCAGTAAATATTTATAATGACAAAATAGATTAAATAAATTATCATATTCTTGAACGTGAAAAAGCAGTAAAACATTTTTATTTCATAAATATATAATTAATATAAATTTATATGGAAAAAATATAGTTTATTCACACTGCACTATAATGCCGAAGACTTGAAAGGAATGGATATTATATTATGAGAAGAACTAAGATTATTTGCACGCTTGGTCCTGCATCGGATAATCCTTGTGTACTAAGAAAGCTTATTCTTGGTGGGATGGATATTGCGAGAATGAACTTTTCACATGGAAGTCATGAAGAACATAAAAAAAGGTTGGATCAATTTAAGAAAATTAGAGATGAGTTAGGAAGATCAGTAGCACTACTTTTAGATACCAAAGGTCCTGAGATTAGAACAGGTAATTTTAAAGATGGCATTGTTACATTAATTGAGGGGAAGGACTTTATTCTTGTTAATGAGGATATTATTGGTGATGAATCCAAATGTACTATTACCTATAAAGAACTATATAAGGATGTTGATGTTGGTAGCAAGATTCTAGTAAATGATGGTTTGGTAGAGCTAGAGGTTGCTAAAATAAAGGACAAGGATATCTATTGTAAAGTTCTAAACGGGGGAACCATAGGTGATCACAAGGGTATAAACGTACCAGGTGCTGAGATAAACCTACCTTCAATGACTGAGCAGGATATTGCAGATATAAAGTTTGGCATACAGAATGACTTTGATATTATAGCTGCTTCTTTTGTTAGAAAGGCATCAGACGTTTCAGAAATAAGAAAAATTCTTGAAAAGAACAATGGAAGCGATATCTTGGTTATTTCAAAGATTGAAAATAGAGAAGGCATAAAGAACTTTGATGAAATACTAAAGGTTTCTGACGGAATTATGGTTGCAAGAGGTGACTTAGGAGTTGAAATTCCAGTTGAAGAGGTTCCTATAGTACAGAAGAATATAATAGAGAAATGCTATAGAAATGGAAAACCTGTTATTACAGCTACTCAGATGTTGGATTCTATGATTAGAAATCCTAGACCTACTAGAGCCGAAGCCAGTGACGTAGCTAATGCTATCTATGATGGTACAAGTTGCATAATGCTGTCTGGCGAAACCGCTGCAGGTAAATATCCGCTTGAAACATTAGCTGTTATGTCTAAAATTGCTGAGCAGGCAGAGAATTCAATGGATTATTGGAAGCGATTTTTAACTCATCAATCCGATATGAGCCCTAGTGTTACTAATGCTATAAGTCATGCTACTTGTACGACAGCGTTAGATCTCAAGGCTTCAGCAATAATTACGGTTACACAATCAGGCCATACAGCGAGAATGATTTCTAGATTTAGGCCAGCGTGTCCTATCATAGCAAATACTACTAATCCTAAGGTTCAGAGACAGTTAAATCTCTCATGGGGGGTATTGCCTTATCTTGTTGGAATGGCTAATACTACAGATGAAATGTTTGACATGGGCATAGAAAAGGCACTTGAATCAGGTCTTGTTAGAAATGGTGACCTAACTGTAATCACTGCAGGATCTCCTGTTGGGATTAGTGGTACTACAAATATTCTAAAGGTGCACATTGTTGGAAAGGTTCTTGTGCAAGGTATGGGTATTGGCGGAAATACTATTACTGGAGAACTTTGCGTAGCACTTACGCCGCAAGAAGCAAAGGAAAAGTTCGTTGATGGAAACATTCTTGTGACATACTTTACTTCTAATGAAATGTTGCCTATTATAAAGCGTGCAAAAGCTATAGTGGTAGAAGAGGGTGGACTCTCTAGTCATGCTGCAACAGTTGGCTTAGCATTGGATATACCAGTAATTGTGGGCGCCGATAACGCAACAAGAATATTAAAGACAGGTTCAGTTGTTACAATTGATTCAGAAAGAGGATTAGTTTACTACGGCGCAAAAAGCTAATAAATTGCTAAGGGAAGGAATGATTGTTGGGTGGCAACAAAAAAGAATAAAAGCATAAAGACAATACCATTACTTGCACTTAGAGGGCTTACTGTTTTTCCGTTTATGACCATGTATTTTGATGTAGGAAGAGAAAAGTCCATTAAGGCGTTAGAAGAGGCAATGATTAATGACCAAATGATCTTCCTTGTTGCTCAAAAGGATGCTAAGATGGATACGCCCAATCAGGAGGAACTCTATTCAATAGGAACTATATCAAAGGTAAAACAGTTATTGAGGCTTCAGGGCGATACAATACGAGTACTCGTGGAAGGAATTTCACGTGCTAGGATAATGAGTATTGTTCAGGAAGAACCCTGTTTTAAG
Source organism: Bacillota bacterium (assembly GCA_023433945.1). Taxonomy (GTDB): domain Bacteria; phylum Bacillota; class Clostridia; order Acetivibrionales; family DSM-1351; genus Ruminiclostridium. The sequence continues at coordinate 11,432 of JAEYTP010000100.1, read as the reverse complement.
GCTGAGGTTGAAGAAATTACTACTAAAAATGAGCAATTGGATAAAAAAGAGGTAGAGGCTCTCAGGAGAAGACTAGGAACGGAATTTGAGGAATATACCAAACTTAGCGGCAAGGTGCCTTCCGATATAGCTATGTCTATAGTTGAGATAGATGATATAGGGCAGGTATGTGATGTTATTGCCAATAATATACCTCTTAAAGTGGAATATAAGCAGGAGATTTTAGAAGAGTTTCATCCAATGAGAAGGATGGAAAAGCTGCTGCAAATAATCATTCAGGAGTCAGAGATTCTTGAGGTAGAAAAAGAAATAAATCAGAAGGTTAGAAAGCAAATAGATAAGCTTCAAAAGGAGTATTATCTTAGGGAACAGATTAAGGCAATTCAGTCTGAGTTGGGTGATCGAGAAGGCATTACTGGTGAAGTAGAGGACTATAAAAGAAGGATTGAAGAGGCACAACTTCCAGAAGAAGTTGAAAAGAAAATACTTAAGGAACTTGATAGATTGCTAAAGATGCCGCAGGGCTCTGCGGAGGGCGGTGTAATAAGGACCTACCTTGATTGGATATTGGATTTACCTTGGAACAAATGTACAGAAGAGATAATCGATTTGAATTTAGCCGAAGAGATTCTTGAGAAAGATCATTATGGACTAAAAAAGGTAAAGGAAAGAATTATAGAGTTCCTCGCTGTCCAGAAACTTAAAAACAATATGAAAGGTCCCATACTTTGTTTGGTTGGACCTCCAGGGGTTGGTAAAACATCTATAGCAAAATCCATTGCAAAGGCACTAAATAGAAAGTATGTTAGATTGAGTCTTGGTGGAGTAAAGGATGAATCAGAAATACGAGGTCATAGGCGTACCTATGTTGGATCTATGCCAGGAAGAATTATAAGTTCACTTAAGCAGGCGGGTTCAAATAACCCTTTGATTTTGTTGGATGAAATAGACAAGATGAGTAATGATTTTAGAGGAGACCCAGCATCTGCAATGCTTGAAGTACTGGATTCAGAGCAGAACTTTTCTTTTAGAGATCATTACTTAGAAGTACCATTTAATTTGTCCAATGTACTATTCCTGACTACAGCAAACAGTCTAGATACTATTCCAAGACCACTGCTTGATAGAATGGAGGTTATAAACCTTTCTAGCTATACAGAGGAGGATAAGCTTAATATTGCTATTAGACACTTGCTACCAAAGCAGATAGAAGAGCATGGCCTTACACAGAAGAATCTAAAGATTAATGAGCAGGCTGTTAGGGATATTATTAATTACTATACTAGAGAAGCGGGAGTTAGAACTCTTGAGCGTGAAATAGGGGCCATTTGTAGAAAAGTGGCCAAAGCAATTGTATCGGAAGATAAAAGGTCAGTGACAATATCTTCTCAAAATTTAGATAAATTCCTTGGAACAAAGAAATATAGATATGACCAAGCCCTTGAAAAAGATGAAGTTGGTGTAGCAACTGGTCTTGCCTGGACACCAGTTGGGGGAGATACTCTTTCAATAGAAGTAAATCTAATGCCTGGTAACGGTAAACTGGAACTGACCGGCCAGCTGGGAGATGTTATGAAGGAATCTGCAAAGGCTGCTATGAGTTTTATCAGGGCTAACTGTAAACCGCTAAAAATTGATGCTGATTTCTATCAGAAGAATGACATTCATATTCATGTTCCAGAGGGGGCAATACCAAAAGATGGACCGTCGGCCGGAATTACTCTTGCCACTGCCTTGATTTCGGCACTGTCAGGCTCGCCAGTAAATAAGAAGGTAGCCATGACAGGAGAAATAACACTCAGAGGTAGGGTGCTAGCTATTGGTGGCTTGAAGGAGAAGGCTATAGCAGCTCATAGAGCAGGCATTAAGACAGTGATTATACCTTTTGACAATAAAAAGGATATTGACGAAATTCCTGACAATGTTAGAGAAGCGATGAAGTTTATTGCTGTTACTAATATGAAAGAAGTACTAAAGCATGCAATATTATAAAAGCTAAAAAAGTGATTGAATAATGCGTAAGAAGAAGATTAAAGCAATAATAATTTTCTTCTTATGCATTGTAAAAACAAAATTTGCATATATGCAGGAATTTTGTAACATTATAGCGAATACATATTGAGTACAAATGACTAAATTTTGGGGGTAGTTTATGCTGTCAGCATACGACATTTCAATTATTGCTACTATAATATTAACTACACTGGTTGCTTTCTACTTGCTATATAGTGCAAAGGAGCTTAATCTAGGAATCGTAATAGCCATATCGTTTGGTGCAATTACACTAGGGATCTTATTTAATCCCACATTTAAGATGTTATTAGATTTCCTATCGCATAGCATGAATTTCGGTAGGAAATTTGCTTTGGTGCTTGCATTGGTAATTATATTAATTATTTTCTTGGTGGCTGTTCTGGTATTAAGCTTAATTCTTTCATTACTTATTCCCAAAAAATTTTTAAATATCGACTTAGGTAAATACATTGATAGGTTTATTTCTTTACTTACTACTTTTTTCAAAAAAACAGCAAAATCCATTGGCGATTTAAAATACAAGTTTAAAAAACCAGTTGACACTACTGAAATAATTGATAAAATGGGTATAGATATGGATAATCAACAGGTATCTTCTGTCGATATGTCTACTGAAATGAAAGATAATGTTTTAAACCCACTTGCATTGGATTTAGCAGCAGATGAAGCTACTCTTATGGATAATGTCGAAACAGCACATAACGAATCTGAACAGCATATAGAGCTTGATATGACCCAGTTAATCGCAGCAATAGAAAAGGCTGAGAAGCAATCAGAACTTGATATATCTGACTTAGAAGCTGAAGTTGAAGAGGATGAACAGCAGACAGAGCTTGAGATGGCCGAGTTAATCGCAGCAATAGAAAAGGCTGGAGACCAAGTAGAGTTTGAAAGTACTGAGTTAGAAGCAGCAATTGAAGAATCTGAACAACAGGTAGAGCCTGAAGCAGCTGAATTAGAAGCAGCAGTTGAAGAATCTGAGCAACAGGTAGAGCTTGAAGCAGTTGAGTTAGAAGTAGCAATTGAGGATGTTGAACAACAGGTAGAGCTTGAAGCAACTGAATTAGAAGCAGCAATTATAGAGGCTGAAAGTGCTAGTACAGCCAACAATATAGATTTGAAGCAGCTTGATTTAAACAGCTGTGTACTTAGGGCAATGGAATATAAGGATGCAGGCAGGAAATCTGAAGCTATAGAATACTATATGGCAGCCCTTGAAAAGGCTCCAAAAAGAGAAATGGTTTTCTGGATTGTATTGGATATTTGTACACTTTATAAACAGCTTGGATTATCTATACTTGCCCAAAGCATATTAGAGGGCCTGGCTAGTGAATTTGGTGATGCAATTGCTCCAGAAGTAAGAGCGGAAATAATGAATAATTTAAAATAGATTATCATAATTTTGACTATTTCTCTTTAAATATATGAAGGAGGTACATTGTGATGAAGAAAACAAAGGAAATATTGGGGTTGCCAATTATCAGCATATCCGATGGTGTAGAAGTAGGAAAGGTAAAATCAATAATAATCAATGCAGATAAGGGTGCTATTGATTATGTTGTAGTAGATAGCGGCATACAAATATTGAGTGCTAGAGTAATACCGACAGAATATATTTTGGGTGTTGGAGAATATGCTTTAACTATTGAGAATGAAGATGCAATCAATGATATCAGCAAAATACCTGCTGCTATAGACCTTTTACAGAAAAATATTCAGGTTAAGGGAACTAAGGTTCTTACCAAGAAGGGAAGATTGATTGGTGAAATCGGAGATATATATGTAGATGAGGAAGATAATTGCTCTATAATTGGCCTTGAATATATAGCAGATATAACCAAGAAAACCATCAGAATTATCCCAAGAGAGAGTATTATAACTTTTGGCAAAAACCTTATAGTTGTTAAAGACGATGTTGAAAGCAACCTAATGGATTTTGCAACCCAACTTCCGAATAGTGGTAAAAAAGATATCGAACTTAATCTTGAAAGTAATATTTTAGAAGATATGCCAGTGGAGGTAGAAGAAGCTGCTATATCTGACATGATGGAGATTAAGCACAGAGAATACCTAAATGGCAAGAGAGCTACAAAGACCATATATGATGGATTTGGTAACGTACTTATAAATGAAGATACTATAATAGATGATGAGATATTCGATATAGCCAAATTAAATGGCAAGGTAATTGAGTTAGTAATGAACAATAGATAATTTAAATAAAGCTGCAATGTCGATGACATCGCAGCTTTTGCTTTTCTAGAGACATTTACCACTCACAGAACAACCTGAATTTATTAACCTACTTAGAAATAACTGCTAAGAGTTTCAATAGCATTATTATTTATAATAGGTTCTCCATATTCATTGAGGTAACCTTCATAAAAACTAAGATTTCCAACTGAAACGGAATACTCACTAAGTATATTATCAATTTGGTTTGTAGAAGGCGCTACACCTGATAAAATAAGGTAGTAGCTATCCTTACACCTGAAAACTGTACTATCACCGGTAAATGAGTTTCTGATCCGTTTGGATAAACAACATAAATCGTCCAAGGATTCAAAACAATATATCTTTAAAGTTGAACAAATCTTGCTTTTCTTTTTCTTTTGTCGCAAATCAGAGTTCTTATATTTACTTTTTATATATTTCTGAATAGACTCGAATTCACCATCACCATCAATTTTAGTAATTGTAACTACAAAACCATCTTCGTTTTCAGGAGCCGCCTCGAAAATTAACTGAGAATCACCTGAGGTAAATCCGTATTCTTCTTCTGCCTGCTCCATCATATCCCAAAAAAGTTCTTGGGCAGCAGGTGAGTTGTAGTTTAATGAAGCCAAATCAATGTTTCTTTCCTGAAGGTCAGTAATTGTAATAGTAACCTTCAGCATATTTTCATTCACCTTTTCAATTCTCATTTAATCACCAACTTTACATTATAAATTTTTATTATTTAGAAAATGTGAGAAGACTAAGCACTGCTCTTATATATTATTATACTGGAGGAATACATATTTGAGAAGTAATATTTCTAGATATTATACATACAGCACCAGACCAATTACTGGCATAAACATTGCCTTACATTGATGCATATGTTAAAATTGAAAGATTTGTCAATAATATTGGTATGAATTCGGTAAAAAAAGTAAAAATAATGTGTGGGGATATGTTGTTGAAATATGTTATATAAAAATATATAATAACCTTAAAGATTATTTTCAATATTAATGAAAGTAGGATACACTATTGGCAGGCATTATATTGGCATCACAATCACCTAGAAGACAACAATTGCTTGAACAGATAGGATTAGAATTTGAAATAGTGGTCTCTAAACTTGAGGAGGTCATAGATGTTGACGTTTCGGCTCATGAGGTAGCTATGTCGTTGGCAAAGCAGAAATGTCTTGATGTAGCCTCAAGTGTTAAAGGTGATTATATTATTATAGCTGCAGATACAATAGTTGTTAATAGTGGTAAAATATTAGGTAAGCCCAAAGATAAAAATGAAGCATTTAAAATGCTGAATTCTCTCAATGGAATTTGGCATGAAGTAATAACCGGGCTTTGCTTATACAGGACAATTGATGGTATACAGAAGAATGAATTTGTCAAAACCAGAGTCAAGATGTCACACAGTACGGAAGATTTTCTGCGCTGGTATGTTTCCACAGGAGAGCCTCTAGACAAGGCAGGTTCCTACGGGATTCAAGGTCTTGGCGCTATGCTGGTTGAGGAGATACAAGGATGCTTCTACAATGTAATGGGCTTGCCAATTAACAGACTTTGCAGTATGCTTGGAGAGTTAGGGTATAATAGGGCGCAAGGCATTATTCATACAAACAAAGGATAATTATGGGAGGTATTATTTCAAATGGGCTTTTTTGCAAAAGATATTGGAATTGATTTGGGAACTGCAAATACATTGGTGCACGTTAAGGGTAAAGGGATAGTAGTACGTGAACCATCTGTTGTTGCGGTTAACGTAAAAAATAATGAAGTACTTGCGGTTGGTGAAGCTGCCAAGGAAATGATAGGAAGAACTCCTGGAAACATTATAGCGATCAGGCCAATGAAAGATGGAGTAATAGCTGATTTTGATATAACTCAAAATATGATTAGATATTTTATTAAAAAGGCTACATCTTCAGGAGTAATTTCAAAGCCTAGAGTTGTTATTTGTGTACCTTCGGGGGTTACTGAAGTTGAGAAAAGAGCTGTCGTAGATGCTACTATGCAGGCTGGGGCAAAAGAGGCCTACTTGATTGAAGAGCCAATGGCTGCTGCTATTGGTGCGAATTTACCGGTTGAGGAACCTTCTGGAAGTATGGTTGTAGATATCGGCGGTGGAACGAGTGAAGTAGCTGTTATCTCACTTGGCGGTATAGTAACAAGCAAATCACTGAGAATAGCAGGAGACGAACTTGATGATGCTATTGTTCATTATATAAAGAAAGAATACAACTTAATGATAGGTGAAAGATCTGCCGAACAAATAAAGGTTAAAATTGGTGGTGCTTTCCCAAAAACAAAGGAAGAGACAATGACTATTAGAGGTAGAGATCTGATAACAGGACTACCCAAAAATATAGATGTTACTTCTTCTGAGATTCTCGACGCCTTAAAAGAACCTATCAATGCAATTATAGATTCAATTAAATACACTCTTGAAAAGACACCACCTGAGCTTGCAGCAGATATAATCGACAGGGGAATCATGCTTACTGGTGGTGGAGCCTTGTTGGATGGATTGGATAAGCTAATAAAAAAAGAAACGGGTATGCCTGTTTATATTGCAGAATCACCATTGGATTGTGTAGCGCTGGGAACAGGAAAGGTTCTAGATGAGATAGAGACCTTAGAAAAGGTATTACTTTCTCCAAAGAGACTCAAGTAATATTAGATTGAGAGGAGATACCTGCATTGAAGTATTATAAAAGCAGAGTGCTCATTATTATAGTAATTACACTTATTCTAATTGTAAGTATAGGTTTGACTATCTCACCTACTAGTAGCATAAATACTATTGGGGATATGATTTCGGTCCCGTTTACGGCGATAGAGAAACTATTTGCATATACAGAACATAAAATCCAAGAAGGTGTAGGCTTATTTAGTGATATTAGCGAACTCAGGAAAGAAAACAAATCGCTAAAGGCTGAAATTGATAAGCTTAATAATGAGAGAGTTGAATTTGAACGCTTACAAAGCGAAAACGAAAATTTGAAAAATGCTCTGGACATGAAGAGGCAATTTACTGATTTTGATTTCTTAGGAGCAAATGTTATTGGAAGAGACTCTGGCAATTGGTTTAACATATTCCTAGTTGATCAAGGTTCAACAAAGGGCGTAGAGTATAACATGCCGGTAATTACTAGCAAGGGGTTAGTAGGCAAGGTCTCAGCTTCACAGCCTTTTTCTTCAAAGATTATGAGTATTATTGAGGATGGCAGCGCTGTTAGTGCGATAGTATCAAAGACGAGAGATTATGTGGTTGTAAAGGGGGATGTCAAGCTGGCAAAAGAAGGACTTTGTAAGCTTGAATACTTACCGGCCGATATTGATCTGACTCAGGGTGACTATATAGAAACTTCAGGAATTGGCGGTATCTATCCTAAGGGTATTATTATTGGCAGGGTTAAAGAAGTACGAGCTGGCGATAGTGATATTGATAAATATGCAATAATAGAGCCTGCGGTAGATTTTAAAAGACTGAGCGAAGTAATAATTTTAAAGAATAAAAATTATACTCCGGATAATACATCTGAGGAAATGGATATTACAGATAAATGAAAGCACGAGTGATATTATATACTCTATTAATATTTATATTTGTAACCGCGCAGGTTACTGTACTAAATATGTTCAAGTTTTTTGGAATAACGCCAAATATTATTATAATACTTGTTGTCAGCATAGCCCTGCTCGAAGGGAAGATTCACGGTGCGGCTATAGGTTTTATTTCAGGACTTTGTCTTGACGCTGTTGTTGGTCGGTCACTGGGGTTTTATGCTTTGTTTGGAATGTTTTTGGGCTTGTCTCTTGGCAACATCAACAAAAGATTTTTTAAAGAAAATATTTTCGTTATGGTAATATGTACATTTATTTCTACTATTATTTATGAATCGGTCATTATAATAACTACTAACGTATTTTTTACTGGCATAGATTTTGCTGAAACGTTTGTGCATTATATTATTCCCGAAGCATGTATTAATAGTGTAGTAGGCGTATTAATATTTATAATAATAATCAGATTAATAAAGCGCTTACCAGCATTGTAGTGTTTAGCTAGGCAAATATATGCTGTTAATTTAACTCATATAAAAACTGTATTCGGAGATTTATTTCACCGATTAAATAAAAACTTTTTTTATAGCATTAAAAGTTTACTTACTGAGGACAAGATATGAAAGAATTCTTTAAAGATAGATTTATAATAATAGCAATTATAATTGTTTTAATGTTTGCAGTTATAGTTTATCAGCTTGCAAGTATTCAATTAGTCCAGGGAGAGAATTATTATTCTCAGTCCCAGTATATAAATATGCGCTCAAGAACACTTCTGGCTGAAAGAGGTAATATACTTGATAGAAATGGTGTTCCCATTGCTGTTAACACAACAAGCTTTTCTTTATTACTGATGGATACTGGGCGTTCAGCAGATGATTTAAATGAAATGGTTTTGAAGATCACAAAGGTATTGGAAAAAAATAATGATATATACAATAAATCCTTTGAGAAATATCTTAAGTTTAACCCTATAGAATTCGGAAGCACATTAGAAAAAAGCAACGATAGAATAACACTTCTAAAGAATAAAACAAATTATAAGTTTAAGGGTTTTACACAGGAGTCTACGCCACAGGAGATTTTTGATTATTTTCGAAATACTATCTTCAAGATCTCAGAAAAGTATACGCTAGAAGAAGCTTATAAGATAATGACGGTCAGATTTGAAATAATGGGATATAATTCCTTCAATCCAATAGTTGCAACAGAAGTCAGCAGCTCTACCGTAGCAGAAATAGAGGAACGCAATGATGAATTTCCAGGAGCAGTAATAGATATTGTTCCCAGTAGGAAATATGTCGATGCTCAATATGCAGCACACCTAATGGGCTATGTAAGAGCAATAAATGAGACCGAGCTTGCAAAAAGAGAAGGCGAAGGATATACGCTAAATGATATAATCGGCAAGTCGGGTATAGAACTTACAGCCGAGGGCCACCTTAGAGGAATTAATGGAGTAAGGCGATTAGAAGTTGATGATAATGGCAAAACAACAATAGTTAGCGAGCAACCTGCTAAGCCGGGTAGTGATGTTGTACTAACAATAGATATGAAGCTGCAGAAGGTTGCGATGGATTCTCTTCAAAAAAATATACCTTTGATTAGACAAAAGCCTTCAAAATCCAATAAAAAGGACGCTTTTGCAGGTGCAGTAGTAGCAATGGATGTCAAGAACGGTGAGGTGTTGGCACTTGCCAGTTATCCTAGCTTTGACCCATCTATATTTCTTGCAGGACCAGAAGACCAAGAAGCTCAGAAGGCTATAATGGCATTGAGTGACCCTAAAAATGAAACTACCTCAGAATATAATAGAGCAATTGCGGGTACCTATGCTCCCGGTTCAACCTATAAACCTTTAGTAGGTATTGCAGGATTAGAGGAAGGTACCATTACGCCTGATACAAATATTTATGATAAAGGGTATGTTGTTTATGACGGACAAAAGTTTTCCTCTATAGAGTATAGGCAGTATGGAATTGGACTTGGAAATGTGAATTTGATAAAGGCAATACAGACGTCTTGTAACACATACTTCTATGAAGTTGGCGTTAGAACAGGTATTGACAATATAGTAAAATGGGCAAAAAACTTTGGTCTTGGTGAGAAAACAGGAATAGATATACTAGGTGAGAGCAAGGGGACCATTGCCTCAAAGGAGTTTAAAGCAACAGTTGACCCATATCCATGGGGTAAAGCTCACACCGCAAATGCATCAATTGGACAGCTTTATAATTCTTTCACACCCATACAGCTTTGTAACTATGTTGCTACAATAGCAAATGGAGGTAAACACTTTAAGCCACATATTATTAAGAGGGTGGTAAAATATGATGGCTCTATTGTAACAGAAACAAAGCCGGAATATGAAATACTACCTATCAAGCAGTCAAATCTTGCCGCTGTACAAAAAGGTATGATTGCCGTAGCAAACACCGAAGATGGTACTGCTTCTAATATTTTTAAAGGTCTATTACCTCATAGAGTAGCAGGTAAGACTGGTACAGCCGAAACAGGTAATGAAGCAACTCATTCATCAAATGCTTTGTTCGTTTGTTATGCACCTGCAGACGATCCACAGATCGCTGTAGCTGTTGCGGTTGAAAGAGGTGTTTTTGGATCATACACTGCTCCTATAGCTTATGATATTCTTGCGCAGTATTTTGAAATTAATGATACTAGTAAGAACGATTCAATAGCAAAGATGGATGTTGTTCAGTACACTAGATAATTTATATTAAAATTTTTGTTTTGGAGGGTTTAAAAGGTATGAATGAGAGTTCAGTTACTTTTAAGGGGACCGTAAATGGGCTTACTATTATTTTAAGACCGGATGTTAGCTTTGAAGATCTGATTAATAGCTTGCGATATAAGATTGAGACGGCTGGTAAGTTTTTTAGGGGAGCAAAACTAGCAGTAAAATATAGAGGAAGAGTTTTATCAGAAGAAGAACAGAACGCAATCTATGAAATATTAATGAACGAAAGTGGCGCAGAGATTCAGTCTTTTTCAGAAGATACAGATAGCACTCAAGCCATATCGAAATCCTCCGAGCCAAGTCTTGAAAGAAATAACCAGATTAAAAAGTACACATTTTTCAAAGGTATAAATGAAGGAGCAGCAAAATTCTATAGAGGAACGGTCAGATCAGGTCAGCTTGTTAGATTTGACGGTAATGTTGTTGTCATTGGTGATGTTAACCCTGGCGGGGTAGTGGAGGCCACTGGAAATGTAATAGTAATGGGGCTGTTGAGAGGGATGGTACATGCGGGGGCTGATGGCAATAAGGATGCTATAGTGGCTGCACTTAGTCTGAACCCAACGCAATTAAGAATAGCAGATATTATTACAAGATCTCCGGATGAAAAAGCGATAAACTCAAATTTTACACCTGAGTTGGCTTATGTAAAGGATGATCGAGTATACATAGAGAGATTCCTTCCGCAGAGATAAATGGTAATTAGTAGGTTTGGTTCATTGACAAAGTATAAAAACAAATATATAGTTTTATATGTACAGTTTATAAAATACTTAATATATGTTCATTTGAATTGGAGGTCTATCAACAATGGGCGAGGTAATTGTTATTACGTCTGGCAA
>JAEYTP010000097.1 GCA_023433945.1 Bacillota bacterium | reverse complement strand
CATTTATTTCCATTAATCTCAACTACTTTTGATGGCATACCCAAACACATATGCAACACTCCCTCTTAAAAAACTATTTATATCAATTATAATATTAACATCTGCATAACGTATATAATAATATCTGTACAACATATCCCAATGTAATCGAATAAATTAGCTAATATCATTTTTATTGTCTAAGGCTGCGATAGCCATAACAGCTTGTCCTAGAGCTATACCTCCGTCATTGGTTGGAATATCGCTATGGACAAATACTGAAAAGCCGTAAGCCTCCAATAAATCAATACAAAGCTCCAACAGTGTAATATTCTGAAATACTCCTCCGCTTAAGCATACCCTGTTCAAAGCTGTCGTTTGCCTAATTCTGATACAACCTTTTAGCACCATATCGGCTACTGTTTTGTGGAATCTCGCAGCAACAAACCCAATCTGCCTATTATCAATAATATCATCAATCATGGCGCTTATAATACTGTCAGTTTCCACAACAAAGCCATCTTCTTGCTGGCTGATGACTACCTCATAGCTGCTTATATCATCCTTGTTTCCACTTGTGTTGTTCTCACAGCTGTCAAAAATATTACTGCTTACATTATCGTGGCTGCTTATGTCCTTCTCAAAGCTACCGCCAATGTTCAGCTTCAAAAAGTTACTCGCATAATACTCCAACATTATAGCCGCCTCACCTTCATAGGTAATGTCTGCTCTGATACCCGCAATAGCTGCCGCTGCATCAAAGAAGCGCCCCATGCTTGAGGTTTGCTGACAATTTATGTTTTTGTCCAATATCTTTAAGATAAAATTAATATCTTCTAATTTAATATCATTAAAAGAATAATTACCCTCTTTATCTGTGATATAATCAAGCCTATTGGCTTTCTTGATATAGCTAAGTGCCATTCTCCAAGGATGCTTAATAGCACCATCCCCACCTGGCATTGGTACATACTCTAAGTGGCCAGCACGCTTGAAGTGGTTGTAGCTTCCATAGAAAAACTCGCCACCCCAAATTGCTCCATCCTCGCCATAACCAGTACCATCAAAAGCAATGCCGATAACGTCACCGGACAGCGCATTCTCCGCCATGCAGGAGGCAATGTGAGCCTTGTGGTGCTGAATTCCAAACTGTTTTTCAGTGCGCTGTCTGCCGTATTGCGACGAAAAATAGTTTGGGTGCAAATCATATGCTACAGCTTCAGGCGTGATTGAAAACATATTCTCAAAATGCTCAACGGCTTGTCTGAATGAGAGGTTAGTATCCTCATTTTCAAGGTCACCAATATGGTGACTCATATAAAAGTATTCTCCCTTGTTGACACAGAAAGCGTTTTTTAGCTCACCACCGCATGCAAGCACTTCGGGAATATTTACATTGTCAGCAGAATGGTCTGCATCAAGCTCATTATTGTTTAACTGACCTTTATTGGGTTTATTCATATTATAAATACCTGCCAGCTTCCGAATATCCAGCTTTATAGGTAATGGTACATAACCTCTTGAACGACGCAGAATATATGGTTTACCCCTAAATACTCTGGTAACAGAATCATCCGTTCTCATAAATATCTCTCTGTCAGTATATAAAAATGCATCAGCTATTTTATTTAAGCCTTCAAAAGCCTCATCATCCTTATAAAAAATGGGCTCACTCGAAAGATTCCCGCTTGTCATTACCAAGGCTTCGGGAAGCTCAGAGCAGTCAAATAACAAATGGTGTACAGGTGTATATGGAAGCATTACTCCTAAATATCTGTTTTGAGGAGCAATCTGATGAGGAAGGTACTCTCCCCGTTTTTCGAGAAGTACTATGGGTGCTGCTGTAGAAGTGAGTAGTTTTTCCTCTTCTGCGTTTACAAAGCAGTATTTATTTACTGCATCAATATCCTTTACCATGACAGCAAAGGGTTTATTATCTCTATGCTTTCTTGTTCTAAGACGATGAACCGCAGCCTCACTAGTTGCACTGCAGCAGAGATGATAACCGCCTATTCCCTTAATCGCTACAATCTTGCCCTGCTGTATGTATTGAGCAGCTTTATGTATCGCACTAATTCCGGTCTCGCCACCCTCTACACAGTTATGTTCCCCGGCCAACTTGAAATAAAGCCCGGGGCCGCAATCAAAACAGCATACCGGTTGGGCATGATACCGTCTATCAGCAGGATTAACATATTGTCCTTCGCAAAAGGAGCACATTTTGAAGCAATTCATTGTAGTATTATGCCTATCATAGGGAACACCTTTTATGATAGAAAAACGTGGTCCACAGTCAGTACAATTAATAAAAGGATACTGATATCTCTTATCTTTTGGGTCTTTAAGCTCATTTAAACAGTTTTTACAAGTACAAACATCGGGAGAAATAAAGACAACACCCTCTTGTGCAACCTCACTTTTCCGTATTTCAAAGCTAGAAAACCTATTAAGTGGAAGCTGATGGGTGCTGATATTTTGTATTTTAGACAACACTGGTGCCTTTTGGCTAATCAGAGTGACAAAACTATTCATTTGTTGTTCTGTAGCATCTATATATATAATAACATCGCTGCCTTTGTTGGAAACCCAACCATTGAGACCTAGTTCAATTGCAAGGTTATATATAAATGGTCTAAATCCAACTCCTTGTACTATTCCTTTTATAACTATTTCATAGCCATTCATGTTTAATACCACCTTTAAAAGCTAGATACCAAGGTATTTTCTTGTCTCTCCCATATCCCTTTTTATCTGCTCCATAAGTTGATTTACATTTTCAAACTTAATTTCATTTCTGATCTTCTTAAGGAAGAATACCTCAATTTTTTTACCGTAAATATCTTGATTAAAGTCAAGAATGTGAGTTTCGACAGTCTTTTGTTTAACATCTTCAAATGTCGGGTTAAAGCCTACATTTGTCATGCTGTTATATAATTTTCCGTCTAATAAGGTCTTTGTAATATAAACACCGTTTTCAGGAAGCACCAAAAACCTTTCGGGATGAATATTGGCAGTTGGAAAACCGATAGTATTTCCAACTCTTCTGCCTGAAACAACCTCAGCAGTTATAGAGTAGTTTCTTCCCAAGAGTTTATAAGCCTTTTCCAGTTCACCGTTAATAATAAAATTTCTTATACGAGTGCTACTGATAGCTTCATTTGCGCACTTAATTGCATCAATCACAATAACTCTGAAACCATACTTTTGACCATATTCTTTGAGCAGCTCTATATCTCCCTGTCCCTTGTAACCGAATCTGTAATCATATCCGGCAACTGCCAGCTTGATATGAAGTCTCTTAACTAATACCTGACTGACAAATTCTTCTGGTGTAAGTCGTGAAAAATCTTCATTAAAATCATCAAAATACAAACAGTCTAACGATGTTTCTGATAAAAGTTCTATCTTTTTTTGTTCAGTAGAAAGCAACGGAGTAATGAGCTTTTTTCTCAATATATTTTCCGGATGCTTTTTAAATGTATATACAATAGAATACAATCCATTTAACCTTGATTCTCTAATCAAGGTATTTATTAATGCCATATGACCTATATGTAAGCCGTCAAAGTTCCCCAAGCCTACGCCGGTATTACATTCAAAATAATTATTAATATCGCTGGCATTTACTACCCTCATATAAGATCTCCTCATTAGTTAATAAGAAAATGTGCATTTAAACCTATATAGTTATTTTTCATTTCGTTCTTCTTTTACGCTGAAACTTATATTAGAAAAACTTTCTTGATTTTAGCATTACTTTGCCGCTTGTCTCAAAAGTTTCTCCTAAACCAAGAAAACAGCTGTTATTGTCATAAATACGATATAATAAGTCTTTGTATACAGATACATCAATCCATGTTCCATTTGAATATTTAAAAGTTTCCTGCTGTGAAAGATTAATATGAGGAAGCTTTAGAAATACTCGTTCAACAGGAAGAAGTGCATCATTTAAATGACCCTTATCTGAAAGGTCTGTAATCTCTTCAATAGAAATAGCATTTGATAAATCAAATTCACCGGCTGCCTTTCTTATCAAAAAAGACATACATGCACCACAATTCAGGGCATTCCCAATATCATTACACAGTGTGCGGATATAGGTCCCCTTTGAGCAATGAACATCCATTAAAACCTTTACAACTTCATATTCTACCAGTTTCCCATCACAAGAAGCTTCTATCCTGTCTTTCCAGATTTTAATAATATCAATGCTGTAAACTGTGATATTTCTAGCTTCTCGTTCTATAACCTGTCCCTGCCGGGCCAGTTCATAAAGCTTCTTTCCATTTACCTTAAGTGCCGAATACATAGGCGGTATCTGAGCAATGTCTCCAACAAATGTTGATATTGCCTTATTTATTTCTTCATTGGTAGCTGAGCAAGGTGAGTACTTTAGCACTTGTCCTGTGCTGTCCTCTGTATCTGTAGAAATTCCTAGAGACATTTCTGCTCTGTATACCTTGTCCTTTTCCATCATAAATTCAATAGCTTTTGTAGCACTGCCAAGGCATACCGGTAAAACACCAACTGCCATAGGGTCTAATGTACCAGTATGGCCTATCTTTTTCTGACCAGAAACCCTTCTCAAAAACGCTACTACGTCAAAAGATGTCATCCCTGCCGGCTTAAGAACATTAATTATTCCATTCATTATTACAGTTTTTCCTTTATCGCGTCTAATACCTTAATTTTTATTTCTTGTAAGTCCCCGGTGACAGTACAACCAGCTGCTCGCTTGTGCCCTCCTCCGCCGAACTTACCTGCTATCTCCGAAACATCAACGTAAGTCTTTGACCTGAAGTTTATTTTAACCTGATCATTGTCCTTTTCCTTTAGCATTATTGATACTTCAACACCTTCAATAGACCGTCCTATATTGACTATTCCATCACAGTCCTCATCTATTGCACCAGTCTTTTTAAAATCATCAAGGCTTATTGGAATAACCGCAATAGTATTATTCTCATGCAGTTCAAGTACTTCAATTGCCTTTTTGGTTAGTTGAAGCTTTGCAAATGTGGTATTGTCAAATATCTTTTGAGATAATTCAGCAATATCTATACCAGTACTCAAAAGCTTTGCAGTAATCAAGTGTGTTTGCTCAGTAGTATTACCGTATTTAAAACCACCTGTATCAGTGGATACAGCGGTATACAAGCACGTTGCAATGTCCTTGGTCAAAGGCACCTTTAACTGCTGAAGTAATGTAAATACAATCTCCCCAGTGGAAGCGGAATCAACATCAACATGATTTAAATGCGCAAACTTTGTATTTGTAACATGGTGGTCAATATTGATGGTAGCAGGAGCTTTAAAAAAAATGGAGCTTCTTGATGCAATTCTATTGACATCACCAGTATCTAGTGCAATATTCAGGTCATAGGTTTCTTCCTCTTGCTGTTCCATCAGTCTGCTAAAGTTAATACCGGGAAGGAATTTATACATGTTTGGAACGCTTTCCTCCAGATATACAACAACCTGCTTTCCCATAGTTTCAAGAGCTAATGCCAGAGCAAAAGAGGATCCTAATGCGTCGCCGTCAGCAGAAACGTGCGGAAAGATTGCAATAGAAGCAGCCCCCTCTATTAGCTTGATAATGTCCTTATCTAATTTACCCACATTCGCGTCCCCCATATTATTTGGAATCTTTTGCAGTTTCATTTAATAACTTGTTTATATATATTCCGTGCTCTATAGACGTATCCAGCTCAAAGTGAATTTCGGGGGTATACCTCAACTGTACCCTGTGACCAAGTTCTCGTCTGATAAAGCCTGCTGCACTTTTTAGTGCACTCATTGCATTCTTCTTTTGCTCTTCATCTCCTAGAACACTGACAAACACCTTGGCATACCTTAAGTCTTTTGTTACATTACATGAAATAATACTGACCAAGTTTGGTAACCTTGGATCTTTTATATCATTTTGAATAATACTGCTGATCTCTTTCTTTACTTCCTCTGAAATTCTGACTATTCTATCTGCCATATTTGATTATCCTTTCTTGTCATCTATTATACAAGATTCAAAATAGGTTTTACATATCCTATTCTATCTTGTTATACAAATAGGTTGAATTGGACTAATCCCATTCAACCTATTTATTTATTATATGACAAAATGTTTTTTATATTTATCTCTTTACTTCTTCCATTACAAAGGCTTCTATAATGTCGCCTTCCTTGATATCGTTGAATCTTTCAATGGAAACACCGCACTCATAGCCAGCAACTACTTCCTTTGCATCGTCCTTGAATCTCTTCAAGGAAGCGAGCTTGCCTTCATGAACAACAATTCCATCTCTTACAACTCTAACCTCTGAGTTTCTCGAAACCTTACCATCGGTAACATAAGCACCACCGATAGTACCAATACCTGATACCTTAAAGATCTGTCTGATCTCAATATGACCAAGGATAACTTCCTTGAAGGTAGGCTCAAGCATACCCTTCATAGCAGCCTGAACATCTTCAATAGCCTTGTAAATTACATTGTAAAGTCTCATATCAACTTCTGCATTCTTTGCAGCTTCTGTCACATTTGCACCCGGTCTAACGTTAAAGCCTATAATTATTGCATTTGAAACCTGCGCCAATGTAACATCAGATTCAGTAATGGCACCTACGCCACCGTGGATAATTTTAACTCTAACCTCATCATTTGTAAGCTTTTCAAGTGATTGTTTAACTGCTTCAACAGAACCTTGAACGTCAGCTTTAACAATAATATTGAGATCCTTAACCTTACCCTCTTTAATCTGATTGAACAAATCATCCAGTGAAATCTTTGCACTTGACTTGAACTGTTGTTCCTTATGTTTGAACTTTCTCTTCTCAACAAGCTGCTTAGCTACCTTTTCATCAGTAACAGCATAGAACAATTC
>JAEYTP010000049.1 GCA_023433945.1 Bacillota bacterium | reverse complement strand
CATTTGTCTGATAGAAGGTTCTCATAATCATTACGTACCATGCATTTACTAGTGGTGGTATAATGTACGCCCAGTATGAGTTTTGAACACCCACTAATTTAACATATACTATATACCAAGGAACAAGGCCTCCATTGAATACCATTGTAAAGAACACTAAAAAGGTAAACTGTGTTCTATATTTAAAATCCTTACGAGAAATTGCATAAGAATACATTGCTATGATTATTATGCTGAGCAGGGTTCCTATTATTGTTACGCCTAATGAAACACCATATGCTTTAAATATTACCGTTCCCTGCTTGAGAATGTAGTCATATCCACCTACTCCAAATTCATCAGGGATGAATTTATAGCCCTGCAATAATACAGATTGTTCAGATGAGAAGGATATACCTAATACAAGAAACAATGGAACAATACATGCCAGTGAAAATATAATAAACATCAAGTTAATCAGTGCATTTGATATTGGAGAAACACTATTGATAGTGCTTCCTGAAGACTCTTTACTCATGTAACCTTTCCTCCCTTTTAAAATAATGCTTTCTCAGGATCTATTTTTCTAACAACAAAGTTAGAAATCATAACTGTTGCAAAACCAACAATAGCCTGATAGAAGCCTACAGCTGAAGACATACCTATATCATTCAAATTCGTCAATGCGTTATAAACGTAAGTATCTATTGTATTTGTTACTGGCCACAGCATTCCAACGTTTCTTGGAACACTAAAGAATAAACCAAAATCCGAATTGAATATACGTCCAACTGCCAAGAGAGTCATGATAATCATAAGTGGAGTTAAAAGAGGAACTGTAATCTTCTTGATTTGCTGAAACTTTGAAGCACCATCAACAGTTGCTGCCTCATAGTATTCTGTGTCTATACCAGATATCGCAGCGATGTATACTACGCAGTTGTAACCTGTATACTTCCACATATTAACCAGTATTAGTATAGGAGGCCAGTACTTTGTATCTGCATACCAAGCAGGTAAGTTTTCTGTCCAGCCTAATGCAGGTAATAAGGACTTATTTATAAACCCTTGTTCCTCACTAATCAGTGCAAATACTAGGTAACTAACTACTATCCAGGACATAAAGTAAGGAAGTATCATAGTAGCCTGGTAAAACCTTGACATGAATTTGCTTTTTACTTCATTGAGCGTTATTGCAAAAGTAACTGCAACTAATAGACCTAATATGATAAAAACAAGATTGTAACCTACTGTGTTACGAGTAATTTCCCAAGCATCTGGAGTTGATGTGAAAAATTCAAAATTCTTTAATCCTACCCATTTACTTTGAAAGAAGTTAGCAAAAATATTGCCACCTTGATAAGTGAAATTCTTAAAAGCAATCAATACGCCTGCCATTGGGATATAGTTATTAATAAGTAATACCACTAGGGCAGGTAGCATCATTATAAACAGTACTTTGTTCTTGCGGAGTTCTTTTAAAAATCCGTCCTTGGACTTATGTTTTGTCTTTGTGATATTTGCCGGAGATATTTCCATTAAGTTTGCCACCCTTCATTGTTCGTTTATATTACAAAACATACAAAAACAGGCGTTCATGATTTGTTTTAGCGTATTTGCAACCTGTTATACTAATATTTTAATGAATAAAGTGTGAACAAAAAATAGAGTAAATTGCTTTAAAGTGTAATATCTTGCTCGAACAAAAAAATGGATAGCGCAAAATTATACAACAATATTTTACACCTAAGTTACGGTAGTATTACGTAGATAAGTCTCAAATGTTACAATTTAATTACTTTCTGACTGTTCTCTATATTCTGAAGGGGTCATACCAGAGTACTTCTTGAATAGCTTTGAGAAGTAATGAGCATCAGCTATTCCCACAAGTTCAGCTACTTCATATGTCTTGTACTTAACATCCCTTAGAAGCTCTTTGGCTTTTTCTATTCTTACATCATTCAAATAATCTACAAAGCTCTTACCAAGCTCCTTCTTGAACATTCTACTAATATAAAACGTACTGACATAGATGTTCTCTGCCACTTCATTTAAAGTTACAGGCTCATTATAGTGTTCATGGATATAATCTATTGCTTTTCTCAGAATAAGCTTAAGACTCTTGTTATTATAGTTATTTACCTTCTGAACCATCTTTTCAGAAACATCCTCTAGTAAAGAATTAAGATCAGCCATACTCTCACTTCTTTCTATAAAGCTTAGTAGGCTGGTTATATCCTTACCTTCTTCATGCCGCTTATCAGAATCAGCGGCCGCAATTGAAATCCTAATGCTATTAATAGATGATAAAGTAGTATAATAAAAATTCTTTGCATAATCAAAGTTCACATTGTTTGAACTTACATATCTTGTAATATTTTGCACTTCAGCCTTTGCCATAGATTCATTGCCTGACTTTATGCTCTCCAATAACTGTTTCTGATGTTTTTCCAAAATAGTATAATCATCATATTTGAAAAACGCTTTTAAGTCACTATACTGTATAATTGCGTTGTTGCCCATATACTGCTTGTAGTCTAATGATCCCAGACATTCCCTTAGTTTCTGAGGTAATTCCAATGCGGCTACTCCTGCAGAACTTACAGCAATAGTGACTGTAAACCCAAAACAATTCCTGATAATATCCTGAAGCATAGAGCACCTCTCTGTCACTTCTGCAACATTAATATTACCTCCCTCTTTGGGTTGCACTATAATTCCAACACGGGTACTATTCAAGTTTATGCTAATAACCCCATATTTATCTGAAAAAATCTCCTCAAAGGAGTTGACTATACCATATTGATATAAGTGCTTATCATATTGCGATCCAGAATTCTTGTCATCACTGTCATTTTCCATTATAACAAGTACAAAATCATTTATCTCTAAATTAAATAATTTCATTTTTTCTGAAATCTCATGTTCATTAGCATTAAGTCCATATACAATATCATATAATAATTTTTCTCTCAATATCGGTATGTTCTGCTCAAATAGAAGTTTGAACTTATCAAACTCCTGATGTTTTACCGTTTGCTTCTTTATATCTTCAACTGCTCTAGTAATAACCGATGTCAATTCCTCTATTTTGGATGGTTTCAGAAGATAATCAAATGCACCACACTTAATGGCCTCCTGAACATAATCAAAGTCTCTATAGCCAGTCAAAATAATTATTTTTGAATTAGGTACAATACTTTTGACTTCTTTTATCATAGATAATCCATCCATGCCTGGCATATGTATATCAGTCACAATTATCTCAGGCATTATTGACTTTATCTGCTCAATGGCTTGAATGCCATCAGTAGCATCACCACATACCTCACAATCAAGCATCTTCCAATTTATTATATTTCTTAATCCTTTTCTGATTAATGATTCATCATCAACTATTAGAACTTTGTACATAATAGCCCTCCTTGGTATTATTGTAGTTCTGCACTGGGAGTATTACTGAGACTTTGGTATAGATATGCTGCTTGCTCTCTATCTTAACTCCGTAGTTTTCTCCGTAGAATAGTTTGATTCTTCTGTTTACGTTTTCTATTCCAATGCTTTTGCTCTTCTTTGAGCCAAATGTCTTGAAGTAAGTTGCATTATCCATTTCAAGCCCTTTATTCAGCCGGATTAAATCCTCATTAGAGATACCGCTTCCATTGTCGATTACCTCAATTGTAATGTTATCCTCATACATTTTAGCAGTTAGTGTAATAATTCCATTGCTTCTGTTGTTTTCAACTCCATGCTGAACAGCATTCTCAATGAGTGGTTGAATTAAAAGTCTAGGTATAGTCAAATATAGTACAGTAGGGTCAATTTCCTTTATAAGCGTAATTCTATCATCAAACCTTCTCTTTAGGAGGTTTATATATTTATCAATATAGATAAACTCTTCTTCCATCGTTATAAGCTTATCATCCCTACCAATGCTCGCCTCTAATAATGAAGAAAGGTCTGATACCGTATCACTTATCTCAGGTACATTATTTAACCTAGCCATCCAATTAATTGATTCAAGAGTATTGAATAGGAAATGAGGGTTTATTTGAGATTGCAAAGCCTTTATTTCTGCCTCTTTCCTTGTGAGTTGTTCTCTATATATCCAGTTAACTAAGTGGTCAATCTCCTTTGCCATATTGTTGAAGGTCTTATGTAAAAATCCAAGCTCATCTGTTCTATCTACCTCAATATAGCTGTTTTTAATATTGTCTATACTCATCCTTTCCATTGCTTTAACTAACTTTTTAATAGGCTTAAGAAAGTCAATTGAAACAAGTATACTTGTAACACCTAAAAATAGCATCATACAAATACACAAAATCAATATTCTGTCTCGAAGGCTATTAACATCGGAATAAAGCTGTTTTAGAGGAATATACGTTACTATCCTCCAGTTAGGTTCAGTTAATGCTGTATATGCAATAAACAGCTTCTTATTAGGATCTTCGTAGAATTTTATCTTTTTCTCAGCTAAAGTATTCTTGCTCTCAGTGATACTACTTATTACTTTTTCATATCCATTTGCATTAGTTGCATCCTTACTTATGATAATCTCATCATCCTCAGATAAAACAACTGTATTCTGCATGACCTCAGTTTCCAACCCTTGAAGTACTGTCTCAAGAAAGCTTTTGTTGATTTGGACAACCATCATCCCGATTTCTGTAAAGTCATCTTTATCATATATAAGTTTTACAACATATGCTCCTTGAACCACGCTATTCTTGGAATCAAGAAACCATGCTAATTTATTATTGGAACCTTTCGCAGTATTAATAATCTTTGTATAATTCTGCATTACAGTAGATTTTATATTAGTATCTGTAGAATTGCTATCATACGTATAAAACTTTCTCTTATTTGTGACAATACATATTGATTCAACCTCAGGTCTTGTGAGAACTATATTTAAAAATACATTTTTTAATTGACTGGTCATTTCATAGTTATTAAGTTTACTTTCGTTATCATCACTTAATAAAGCAGAGTAAATGCGTGAATCAGTAGCTAACTCCTGTGTAACCTTGTTCATGTTTCTCAAAGTGTCCTGCAAGCGAAGCTCAATAAGGCTTATAATATCATTTGAATAAGCAAGAGACTTTTTGGAAATTATATCTTCTGAGTTTTTGAAACTAAAAAATGCTACTAGTATTAGAGGTATAAATATCTGTATATAAAGAACTAACAACAGCTTCCGTTTAATTGGAATATTCCTATAAAACTTAAAAAGCCTATTTAAATAGCTCTTTCGAGGTGCCTGATTATCCTTGGTCTTCATCATATTTTCATCCCAACTAATTAATTATTTACTTTACCCAATTTTATATGTATCTAAAATTCCGAAAATTGTAGATATGTCTATTTTTTTATATTCATTTCACTGATAGCTTTTTCCCAAATGGCCTCAGGGGTGAGAGTTCCCTCTAGATAATACGGAAAACGCTGAACAATAATTTCTTCCCATACTGTCCTATCGATTATATGGTCTGGTATCGGAGTTATGCTTTCTTCCTTAAACGAGTTAAACACCGAAATACTTTGGTCAGTCAACAAGCTGAATTTATTATTAAACTTAATGTCTAGATTTGTTAATAATCCAGTATTATCATAGAAATATGTAGCAGATTCTTTTGATGTGAGAAACTTCAAAAAGCGCAATGCATTTGAAAGCTCTTGATAATTATTTGAATTACTTGAACTAATGTAAAATGTTCCATTTCCAAGGCCAGAAGTAATGTTAACCTCATCCTTTATCTTAGGAAAAGGGATAAACTCTACGGTATTATCATTCTTGGTATAATATGATGAGAACCACGATCCCTGTACAATCATAGCGGCTTGCTTTGAAAAAAACAGATTATTTCTTTCAGAACTGCTTATGGTAAGTGCATCCTTAGGAAATGCCCCCATATCGTAAAGCTCCTTAACATATTTCATAGCTTCTAAATAGCACTTATTAATCTTACCATCTTCTATGAACTGAGTTACTCCCTCTTTCCCCCCTATACTGGCAATTATATTTTGGTAGAGGTAGGATCCCTCCGAAGAAGAGTTATAAGCTATGGGTATTATATTGTAGCGCTGAAAATCCAGTATTGCCTGTTTCAGTTCCTCATAATTTTGAGGCACCTTGACATTGTATTTATCAAATAAGTCTTTATTTATGTACATGCCTTCAAATACTAGTTCAAATGGAATGCCATATGTTCTTCCTTCATGCGTGGTATATGTAAAACTTCGTGGCTTAAAACTATTTTTCCATTGGATATCCTCATTAAGTATTGTAGTCAAATCTATAACTTTCTTTGCTTTAATCAAATTATTAATATCTGAACCTGGCCATAATCCAAATACATCAGGGTCATTTCCGGAAGAAATCCTAGTTTTTAAGGTTGGGAGATAATCATCTCCAAAAATTGATTCATTAATAATATTAAAGTCTGGATTATTGTTCTCAAAAATATCAATCAAGGTTGTAAGTGCGTCAGCCTTGCTATCCGCACCACCCCAACTGGTCATCAAGTGAATACTTTTTTTGTTGACTTTACTCAGTGATGTATCAGTAACCTGTTCTATCTTGTTTTTGCTACAGGATGCCATGGTTGTTACGATAAGTAGTACTGCAAGAGCTATAGGAGCCTTTTTAAAGGTCGTCATCATTTCACCTCGCGCAAAGATACTTTTATACGTACATAACCATTATAGAATTTATTCAGTATACTTTGCAATAAAAAAATGGGGTATCTACCCCATTTTGTTAAAAACGCCTAAATAATTGAAGTTATTACATTTTCATCACTATCAATATCCAGTCCAACCAGTGATCCAGCCTTTATGTTGCCTCTCAGATACTCTTCAGCAAGCTTATCCTCAACATATTGTTGCAATGTCCTCCTTAACGGCCTTGCCCCATACTTTGCATCATAGCCTTTTTTAAGAATAAATTTCTTAAGCTCATCAGAAATATTAACCCTTATGTCCTTATCCATCGCTTCCTGGTATATTTCAGCAAGCATTAACTCTACAATCTGCTTGAGCTGCTCTGCATCTAGTTCTGTAAAAACTATAATCTCATCTATCCTATTCAAAAATTCTGGTCTAAATGTATCTTTTATAACTTCTCTTACTCTGCTCTCCAATGCAGTATATCCATTGTTAGAGAAGCCTATGCCGCTTGATTTCAGATTAGTTCCGGCATTCGATGTCATAATAATAACTGTATTTTCAAAGTTTACTGTTCTACCATGACTATCCGTCAACCTGCCATCCTCTAATATCTGAAGCAACATATTAAACACGTCGGGATGTGCCTTTTCAATTTCATCCAATAGTATAACTGAATATGGTTTTCTTCGTATCTTTTCAGTTAACTGACCACCATCGTCATAGCCAACATACCCTGGAGGAGAACCTATAAGCTTTGAAACAGTATGCTTTTCCATATATTCTGACATATCAAGCCTAATAAGAGCTTCTTCACTCTCAAATAGCTCTATAGCTAATGCCCTAACCAACTCTGTCTTACCAACACCAGTTGGACCTACAAATATAAAGGATGAAGGCTTTTTCTTCTTTTTGAAACCAGATCTGCTTCTTCTGATTGCCTTAGCAACCCCTTCTACAGCCTTGTCCTGACCAATAACCCTCTTGTGTATTCTATTTTCAAGATTAATGAGTTTTTCAGATTCCTGCTCGCTTAAGCGTTGTACAGGAATTTTAGTCCATGCCTCAATTACACTTGCAATATCATCCTGAGTAAGCTCGACATCCCGGCTGGTATCCTCAATTTCATTTATCATTTCTATTAGCTTACACTCACGTACCTTTAAATCTGCAGCTTTCTGATAATCTTCTATAGAGTCTGCAGAAATTGCAGTTTCCTTTTCAGCCTGAACTACCTTTAGTTCGTCCCTGTAGTTTTCTAATTCAGCAAGCTTTATATTTTTCAGGTTAGCGCGAGATCCCGCTTCATCTATAACGTCAATAGCCTTATCAGGCAAAAATCTATCAGAAATATACCTTTCAGAATAGTTTACAGCCATTTTAATGATATCGTCAGATATCTTTACTCTATGATAGTCTTCATAGTATTGCCTTATTCCTTTGATTATCTCTATGGTTTCTTCTATTGAAGGTTCATCAACAAGTACGGGCTGAAATCTTCTCTCTAGGGCAGAGTCTTTTTCAATGTGCTTTCGGTACTCATTAAGAGTAGTTGCACCGATAACCTGTATCTCACCTCGGGATAGAGCAGGCTTAAGTATATTAGCAGCATTCATGGCTCCTTCTGCTTCTCCTGCACCCATAATGTTATGAAGCTCATCTATTACCAAAATAATATTCCCAAAGGTTTTAGCCTCTTCAATAATTCCCTTCATTCTACTTTCAAACTGGCCTCTAAACTGTGTGCCAGCTACTATACTGGTCATATCCAATAAATATACCTCAGCATTGAATAGCTTTACTGGAACCTGCTTATCAGCAATTCTTACCGCAAGTCCTTCTGCAATTGCTGTTTTACCAACCCCAGGTTCGCCTATAAGAACAGGATTGTTCTTAGTTCTCCTGTTTAGTATTTGTATAACCCTATCTATTTCTCTATGTCTACCTACTACCTTATCTAATTTTCCTTCTTTTGCTTTGTCAATCAGGTTTGCTCCATAGGTATCAAGAAATTTCTTCTTCTTTTGACTAGCAGTCTTTTTATCTTGCCCAGTCTTTGTCTTTGAATTCTTATCATTTTCCTCATTGCTTATCTCAGAATGATTTAAGGAGGATTCATTTATGTCCTTTGGAAAAGCCTTATTTAATAGTCCCATAAAAGGATTTGACTGACTTACATTTCCTGAATCATCCTGCATAGCCTCCATAATTTCCGAAGCATCTACCTCTTCAAGCATGTCATTAACCTGTCTGCTTATATTATCTAATTCTTCCTCTGTCATACCTGTCTGAGCTATGAGTTGATCTATTGGCTGAAGGTTTTGCTTCTTTGCACAGCTAACGCATAATCCTTCCTGAACTTGTTTTCCATCAACGTATTTTGTTACAAAAACAACTGCTATATTTTTATTACAAACCGAGCATTTTATCATTAAAATTATCACCCCATTATTTAAGCTAAAACATATTATTTAAAAATAAGTTGTATTCAAATTATTTACCCAAAATAAACATAGTTTACACAATATTTACGTAAAAGTATAACATATGTTAAAAGATTGTTCTAACACTTTCTATATCATATATACTGCTTAATTTGTATATATGTATGATTTAGATACCTCTTTATATTACAAAACTGGGTTTTAGTCCATATATCTACCATATATGTCTAAACCCCAGTATTCTAAGCTTTTTCACAAATTGTAAACTTATTGTTAACGAACAACTGATGCGCAATAAAATCTACCACAATTCTTAATCTTTATGCATAGAACATAGATATTACATAAAGAACTTAAATATCATAGTTATAAACGCACCTAACAAAGCTGTTATTGGAATAGTAACCAACCATGCCCACACGATATTTCTTGCTAAAGCCCACCTAACCGCGGATAGTCTCTTTGATGCACCTACACCCATGATGGATGTAGAAATAACCTGAGTAGTACTAACAGGAGCACCTAATGCAGTCATAGCTTCGATAACGATAGCCGAACCTGTTTCAGCAGCAAAGCCACCGATAGGTTGAAGCTTTATCATGTTAACACCCATTGTTTTAATTATCTTCCATCCTCCTATTGAGGTCCCAAGTGCCATGGCCAAAGCACATGCTACCTTAACCCAGAACTGAACATCAGAGCTACCGTTATTCATATCTGCTGCAATCAATGCCAAAGTAATTATACCCATTGATTTTTGAGCATCATTATTTCCATGTGAATAAGCCATGAACATCGCTGAAATAATCTGCAGCTTCGAAAACCATTTATTTACAAATCTTTGAGAGAAAGGCCTCAATAGCTTATATAATGCAGTCATAAACAAGTATCCAAACAAAAATCCTATCAAAGGTGATGTGAAGAGTGGTACTATAATCTTCCAAAGCACTCCAGACCATATGACTATGTCGAGTGAGCCTGCATATGCTATAGATGCACCTACCAAAGCACCTATTAAAGCATGAGAGGAACTACTTGGAATGCCGAAATACCAAGTTATCAAATCCCAGATTATAGCTGCTATAAGAGTAGCTATGATAACATATTGAACCGTAATCATTTTGCTATCAACCAGACCACTTGATATTGTCTTTGCAACTTTGCTACTTACCATAGCCCCTACAAGGTTAAAGAAAGCAGACATGAGTATCGCCCTCCTAGGACTCAATACCCTTGTTGACACGGAAGTTGCAATAGAGTTTGCCGTATCATGAAAGCCATTAATAAAGTCAAAGGCTAGTGCAAAGAAAACAACTAAGACTAAAGATACACTAAGCATGCTTCATGACAACTCCTTCAACTATATTCGCAACATCTTCGCAAGCGTCAAGAGTGTTTTCAAGTAACTCATATATCTCTTTCCATTTAATTACTTCCACAGCATTCTTTTCTGTAATAAATAGATTTGTAATGGCTTCTCTGAAAATAGTATCTCCTTCATCCTCTACATCATTTACTGCAATAATCTTCTCTCTAAGGAGTGTACTCTTCTTCATATTCTTCATTTCTATCATTACACTTTTCAGCTCTTCTGCAGATTTTACGATAAGTTCTGATAGCTTAATTGCATCGGGTCTCATCTCTTGTACATTGTACATGCTAAATCTGTGAGCTGCAGATTCTATATCGTCAGTAATATTATCGAGTTCTTTTGCTATAGTAAAAATATCTTCTCTGTCAATTGGTGTGATAAATGCTTTGTTTAGTTGTTCCAAAATATTATGTACCTTGTTGTCACATGCATGCTCTGTCTCTTCAATATTAAGGATTTTCTCATTGACATTGATATAGTTCTTTGTCAAGTCCTCTAACAACATCGCAGATTTACAAATAATTTCACAAGTTTCTACAAAATAATCAAAAAATAATTCTTCCTTTGGTGTTATTCTAAACATATGTTCCTCACCCTTCTATTATTTACCCGATTTTCTGCTACTCATTATATACCTTTGTGAATTAACTGTAACAGAATTAACACAGAATTAACAATTATATTTTTATGTACATGCAAAAAGTGGCTGTCCCCCTTGAAACAAGCCACTTTTGCACTTTACATTATTTCCTAACACTAAAGCATAAAATCTTCAAAAATTACACGCAAACTCCCATTTATGTCATGTTAACTTCAAATTTTGTAATGTTAGCTTCGTATTTCGCCATGTTAACTTCGAATTATGTCATGTTAACTTCGATTTTTTCATGTTAGCCCTAACTTATGTCATGTTAACTTCGTTTTTTTCATGTTAGCCCTAACTTATGTCATGTTAGCTCCCACTTATGACATGTTAACTCCTACTTAGAACTTTGCTAAGGAACTGCCCAGTATATGATTCTTGAACCTTTGAAACCTGCTCAGGGGTTCCCTGGGCAACAATTGTACCGCCATTGTTACCACCTTCTGGTCCTAAATCTATGACAAAATCCGACGTTTTGATGACATCAAGATTATGCTCTATCACAACTATAGTATTTCCCGCATCAGTTAATCTCTGAAGAATCTCAATAAGTCGGTGTACATCAGCTATATGAAGCCCTGTTGTTGGCTCATCTAAAATATATAATGTCTTGCCTGTGCTGCGTTTTGATAATTCTGTAGCTAGTTTGATTCGCTGCGCTTCTCCACCCGATAAAGTAGTCGAAGGTTGCCCTAGCTTAATATACCCAAGGCCAACATCATATAGAGTTTGCAGCTTCTTTTGTATTCTTGGTATATTCTTGAAGAATTCCAGCGCATCCTCAACCGTCATGTTGAGAACATCCGAAATACTTTTTCCTTTGTACTTTACCTCTAAAGTTTCCCTATTGTATCTTTGCCCTTTACATACTTCACAAGGAACATATATATCCGGCAAGAAGTGCATTTCAATCTTTATTATTCCATCCCCTGTACATGCCTCACATCTTCCGCCCTTTATATTAAAGCTGAACCTACCATTTTTATAGCCTTTCATCTTAGAATCAGTAGTGGCAGCAAATACCTCTCTTATCAAATCAAACATCCCAGTATAGGTTGCGGGATTTGAGCGAGGAGTTCTACCTATAGGAGATTGGTCTATGTTGATTACCTTGTCTAGCAGCTCTACTCCCTTTATCTCGTCATGCTCCCCTGGCCTAGTCCTTGCACGGTTTAATTTAGCAGCCAAGCTATTGTATAAAATACCATTTATTAGTGAACTCTTGCCTGAGCCTGATACACCTGTGATTGATGTCAGTACTCCTAGTGGAATTTTTACATTAACATTTTTTAAATTATTTTGCCTAGCACCACATACTTCTAGCCAGTTGTCCTTAGTTTTTCTTCTCTTCTTTGGTATTTCGATTCTCTTACTACCGCTAAGATATTGACCAGTAATAGAATCTTGATTGTTGAGAATACTTTCGATAGGACCCTGTGCAACAACATGTCCCCCATGTATACCCGGTCCAGGTCCCATGTCAATAATATGATCTGCGGCAAACATAGTATCTTCATCGTGTTCAACAACAATTAAGGTATTACCTAAGTTTTTTAGCTTTGTAAGGGTTTCAATCAACTTTGCATTATCTCTCTGATGAAGCCCAATACTAGGCTCGTCCAATATATACAGCACTCCCATAAGGCCTGAACCTATTTGTGTAGCTAATCTAATTCTCTGTGCCTCACCACCTGAAAGAGTACCTGCTGCTCTAGCCAGCGTAAGATAGTCAAGTCCTACATCGACTAGAAAACCTATTCTTGCATTAATTTCCTTGAGGATTTGATTAGCAATCAAAGCGTGTTGTTCACCAAGCTGTAACTCTTGAAAAAACTTTTTAACCTCTGCAACTGACATTATAGAAACTTCATGTATGTTTTTGCCTCCAATTGTAACTGCAAGACTTTCTTTTTTTAGTCTTGCGCCCTCGCAATCGGGACAAGGGGTATTACTCATAAACTGTTCGTAATACTGCTTCATACCCTCTGACTGTGTTTCGTTGTATCTACGCTCAACAATGTTCAATATTCCATCAAAAGCCGCCATATAAGAACCACTACCATACTCGCGCTCATACTCTACCTTAATCTTTTCACCCTTGGTTCCATAAAGAATAATATCTAAAACATTTGCTGACAGTTTATTTATAGGAGTATCAAGCTTAAACTTATAGTGCTTTGCAAGTGCATTAAATATCATTCTAGTATAGGCATCTTCACTCTCAATATTCCAGCCGGAGACAGTGATAGCACCATCAGTTAGTGATTTAGATCTGTCTGGAATAATGAGATCCACGTCTACCTTTAGTAGATTGCCAAGTCCAGTACACGATGGGCAGGCACCAAAAGGGTTGTTGAAAGAGAACATTCTAGGCGTAAGCTCATCTATGCTGATACCACAATCACTACAAGCAAAGTTCTGGCTTAAAAGTATCTCTTCCTGTCCAATTACGTCAACTATAGCCATACCACTACTAAGATTGAGTACCGTTTCAAGAGAGTCGCTCAGTCTCTTTGTAATATCCGGCTTTATAATAAGCCTGTCCACAACAATTTCGATATTGTGCTTTTTATTCTTTTCCAACGTAATCTCATCGTTGATATCTTTGACCTCTCCGTCAATTCTGATACGGACATAGCCACCCTTTTTGGCATCCTCTATAAGCTTGTGATATTCACCTTTTCTCCCTCTAACAACTGGTGCTAATAGCTGTATTCTAGTACCCTCAGGCAAGGAAAGAATTGTATCCACCATCTGATCCACAGTCTGTTGGCTAATCTCTTTCCCGCATTTGGGACAGTGTGGAATACCAATCCTGGCATATAGTAATCTCAAATAGTCATGTATCTCAGTAACCGTACCTACTGTAGATCTGGGATTTCTACTGGTAGTCTTCTGGTCTATAGCAATAGCAGGGGATAGTCCTTCAATGTAATCTACGTCTGGTTTTTCCATCTGGCCGAGAAATTGTCTAGCATAGGAAGATAGAGACTCTACATATCTTCTCTGCCCTTCTGCATATATAGTATCAAATGCCAAAGATGATTTCCCTGAGCCGCTAAGACCAGTAATAACAACAAATTTGTCCCTGGGTATCTCAATATCAATATTCTTCAGGTTATGTTCCCTGGCTCCTTTTATAAGTATGTTGTCCTTTATCATTACTTGTATATCCTTTCAATGCCTTTAAAATAATATTGTTTACAATATTCTGTAAAAAACCTCTATGTAATTATATCAAATATTTGTAAAAATGCAAACACTTGTTCGGTTTATAATCTAAAATTATGCTAGTTATATCTTAAAAATTATGCTAGATAAATATTAAAAATTAGGTGTTGACTTATCCAACCATTATTTGCTATAATTCAGAACAACAACTGAATTACCAGGGGAGCTGATAATTGAATCGGCTGAGATTAGCATAGTTGCTTAAACCCTTATACCTGATCTGGGTAATGCCAGCGTAGGAAAATGACTATGTCATGCTGCATATATTCCAAACAGG
>JAEYTP010000017.1 GCA_023433945.1 Bacillota bacterium | reverse complement strand
AGGACGAGTGTGTATAATTCACCCGCGGTGCCACCTTGTTTTGTATAGCATAAGCCATACACTCTTGCAGAATACTACCATATTCTTCACAAATAACGCATGTGCTACGTCGCAGAATACTCTAGAGTGGGTTGCCTTAAAAGCGGATTCCCATTAATAAAATAATCACTCTATTTGACTGCGCCCTCAGTGGTCCATTTGATGTATTGCGTTTTGCGAGGCTCTCAGCTACCCTCGCTCTCTGTAAATGCACATATCACCGTTATCTCCACCTCAATGGTTTAAGGGACAGATGTTTAGTTTTCCATAATTATACATTGATAAGCTTGTCCGTGTCAATACTGTAAAAAATATTTTTTAACAAATAACTTTACTTTGAGTTATTCTTCTTTTTAGTCTACTCTAGTAATACATAAAAACTATAAGAAGTACTTCTATGAAATTCATTTCCCTATATGACAAATCTAATATATAAAATAAGCTTTTTAATGATAAATTTGTTTAACTAAGGTAAAATATATGTAAGAACTATTTAAGGTGAATTAAGCTTAATTTTCTCAGCAATATCTAAGTTGATGGGGAACTTGAGCAAAAAAAACGATAAGGAGATATAAGAGATGTCAGAAAAACCAATAGCATCATTTATTGACCATACTGCATTAAAACCCGATACAACATTGGAACAAATAGAGAAGTTGTGCCATGAGGCAATGGAATACGGCTTTGCTTCTGTTTGTGTAAATCCATGCTATGTAGCACACTGCCACAGAATTTTGAAAGCAAGTGATGTAAAGGTATGCACCGTTATTGGGTTCCCCTTAGGAGCAAATACAACTGCTACCAAAGAATCAGAGACTGTTGAAGCTGCTAAAAATGGGGCTACCGAAGTTGACATGGTTATTAATATCGGAGCAATCAAATCTGGCCATTATGAGCTAGTCAAAAATGATATAGCAGCTGTTGTGAAGGCTGCAGGAGATAGTGCTATAGTCAAGGTGATTTTAGAGACATGTCTTCTAACAGACGAAGAGAAGATAGCTGCTTGTAAAATGTGTAAGGAAGCAGGTGCACATTTTGTAAAAACATCAACTGGTTTTAGTACAGGTGGAGCTACTATAGAGGACATCCGACTAATGAGACAAGCTGTTGGCCCAGATTTGGGAATAAAGGCTTCTGGAGGAATAAGAGATTATAAGACCGCAAGAGCAATGGTTGACGCAGGGGCTTCAAGAATTGGAGCAAGTGCATCTATAGCAATAGTAAAAAATGAGAACTAAGATAAGTCAATTGCATTAGCAGTTGATTAGTAAAGTGATAAAAGGCTATACTAGAATTATATGACCTATGTAGTCTGCAATGTATGTTTTTAACGTAGGATAGAGCTACATTGCAGACTAATATTTATATATTAAATGGACAAAGCATAAATTATGTGAATTAATTACATAAGTAAATTACGCGATAAATTTCATGAGTATATTATTACAAGGATAAAGTACAAGGATAAAGTCAAGGATAAGGTATAAGGATATTCTTCATGAATAAATAACACCGATAGATTATATGAAGGGAAGCACAAATGCAGATACGTTTTATCATATTAACTATTTTGAATGCACTAATTATGGTAACAGGACAGTCGTTGTGGAAGATGGGTATATCTAAGGTTGGAGGCCTTTGCCTAAAACTGATTCTTGAACCTTATGTAATAGCAGGGCTGTTTTGCTATGGAGTATCAACAATATTATGGTTTTATATTTTGTCTAAGCTGCCATTTTCAACAGCGTATCCTCTAAACAGCATTACATATGTTCTTGCTCTGTTAGTAGGCTACTTTATTTTTAAGGAATCAATATCTGCACAAAAGATGGCAGGAACAGCTTTTATTCTGTTGGGTGTATTTTTTATTGCAAGGGGCTAGTCCTCATATATGCAATAATACTCTGAGCATCCTCAAAATGCTACTAACCAATAGCTAGACAAAGAATAAACAATTTACTAATAAAGTTCTATGAAACAAAAAAATTGTCATAACAGTTGAAAAACTATATGGTTTATGATAATCTGAATATTGAAAAATTTTATACGTTATTGTGTGAAGAAGCGGAGTAGTAGAGGTGACTGGGCTTTTCTAGAGAGTGGTACAAAGGTGAAAGTATCATAAGACCCAAGACTCGAACTCGCCGTGGAGCAGCTGCCAATACCAGCCGTCAGCCAACGTTACAAGGCAAAAAGTGAGCCAGGGTATAATATTTCAGATGCCTATTGGCTAACAAGAGTGGTACCGCGGATATATAGCCCGTCTCTTTTATAAGAGACGGTTTTTTTATCGTATAGGAGTTAATAAT
The DNA here is from genome assembly GCA_023433945.1 of Bacillota bacterium. Lineage (GTDB taxonomy): Bacteria > Bacillota > Clostridia > Acetivibrionales > DSM-1351 > Ruminiclostridium. The sequence goes on along the minus strand of JAEYTP010000017.1, from coordinate 17,955 downwards.
TCTATACTGTACAACCATTATTAATATAACAAAGGAAATATATTTTGCATAAAATACAAAAAGGAGTTGAAAGCATGCCATACTCACCTGATATAGACAAGAAGTGGCAAAAGAAATGGGAAGAAACTGGAGTGTATAAGTTTGACCCCAAAAATACTGATAACAAATTATATTGTTTGGAGATGTTTTCATACCCATCGGGAGCCAATCTCCATGTTGGACACTGGTACAACTATGGATTGACTGACTCATGGGCGAGAATGAAGAGAATGCAGGGTTACAATGTTTTTCATCCAATGGGATTTGATGCGTTTGGACTGCCTGCAGAAAACTATGCTATCAAGACAGGCATTCATCCACAGGATTCAACCCTCAAAAACATAGAAACAATGGAAGGTCAGCTCAAGGAAATGGGTGCTACCTTTGATTGGGACTATGAAATAAAGACCTGTATGCCTGACTACTATAAATGGACACAGTGGTTGTTCCTGGAGCTCTACAAAAAAGGATTGGCATATAGAAAGAACGCTCCAGTTAATTGGTGCCCAAAATGTAATACTGTGCTTGCAAATGAGCAGGTTATAGATGGATTTTGCGAACGCTGTGACACAGAAGTAACAAAGCGTGACCTTACGCAGTGGTTCTTCAAGATAACGGATTATGCGCAGGAGTTACTCGACCAGCTAGAGGGATTAGATTGGCCAGAAAAGACCAAGAAGATTCAGACTAACTGGATTGGACGTTCTGAAGGAGCCGAGATTGAGTTTAAGGTTTATGATAGCGACTTATCCTTTAAGGTATTTACTACAAGAGCTGATACCCTTTACGGAGTAACATATGTGGTTTTGGCACCAGAAAATAAGCTGGTTGACCAGATTACTACTCCTGAATTTAAGAGTGCTGTTGAGGCATATAGAGTTGAGACCAACAAGCAGACTGAGATTGAACGTTTATCTACTGCAAAAGAAAAGACAGGTGCTCACACAGGAGCATTCGCTATTCACCCAATCACAGGTGAAAAAGTGCCAATCCTAGTTGCCGATTATGTACTAGCAAGCTATGGTACAGGATGCGTAATGGCAGTACCGGCTCATGACGAGAGAGACTATGAGTTTGCAAAGAAGTATAATCTTCCTATCAAACGTGTTATAAAATCAAAAGATGGTGAAAGTGATGAATTACCATTCTGCGATTACGGTGTATTGATAAATAGTGCTGAATTTGATGGAGTATCCTCAGAAGAGGCAAGAACAGGCATAGTAAATAAGCTAGAAGCTGATAACAAAGGACTTCTCAAGATAAACTACAGACTGCGTGACTGGTTGGTTTCCAGACAACGTTACTGGGGTGCGCCTATTCCTGTTGTTTACTGCGACCAGTGTGGAGAGGTTCCAGTACCACAGGAACAATTACCTGTAACTCTCCCATACAACGTAGAATTTGCTCCTGATGGAGAGTCACCACTCAAAAAGAGTGAAGAGTTTATGAATACGACTTGTCCTAAATGCGGTGGTAAAGCAACAAGAGATCCAGATACCTTGGACACCTTTGTGTGCTCTTCATGGTACTATCTGAGGTATGCTGACAATAGAAACAGTGAAAAAGCATTCGATACAGAATGGATAAACAAGCTTTTGCCTGTTGATAAGTATGTAGGTGGAGCAGAACATGCTGCAATGCACCTGCTTTACGCACGATTTATAACCAAGGCACTTCGTGACATGGGACATTTAAATTTTGATGAGCCATTCTTGTCACTAGTACACCAGGGCACAATACTTGGTCCTGATGGAAACAAGATGAGTAAATCCCTTGGTAATACCATTTCACCGGATGACTATGTCAGAAAGTACGGATCTGATATTTTCAGAATGTACCTTGGTTTTGGCTTTAACTACGTTGACGGTGGGCCTTGGAGTGATGATGGAATCAAGGCAATAAGCCGTTTTGTAATGAGAGTTGAGCGTCTTGTAGAGAGTCTTGCTGAACAGAAGACCAAAGAAGCAAGAACTGATATGAACAGGGATGATAAAGACCTGAATTATGCAAGGCATTATGCAATCAAGTTTGCAACTATGGATAATGAAAGATTCCAGTTTAATACAGCAATTTCACGTTGCATGGAGCTTGTCAATTCAATGTACAAGTATGATGCAGAGGTAAAAGTAAAGAATTTAGAGATTTTTGAAGCTACAATTGCAGACCTCCTAAAGCTTATATCACCATTTGCACCTCATTTTGCAGAGGAGATGTGGGAAAAGATGGGCTATGAATACTCTATTTTCAATCAAGCATGGCCTCAGCACGATGACAAGGCGCTTGTAAAGGATACTGTTGAGATGGCTGTTCAGATTAATGGAACGGTAAGAGGAAAGATAGAGGTTGATAACAATTCCGAAAACAGTGTTGTTGAAGCTACTGCTCTAAACGACGAGAAGATTAAGCCTTTCCTAGATGGAAAGCAGATAGTAAAGGTGATAGTTGTAAAGAATAGAATTGTTAACATAGTCGCAAAGTAAATTTTTGCTTTATGCGCAACGGAGATATTTAAATGTAAAAGGTTTTATTCCTTAAAATTATATAGTCTGATTCTGATAACCTCAGTTTATTTTCTGTTAAAAAAGAGAATAAATTGGGGTTTTATTTTTGTAAATTTGTGGTAGCATTATATATATACCAATTATTTACAAAAAGGTGGTTAGGTGTGGAAATAAGATTTTATAGGAAGATTGCAAACTCCATATCCGACAAAATAATTTCATGTGGAGATTATGATGAAAATACTGCGAGCAATATTCGTTATGGGATGGTATGTACATTTTCTGACCTATACAAGCTAGTGCTATATACAGCCGTATTTAGTCTTGCAGGGTATTTCAAGGAGTTTGTACTAGCATTTTTACCAATATTGCTGCTAAGACCATTTATTGGTGGACTTCATGCTAAAACTGAAATCCGATGTTTAATACTGTCTTTTGTAAATATTATAACAGTAATAATATTAGCCACTTTTATACCTCTTAACATCTATGTAAAAATAGCTTCCCTTATTATTTTATCAGTTGTTGGAGCTGTAATTTCACATACAAGTGAAAAAGGTACCAATGAGAGCAAGGTTGGGTCAGTAGTATTAGTATTACTATTTAATATAGTATTAATGGCTATGGCCATCTTGTTGGACGAAGATCATGCTGGAGCAATAGTATTTTGGAGCGTAGCACTGGTATACTTTTATGCAATAATAAAGGTAGTAAAAAAGGATAGAATTTGGAACAATAGGACTTAAAATTAAATAAAGGAAAAAAGTGTTGACATTAATTGCCATTAAGTGTAAAATAATGGTAAAATATTACATAAGGAGTGATTATTATTATGAAAACTAAGTTATTCAAAATGATTGGAAGGTACTCTTTATTGGTTACAAGTGCAGCATGCGGAGCTGCAAAATTGTTTTGGTTTTATGAACCAGAGAGATAAAATGTAAAATTATTTAAAAATTTCCATGGAATTATTGAAAAAAGAGAGAAATGCTAGTACATTTAGTATATAGCATTTTTTTTTTTGGGGGGAAGAATGGAGAGTTTTATTATACAAATACTTTTAAATATTATGGAATCCATTGTAGTACTAAGTGCGTTTTTGGTAATATCCAGAAGACATCAATATATAAAGACAAAGAAAATTAGATGTATAACATTTATATCAGTATACCCTATATATTCCTTTTTGTTTTCCAATTATTTACCTAAGGGTCTTGATACTGTAGGCATAATACTCTCTACTGTTCTCCTGTTAACATTACTATTCAATTCTAATACTTTTAAAATACTTATTAAAAGCTGCTTAATTCTCTGTGGAATATTCTTAATTGAGTCCATCGTGATTATTATTTTTATGCTTATCTTTGGAACTGATACACAAGAACATATGACATATAACTCGATCTTAATGATTACAACAGGATCTATTATTAAGTTTATTGAGTTAGTTATAGTTTACATATTATATAGGACTGACTTTTGGAGCACTTGGCTGGACGAGGATGGAATGAGTGGGTTTGGTTTTTGGCAGATGCTTGTTATAGTGGCCTCATGCGGTGTTATTATTGTTACTATCATAATAGCTATGTGCATTAATAACAGTATAAAGTTATACTATGGGGTTTCCTCAATTATCATTTGTATGGTAATGTTTATTGCCATGCTGATGACTTTTAAGGAGGTCAGAAATATAGAAAGAATGAAGTATGAGAATATTGCAGTGCAAAAAAGTGTAGCTCAGATAAAAGAATTTAATGATTTGATGGCAAAGGAGCGACATGAATATAAGAACCATCTCGCTACCATATATGGTCTTTGCTGTCTAAGAAAGCAGGATACATTTGATAGAATTAAATCCTACATAGATGAATATGCAAATAGTAAGGTATTTGTGAACTTTGACTCTAACTCAGGAAATGATTTTGTGGATGCTATATTAAATGTTAAGTATAATAACGCTCTACATCAGAGCATAAAAATACAGGCTAGTTTTCAAAACTCTTTAGAATATGCAAGGATAAATCAACATATTATAGCTACAATTATTGCAAATATTACTCAAAATGCGGTTGAAGCCATTATACTTGCTGGAATGACCGATAGATACATCAATATATCTGGTAAAATTGTTGGAAAAAACTATGAGATACTGATATCTAACAATGGACCTATCATATCTTATGATATTCAAAAGAGGATTTTTGACTCAGGATTTTCTACAAAAAGTAAAAGTGATGAGGATAGAGGATTTGGGCTTAGCATAGTAAAAAACCATATCGAAGCGTGCAATGGTACAATCATTATATCAAGTAATGAACAAGAGACAAGGTTCATAATAAGACTACCACTTAATAAAAGTAAAAAATATAAGCAAACAAATCTTATACAAACAAAAGAAAATTGGATATAATATGTATATTATAATAGGTATAACCCTTAAAGAGGTAATTAATGTTTTTGCTATCAAAGGAATTTATATATAAGAAATCGTCTCCTTTAAAATTCAAAAAAGGCTCTGAATATCTTACATCCAGAAGAATAAAGGCTGTCTCCTACAATGAGGAGAAGGGCCTTTTTGATGCTACTGTTATCGGTACTCGCCCATGTAATGTGCAAGTTTCTTTTGATAAGTCTGGTGAGATGGATAGCTGCTACTGCTCATGTCAGGATTATAAGGGAAGTGAAAGGGAGCCCGACAATTTATGCCCACACATTGTTGCGGTACTTCTATTTGTTTTGGAAAAAGATGCTGAAGGTTTCTTTGACGCATCAGCACAAAAGCGCTCAACAAATCTATTATTTGAATATTTTAGAGGCCGTGGTAGTGATAATAAAACTCAGATAATGGTTGAATACACTATCAATATATTTTCTGCCTCTTCACCAAAACGTGGCCCATGTGCCTCAGTAAGCCTCAGGATTGGTCTGGATAGGCTTTATATCGTGCGCAATTTTAGCGAGTTTTTCACCGCCTACAATAATAAAAAAGAGCTTAGTTTTGGAAAAGGCTTCAGTTTTGATGCTAGAACGCAAGATTTTTTTGGCGTTGATAAAAAGATGATTGATTATATGCATGAATTATATCAAAATGATATTCTTGCAGACTATTTTACTCCCGACATTAAAAGGAAGAGTAACTTCAACGACAAGGAAATTTTTCTGACAGAGCTTGCTTTAAAGCGCATCCTTGGGATATTAAAGGATTCTAAATTTAATTTATCAATTGAAGATAAAAAAATAGAGGAAGTTATTATTAGAGAAGAAGATATACCTGTGGACTTTTTCCTGACGAAGGGGACAGCTGGCGTTGATATGAGCTTGGATTTGCAGCAAGAATTGGTTCCCATGACTTCTGATAAGGAATATGTGCTGTATGGCAATATTATTCATAAGATATCATCTAAGCAAAAAAACATACTAAGTCCATTTATAAATATGATAAAAGGGAAGAAGAATTTAAGGCTCACTTTTTTTGATAAAGATAGGGAACTACTTTTTACAGATATTCTTCCTCATATTGAAAAGTGCTCCAGTGTATATTTTGATGATGCATTAAGTGATTCTATAGAGAGACTCAAGTTCGAGCCCAAAATATATCTTGATAGAGCAGCAGATATTATAACGGGAGAGGTTAAATTTATATATGGGGATAGGGAGATAAACCCATTCTCAGCAAATGGTGATACCAGCACGAGGGATAGCAGAATTTTAATCAGAGATGCAGAGGCAGAAGCTACTATACTGGATATTTTGGCGGAAACAGACTGTAAGGTAAGCGGTAATGGCATATATCTGGATGAAGAAGAAAAGATTTTTGATTTCATAAATACTACAGTACCATGCTTGCAAAAGCTTGCTGATGTATATTATTCTGACAGCTTCAAGGCAATGACGATTAGAAGAGCACCCTCAATTACTGGTTTTCTGAGATTGAATGCGGTAAATGATTTTTTGGAATTCAACTTTACTATAGAAGGTACCACTAAGGGTGAACTCAAAGATATTATTAACAGCATAAGGCAAAAGAAAAAATACTATCGTTTGAAGGATGGCAGTTTTCTGCCTCTTAATAATGATGCTTTAATAAAGATGAATGAAATTGCTAGTCAATTAGAGCTAGATGATTATGATTTTGAGAAGGATATTATTGAGCTGCCAAAGTATAGGGCGTTGTACTTAGATGCCATGCTAAAGGACAGCGGCCTGAAGCTTTTTGAAAGAAACTCAACATTAAAAGCCTTGTTAAGAGATGTCGGAGCTCCTGAGGAGACGGAATTCAAGGCTCCTGATGGAATGGGTGCAATACTCAGAGATTACCAAAAGCTTGGTTTTAAGTGGATGAAAACCCTTTGCACATATGGGCTTGGGGGGATACTTGCAGACGATATGGGCTTGGGTAAGACGTTGCAGGTAATTGCACTTTTAAAGTATGATAAACAGCACCATGGGCAGGAAACATCAATTGTTATAGTACCAACCTCATTGGTATATAACTGGTGTGCAGAAATTAAAAAGTTTGCACCGGACCTTACCTTTACAGCTGTTGTAGGGTCAAAACCAGAGAGACAACTCCTGATAAAAGAAGCAGGCAACAAGGACGTAATAGTTACCTCGTATGCACTTATGAGGCGCGATATTGAGGACTATAGCAATAGGTTTCGATACTGTATACTGGATGAAGCCCAGCACATAAAAAATCCGGCATCTATTGCTGCAAAGTCAGTTAAACAAATAAAGGCACAGCACAGACTAGCGCTTACGGGTACTCCTATGGAAAACAACCTAACCGAGTTATGGTCGGTATTTGACTTTATTCTTCCAGGTTACCTTGGTTCTCATGGGAAGTTTACAGATATGTATGAACTACCTATCTCAAAAGGGGATAACAGTTGCATTGGTACCTTGGGTAAGCATATCCGACCGTTTATATTAAGAAGATTAAAGCAAGACGTTCTAAAGGAGTTGCCTGAAAAGATTGAGCATGTTATTGAAGCAGAGTTGACAGAAGAGCAAAAGAAGATTTATATTGCGTACCTTGAAGAGGCTCGTGGTGTAATAATGAGTGAAATTGATAAAGAGGGCATAGGAAAGAGTCAAATAAAAATACTATCAACATTAACAAGACTCCGCCAGCTATGCTGTCATCCCTCTCTTTTTATGGAGGACTATGAGGGAGAGAGTGGAAAACTATCATTGCTTAAGGAAGTAGTGGAGGATTCTCTTGAGGGAGGGCACCGTATACTATTGTTCTCGCAGTTTACCTCTATGCTGGCTATTATAAAAAAATGGCTTGACAGTAGCGGTATACAATACTTATATTTGGATGGTGCAACTCCATCGGAAGAAAGAATGCGATTGGTAAAAAGATTTAACTCAGGAGAGGGGCAGATTTTTCTGCTATCCCTTAAATCAGGAGGTACAGGACTAAACCTCACAGGGGCAGACACAGTAATTCACTACGATCCATGGTGGAATCCTGCCGTTGAGGATCAGGCAACGGATAGAGCATATAGAATCGGGCAAACAAAGAATGTCCATGTAATGAAGCTTATTACACACGGAACAATAGAAGAAAAAATACTGAATTTAAAGGATAGAAAGAAACAACTGGTGGATGCAGTAATTGAAAAGGGTGAAACGCTTATAACTAAGCTTTCTCGTGAGGATATTGAAGAATTATTTCGAATGTAGATAAAACAAAGATACACTTAATATATACAAATATATAGTTAACACACGATAAAAGGATACTCTTATTACAGACCAATGACCAAGGGGGATACTAATGAGTGAAATAAAAATAAACAGAGCAATTCTTCATGTACTTGACAGTAGTTCTAGTATACCAATGCTTTCAGGCGGGGAGCTGTCCATGAATGATGAGCTCAATAGTTATATTGAAAAGCACCTACAAAAGGTTGTAGACGATACAAATATTAAAAAAGCGCAATTCTATGGGGATACTCAGAGCAACGAGATAATGTTCCTATGCAGCGAGTTATCTAGCAATGAGCAAGAATTTGTTGCTATAACATCAGAAATAGCAAAAAGACTTTTTGAAGTCATGCAGAAGAATGTAGATATTCCATCTGCCGACTTAGTATGCTGTATTTTTGAGGAAAATAACCAAAAGCATCTTGGCATATTAAAGCTTAATTATAAAATAGGCTTCACTCACTGGGTGGATAATGATGAAGCAGGCGCAATTAATTCAATTATCAGGTATCAAACTTTGCTGCCACAGGATGGTCAAAAGTTGGATGAATGTGTATTGGTAAACCTCGAGGATTTAAGTATAAGGTTGCTGGAAAAGGCATACGAAATAAATGGAGCAAAGGAATTCTATCTTTCAAATATATTGCTCAAGTGTGGCTGTCAGCTATCGGATAATGCTAAAATGAAAATCATAGATAAGGTTACAAAATCGATAAATAAAAAATACTATGATGAGGATTTTGAGAAGGCTATTAAGCTCAAGAAGGCGGTTGCGGAAAGCTTGACACAGTCTGGTGAGATTCATATAGAGGATGTGGCAAACAAGGTTTATGAGCGGGACTTGGGTGTACAGAATGAATATGTTGAGAAGATATCACAGGCTGGTTTGGAAGAGAAGAGGATAGCATTGCCTGAAACGGTGGTAGAGCATTATACTGAGAAAAAGTTTAAGACCCATAAGATAAAGACCGACACTGGGATTGAGATAAACTTTCCACTAGAGTATGCGGATGAAAGGGATAAAATAGAATTCATAAATAACCCTGACGGAACAATTTCCATAATAATTAAGAATGTAGGGAAGATATCAAATAAATAAAACAAGTATAAGAGCAAACATAAAGAAACCCTGTAAAGAAGACATAGATACTATGCTTGATTACAGGGTTTTATATTAAATTATTAATTTTTGCACATCCACTAAGTCTTGGTTATACCACTAAGTCTCCGAGTACTACTATATATTCAAGTCACGTCTTCGATAGCATATGAAAGAGGCAGCAAGCAGTATAGTACTCAGAACTATGGAGAAAATCAGGTAGAAAGTATCCAATCCACCTCCGTTTATTATAGAAGCGGTATTAAAGTACTTGAATGGGCTGAATATAATGAGCCATTTTGAGTGCTCAAGGATATCAATGGCTATGGATACTATAAAGGTAATAAGCAGCACTCCACTTGATACACTCGCTGCAGCAGCAGGTTTTTTATATATTGATGCAAGAAAAAAACCTATTGAAGCAAATAATATCTGTATTACAAGCAAGCCTAACATAAGCATTATTATTTCCTTGGACATATTAAGAAAAGCACTCATTGCAATGATTGAGCTGATAGCTATTGCAATATTAAGCACAAATATGTTAAAGAAGGCAGCAAGTATCTTGGTAACCAGAACGCGACCTCGGGAAACCGGCTTTGACAAAAGGAATTCGGCGGTTTTGTCGCGTTCCTCCTTGGCCAGAATGTTGGCGCCAAGCATTGCTGCATGGATTGCAGCGGCCACTGCCAAGTACAGAAACAGCACTCCGTAGTAGCCAGATGCGGTGGACAAGTCAAACTGGCCGCTGCCGGCTAAGAATTGCAATGCTTTAGGGAGCTTAGCCATAATATCATTAACTGATTTGTCGAAACCCTCAAATTTAATCATACTAGCATATATAGTAGCAAATATTCCGAGGCACCAATACAGCAGAGACTTCCAGCTAGACTTTAGTTCTCTTAGAAATATGTTCATAAACATCCTACCTTTCAAAACGGCATTATTCCAGTTGTGAGTAATTATTAAAAGCCCTTTATCGCTAATTGAACTATACAGCATGTACATCTTGCTTTATGTACAAGAGGTAGCTAGCACTAACAAAAACTATTATTAACGCTGCCCAGAGCACCATAAAAACAGTATCATACGCATTGTTCTTCATAATATAGGAGGCATCAAAGTACTTAAATGGAGTAAGACACTTCAAAAAATCTTCTTTTATAGCTCCCTGCACCATACTTAATAGAAAGAAAGAGAATACCGTCGTTAGTGAAACAGAAATAACAGATTTGAGCTTTCTAAATAAAAGTGCTAATAAAACACCTATTGATGCAAAAATTAACTGTAGAAAGAAAACTGTAAGAGAAATCATTAAAAACATAGCTATATCCAGCTTACTATCCGACATGATATAGCAAAAAGAGGTTACAACCAATAAGTATATAGTATTAGTAATAATAAGAGCTGCAAGCACAGCAAGAAGCTTACTTGTAAGCACAGCAAATCTGCTAACCGGTTTAGTTAATATAAAATCAGAGGTTTTATTCCTATACTCCTTTGATATAATGCCGATACCTAGATTGGTGGCTTGTATAGCAGCACAGACTAAAACATACAATATCAAAAATGAGTAAAAGCCAACCACTGAAAAGAATTTATCTAAATCCAGCCCCAAAGCGGTTAATAATCCCTGAGGATATGTACTCAACAACTTACGTGTTTCTACCTCACTTTGAGCGAAGGAAGGATATATAGCCATATAAAAAATAACAATTAGACAAAGGGCAAGGCTCCATTTGAGGATGGATTTCCTGCTTGCCCTAAACTCAAATAAAAACATATTCATATGCTAGTCCTCCTTCTGGTAGTAGTGAAGAAAGATTTCTTCTAGGTCTGGCTCTGCTACTGTGAAATTTTTAATATCAAGTTCGGTTAGTCTAGATATAATACTATTTAAATTCCCCTTGTATAAGAAAGAGGCATCCTTATCTTTTACGTTTAGATTGGTCACTCCCTCAATTGAGAAAAAATCATTTGCTATACTTGTGGCGGCTTCAACAGCAATCCTCTTATAAGAGCTTTCTTTTAGAGTGCTTATTTTCTCAACCTTTACAATACTACCTTCTTTAATAATTGCAACCCTGTCACACACCTTCTGAACTTCACTCAGAATATGAGAAGAGAACAGAACAGTTGCACCATTTTTATTTTCCTCTTTGATAAGTTCAAAAAAGTTTTGCTGCATAAGGGGATCAAGACCGCTTGTTGGTTCATCTAGAATAATCAGCTTTGGAGAGTGCAATAAGCCCTGCACTATACCAACCTTTTTTTTATTTCCAAAGGATAAGTCTTCTATCTTTTTATGTAAGTCGAGGTCGAGCGCTTTTGCAATATCAACCATCTTTTTGCTGCAGTCTTTCTTATAAAAGGAGGCAGAGTATCTTAACAAATCAATTACCTTCATACCATCGTAGTAGAAAACTTCAGATGGCAGGTATCCAATATCCTTTAAAATCTCACTCGAATATTTTATGCAGTCTTTGCCAAAGATTGTAGCACTGCCACTAGTTGGATAAATAAGTGCGAGCAGAGTCCTTATAGTAGTTGATTTCCCAGCACCGTTAGGACCGATGAAACCAAAAATCTCACCCTCTTCTACATTAAAGCTCACATCTACAATACCTCTAGATTTCCCATAGCTTTTAGATAGCTTATTGATTTCAATAACGTTCACGACTTTAGCCTCCTTGCGTATATATATGTAATATAAACCATTTTCTTACTAATTAGACCAATTACATACTATTACTTGTGAATATATCAGTCAACTAAAAATATATATTTCATAAACTTATAAATCAATAATTGTACTCATTAGCATAATTAACTATAATTAATTTATTGATAAAAGATGGAGGAAGCATATTGAATACTATAAAAAATAATACCAAGGTCCCCGGACCTATTGCAGCAGGATTCTTTTTCTCACTTACAACAATAATGCTGATATATATAGCACCACTTATACCTGTAAAGAGTGGGTATCTAAAATCAGGACTGGGTGAAATATTGCTTGTTTTATTGCCTGCAGTTTTATTTTTAATATTTGGTAAATATGATATCGTTCAAACTCTTAAGCTTAAAGGAACAAAGCCGGTACACTTCATCTTGGTGATGGGTATGATGATAACTGCTATTCCAATAGTAACAGTAATGAGTGCATTGGTGTTATTACTTACCAAGCTTGCATTCAATAAAACTTTACCATTAAATCAAATTCAGATACCTGATGTTGCTACTCTTATGATTGCATTAGCGGTAATAGGAGTAAGTGCTGCTGTTTGTGAAGAGGTCCTGTTCAGAGGCCTCATTGCTAAAGGCTATGAGAAGCTGGGCACTGCTCGATGTATTGCACTTACTTCAATACTCTTTGGCATGTTGCACCGTGATTTTCAGAAGGCTCTAGCTACTACTGTTTTGGGCGTAGTTATTGCAATAATAGTACATAGGACTAAATCTATATATGCCGGTATGCTGGCACATTTCGTTAACAATGCTAGTATTGTATTAATAGTATTCTATACAAAAAATTTAACCCAGAACGTTACACCAATAAGTGTATCCACTCAGTCAACACCCGCCTTAGATTTTAGCAGTTTACCTACTCCAGTTCTGATATTTGTAATAGTTTTTTATGCATTTCTATTAATAGGATTTGTATCTATATTTACAGGGCTAATGTACGCCTTTATTAGGAGTACTAGGGAGCAAAAAGTAAGTATCCCGTCTGGGACGCTGGACATACAGACTCAAATGCTAGAAACACAATTAGGTGAGCAAGGTGAACACTTATCAAAACAAGACGAACACTCTCAAAAGCAAGAAGAATATTCTCAAAATCTAGACGTAGATTCACATAAGCTAGACTCACAAAAGGATATTCCAAACAATATAAACGCACAAAAAAAGCCCTCAAATCTTTGGGCTTGGATTGCACCTTTGCCAGGCGTGGTACTTATTTTACTCACCTTTACAAAACAAGTGCTATATCTCTTAGATATAAAAGCAGGAGTACTTTATGAACTGATATCTTTACTTAAGTTATAAACAATAGATTATCTATGCTTTTTGACTACGTATATCTATACCTGCTAAAACAAGGCGCTCAAAATGACCCACAATCCTTGATGCTACACGCTCTGTGTAAAGCTCAAATAGTTTCTTGGCGCCTAGATTTGTTGAGATAATGGTTTTGCAAGCACTTGCTCCATTTTTTGCATACCGTGTATTTAGTATGTTCAATAATTCTGCATACCGTGCATCGCTTAATGATTCGGTTCCTAGGTCATCTATTATCAGCAGCTCTACATTAAAAATACTTTGATACTTATCATCATTAAAAGCATCATTTCTAGACAGTCTCATTTTGTAGTCAGTAACAATATCAAATAGCTGTGGGGCAGACAAATACAATACAGTACGACCATTTTCCATCAGCTCTCTGGCTATACAAAAGGACAAGAAGGTTTTTCCCACCCCGGTTCTCCCACTGAAAAAGAGATTCTTTTGCTCTGGGGTATCAAAGTTATTTATGAAAGACATGCATATGTCTTTTACATTACGTATGTTTTCTCTAGGTGAAATACTAATCCCGTACTTGGCTGAGTCAATTTCGTCAGGATAGAGAGATTCATCAAAATTATCAAAGCTCTCATTACCATTTAGATTAATATTAGACTGTTCAAATAATAATGAGATAACCTGCTGCTTATAGCAGGAGCATCTTTTGGAGCCAGACTCATCAGTTAAAAATCCTGTATCGCTACAGAGCTGGCACTGATGAGGAACACTAAGATAATGGGGGTCAATATTGTGCTGCTTGAGGATGTTTTGCTTTTGTTCTCTTAAATTATTTATGCTATTATTCATTTCTTCTAGTAGAGTTAATTTGTTGGCGCCATCTGTAAGCATCAGCTTGTTATACTTAATACCAAGCCTACTTATTTGGGAGTCTAGATCCAAAAGAGCAGGGATTCTTTCATAAAGCTCTGACTTCCGCTGCTGAATAGCATCTGCTGATTGCTTTTGGCGACGCTCATATTCTCTTTGAATTATGTTATGAATATCCCTTATCACAGGTTATACCACCTATCCTTTATTTGCATTGGTAAAGAAGTTATCGTAATACTCTTCGTTATATTGACGCTGTTCAAAGTTTTCTCTCTGTGAATCATTTGGCTTATTAGGCTTTTGCTGTGACGTAAAGGATGATTTTTGGCTGCTCTCATAACCAAGAATATCATTTACTGAGCATAGCCCAAGCCCAAACCATTTCGAAAGTATACTGTTGATGTACTTAAAATCAGGATTTGTCTTTCCGACTGTCTTTTTTAGAGCCAACTCAATTATATCAAAACCATACTTATAATCTGAAACCCACTTTTCAACCAGCTCATTTTCATACTCGGTAAGCGCCCTTCTGAGTCGAAGTTTTTTGACTATAGTTCCTTTAATACTTTTAATATGAGCCATTTCCTCAAAGTGTTTCTCCAGGTCAAAGAAATTCTTGATACCACGACGATGCCAGTTAGACGCAACAGCTTCAATATAGCTTTTATGGAATGCATTATTATCGTAGCAATATTTAAACAGAGTATACATTACATCTTCATCAAACTTATATATATTAAACCAATTATCTATTGTAAGATACCAGGTTGGTGCCATAAGGCCTTGAAAGAACTTGGAGTTAATAGCAGCAAGCGTTTTGTTCCTACTCTTATTTTTCTCAAAGTTTTCATTTGCCTGCTCCGGAGAGGATACACTTTTTAGCTTATACATTCTCTTTGTTTCAATATCCTTAAGGTCGTACAGCTGTATTTTATCCTCAATCCAGCTTATGATCTCGAGATTATCCAAACTTGTCAATGCAGACTTAATATCGTCCATAGAAAGATTTAGTGTTTTGGATAGTTCGTCAGTTGTAACTTTTTTGCCATGCTTACATAAAAAAAGCATGTACAAATATACCTTAACGCACATGCTGTCCATCGAAGGCATGTATTGATTTATAAATATATCCGCTACAGCGGTATCGGAATACAGCAGTGACTTGTTTTCTTCAAAATACATTATTTATTCCCCCATATTATATTTCATTATACACCAGTTAAAAAGAATTTGGGTAGTAAAAATTTGGGTGAAACCCACGGCTTTTTATTTCCGGGAAAGTTGCAATAATCCAATATTTTACAGTAACATTAATTCATCAGAATTCGCATATATATTGCCAGAGACTATAATTTATAAAGATAGGTGAAGTAATGGGGACAAGCACTAAAATACTAAAAAATAAAAAATATCTAGTAGGCAAAAAAGTAGTAAGAAGTACCAGACTAACCCCGGGCATAACCGGAGCGAATATTAAGAAACGTATGAATATAAATATACTTAATTCAAAATCCGCGTTGATAACAATCATTGTTCTGGGAATACTCATCGGAGCTGGGATATATTTTATTGATAACTTATTTAGTAAAGGAGAATCTCAGACTTCTGAGCAGGACAATGCTCAAGTTTTTACTTATATACCTTCTGAAGGTACTGCAGAGATAGATACGACTGGAGTGTCAGATGTTGATGGAGAGGAGGATTTATCCCAGTACCAAACAGTCTCACCGGAAGTGCAACAAGTGAGGTATAGAAATGAGCGATTTGGTTTTTCACTAACGTATCCAGATGCATATGATAGTATTAATGTTAACGAAACAGAGGATGACATGTTGCTAACCTCTATTAGTGGTAGATATCTGATGCAAATAAAGACGGGGTACGATGCCGATATTAGCACTCCTCAAAGCCTTTTGACCAAAGCAAAAAGGCTTAACAATAATGATATTTGGGAAAACATACAGAAGAACTGCTATGAGTTGGAATATATAAACCCAAAAGATGATAAAAGTATGATACATGAGATTGGGTATTTATTAGAAGACAAGATTATATATATTTATTCGATGTTTCCCGTATATGAAAAGGTAACATTTGAGGGATTCGCCAAGAAAATGATAAGCGAGTTAGATAATCAGCAGAGCAAATAAATACCTAAAATAATATAGTATGTATACCTACTTATATATTTGATAGAATAGGGTATGCGGTATATATTTTTATATTAAAAAGGTTATATAGAATTATATATATAAGTTTATGTAGAATATTTATTTAATTGTATAGTTTATGAATATATATTAATAGGTTATGCCGATTATTTTTTAGAAGGGTTTATGTAGAATATATATCAATAGGTTATGCGGAATATTTATTAGAAAGATTTATGTAGAATATATATCAATAGGTTATGCGGAATATTTATTAGACAAGTTTATGCAGAGTATATATCAATAGGTTATGTAGAATAGTTTATTAAATAGAATGGTTTATCTAGAAGTTGTATGGTGTTTTTTAATAGAATAGCTTAAAAGAATATATTTTGTTAGGAGCAAAAGATGACGAGAAAGCAAAAACTTTACGAATACTATTTGCCCAAAATCAAATGTGATGGTGCTGATTATCAGAAGCTGGGGTGGGAAAGTGCTCATGCCCAATGCTTAAGATTTGATGCATTAACAAAAAGCATAGATATTAATAAGAAAAGTGTATTGGACGTTGGTTGTGGAACAGGTAGCCTGCTTGGATTTCTTAATCAAAGATACGATGATTTCTCATATACGGGTATAGACATTCTTCAAAGTATGATAGACTCGGCACTAGAAAAAGGTTTAGATGGGACATTTTTATGTACTGATATATTTGATAAGTGTCCATTTGGCCCTAAGTCCTTTGATATAGTGCTTTGTTCAGGAATCTTTAACTTGAACTTAGGAAACAATCAGAGTTTTATGGAACAAGCTGTAGAGAGGTTCTTCGAACTATCTAGAGAAGCTTTTGCGTTTAATCTGCTCTCAGAAAAATCTTGTGAAAAAGAAGATAAATATTATTACTTCTCCTCTGAAAGGGTAGGGCAATATATAAAGCATAAATATACTAATAAACTTAATGTATCTATAATAGACGATTATCTTAACAATGATTTCACAGTGGTGTGCAAACTTATTGAATAGAGAATATGACAAGTTTATATAGTTTATTGTATTGACAATGTCAAATGACCCTCTAAAAATATTTAAATATTTTTTAAAATATATGTTGACAATAATATACCATCATGATATTATAAATAAGCCGTCAGCGACGAGCCAACGGCGAAACGCTTGAAAGTCAGTTAAATCAGGGCTTGAGAGCAAGTGGACTTTGAAAAGTAAACAGTGACAATAGTGTAAAGGAACTCGAAAAAATTCCAAGTGAGAAATCACTTAAAAAATTGAGTAAACTTTTGCGAACTTTACAAACTAAGTAATTCTGTGTAAACAGATTACTAAAATTAAAAGTCAGCAATTTTTAATGAGCTAACAAGCTTATCAAATAAGTTTATGAGTAGCAGTTTCGGCTGCGAATCATATAAATTTTAATTTGAGAGTTTGATCCTGGCTCAGGACGAACGCTGGCGGCGTGCCTAACACATGCAAGTCGAGCGGAGTTACCTTTATCACTGAATATTCTATAATGCTGGTGCCGACAGCGTCTTGTGTATTTGCG
>JAEYTP010000009.1 GCA_023433945.1 Bacillota bacterium | reverse complement strand
TCTTTTGTCATTCGTCTACCATTTAAAAGCTCTGAAATACTAATATCTAGTTCTTCAGAAATAGTTTGTAATAATGACAAATCGGGCATACAATGACCATTTTCCCATCTAGATATACTGCGATTATTGACACCCAATATTTCTGCTAATTGTTCCTGTGTTAAATTCTTTTCTTTTCGTAAAGCAGCTATAAATTTGCCTACATTTTCTTGATTCATAAAAAAACTACCCCTTTCAAAAAGAAATTTAACATAAAGAGAAAAATATGAACACGACATAAAGTGAGAATACTGATTTTTTCTATATTTTTGAACAAAATGAAAGAATTTTAAACTAAATTAAAGTAACTAGAAATGAGTTCAATATTCTTCTTGATATCGCTCTCATCAGCTGTTTTATCACATTCAAACCAAGCTTTTTAGTTTCATTTAGAATATATTTACCAAATGCTAAATCATTACTTATATAATTTTGTAATGCCTGTTCTTTGTTTGAGCATTCTTTTATTCTTTCAAATAATTCTTTTCTGTTCATTTGATGTTTTATGTAAAACGACGCATCTGCTACTAGCCATACCGCATGATTAATATTAACTATCTCCTCTTTTATAAGTTTAGGCAGTAAGTTTATGCCTTCAATTAATATAGGCTTATCATTAGGCAGCTGATATAAATCTTCTAAAATCATATCAAATTCTTCATGGAATGAACCGGTAGTCCATTCTAAATATTCTTCTATATTCATGCTAAGAATATCATTCCAGCTAGCTTTCGCTATTTTATTTAGGTTTGGATGGTCTTGAGCATTAGATTTTTCAATATGTTTTACTAAATACTCATCACAGTGATATACTGTAAATCCATAATTTTCAGAGAGGACATTGGAAATGGTGGTTTTACCCGCACAAGTTGAACCCCCAAGCCAATAGATTAATGGCAATTTATTTATTGTTTTCATATTTCCCCCTGCTTAGTTC
Source organism: Bacillota bacterium (assembly GCA_023433945.1). Taxonomy (GTDB): domain Bacteria; phylum Bacillota; class Clostridia; order Acetivibrionales; family DSM-1351; genus Ruminiclostridium. Next base: position 2,336 of record JAEYTP010000009.1, on the reverse strand, counting down.
TTATACCGTTTGAATTAATATTATATAATCCCAAAAACAGGAAGTCAATTGGCATTTTCTATCCTCTATATGCATAATTCGCCTCTTCCTCTTCTATTAATTTAATCAATAGTTGCATTTTCGTCGTCCCCTGGGAATGGGTTTCCAAATTCTTCTTACTCAACTATTCTATCAGAAAATACAATAAATTACTTGTCCGTCAATGCTCTATTGTCTGATAACAAATACTAAAATAATAATAGTCCTACTATCATTGCTGACAAGGAACTTACTAAAAAGCCACCTATCATTCCTTTTAAAGCTATACTTGAAATTTCTCCTCTTCTTTCGGGACAGAATATTGATATACCAGATATACATATGCCTATACTTGATATATTTGCAAACCCTGCTAATGAAACAGTTATTACCATCGCTGTTCTGTAATCAAATGAGCCTATTATTTTCCCTAAGTCGCCAAAAGCAACAAACTCATTTAACACTAGCTTTGAACCCAATAATTGACCAGCAGTTAATGCATTGTCGGGGCTTATCCCCATCAATATTGCTAGAGGTGCAAATAAGTAAGAGAATATTTGTTGTAAAGTTAACCCTACTAATCCCAGAGCTCCATTAACTAATGCAACTATTCCAATTATAGCAATTAGAGAAGCTCCTATATTAAATGCCAAATGCATGCCATTTGTGGCACCTTCGGATACAGCAGACATTATATTTGTATGCCCACCTTTTCTATCCATATCAATATCTTCTGATCCATCTTTTTTGTGGGTTTCTGGAATTAATAATTTAGATACTATTATACTGCTTAATGGAACTAATGCCCCCGCTATTAATAAGTATTCCATTGGGATTCCCAGTCCGACATATCCAATTAATACTGAAGCCGCCATACTCCCCATACCAGATATTAATAATACTAGAATTTCACTTCTAGTCATTGCGTGTAAGTATTTACTTACTAGTATGGGTGATTCTGTTTGTGATAGGAACATATTAGCAACGGCAACAAAGCTTTCAACTTTACTAGTTCCGAAGACTTTTTGTATAGCTCCACCTATTAACCTTACTACTAGGTTTAATATTCCTAAATAATATAGTACTGCAACTAAAGCCGCAGTAAATACAATGTTTGCAAGTACTGATATCGCAAATATATACCCTGCACTTCCATCAGCTAATGACCCAAACACAAAGCTTACTCCCTCAAACCCATAGCTTAATACATTAGTTACAAAACCTGATACTGACTCTACTATGTTTCGCCCTAATGGGAACTTAACTAATAGAAATGCAAGTACAAATTGTACTAATAATGCTTTTGCTATAAGCTTTTTATTAACCTTACCCCTATTTTCAGAAAAGAGATATAATCCACCAATAACAACAATAATTCCTAAGACGTTTAATAAAATTGACATGTTAATCTCCCCGTCACGATACTCTTATTAAGTATTTATATTAACTAGCTCTATCTGAATCAGTTTTTAGAATTTGCTATTTAATATTTATATCACTCACTATTATTCCTCAGATTTAAGGAATAATTTATCTTCACAAATTATTTAAAGCAACAAAAAAAGGAAGGCTTGATATTGCAAGCTTTCCTGCCTTTTTATTAAAGTACGGGACGGAATTGGAACTCAATACTCTTTAAAAAATGCTTTTTAGAAACACCATTGAGTACTCAACTAATTTGGTAATATGCTGACCTCGCATTATTCGTATAAAACCTATAGATTTCTTCTAAAGGTGTCTCCAATATCTTTGTCATATCATTAGTTTGAGTTTTGTTCATATACTCCCTAATTATTTTTAATCCAAAATAATATCCAGCGTATGGGGGTATACCTAGCTCTTCGCACCCAAACATATACTTTCCAGTCTCTTCAAGTGATAAGCACGTTTCTATAACATTCTCAAATATATGCCATATTTTATTTTCTTCATCACTACTTATGCCAGAATTCCAAGATGGCTTCATGTCTGTAAAAATACTTTGGGCAAAAGCGTCTGCCTGACCTTCAATTAAAATGGTTTCGATAAACCACCCTCGAAGCCCGTCTCCATTATGTAAGCAATACCAATAACCGCCCCAAATATTGTGATGATACTCGTGGGCAAAAACAAACGGTATCCATTTTTCAAAATCAGTGTTCCTAGCGTTTATATTTAGGATAATGTTTCCCCAAACTGCAGTTCCGTAAACGCCTTCAGCCATTTCTGTATTTGACGGATATAATGCTATATACATAACATCATCATCAATTTTCGGTAATGCATCACATACCATGTTGAATGTTTTCAAAACATTATCCCAGTCTACCTTTTTAAGT
>JAEYTP010000148.1 GCA_023433945.1 Bacillota bacterium | reverse complement strand
GTATTGATACTGCATCAACTTCACATCCCTTCGTGAGTAGTATATGTCTTCGTAAAATGTTGTATACAGTTAGCAAATCCGTGGCATTTATTAACAACAAGCATTTTCTTATACATTATATGCAGTATTTTTTTTGTGGGTGTGTCAATTGCGCAGCCTATTTTTATCGAAGTCTTTTTTATCAAGAATCTATAATTATCAAGGAACTATCATTATCAACTATTATCAAGAGCCTGTTCCATTAAGAGTCTATTTTTATAGGTAATATCGAGCCCACATCAATTGCACCTTGGTTACTAAGAAAAACAAGCTTAATCCCTCTCACTTTTAAGAAATCCTTAATTATTGCGAATGATTTCATATCTGTAATATTGCCTGTCACAGCCAAAATATTTTTCGCTATCAAGCCCGTTGCCCCGCCAAAGAAACCCATACTAAAGGGTTTTAAGCTAATTGCTTCATCCTGCTCTATCAGCAGCGCATCCAGCCCCATTTCTTCTGCAGCATTGCAGATGCCTATGTCTGAGGTTATGATACTATTTTCATTAGCAATACATGTAAGGCACTTTGTGTATCCCTGCTTAACATCTATCAATAAAACACCTTCATCTTCTAGTAATCTACGCAAAACAGGGTCGGTATATTTTTTGTTATGAAATGCAAATTTACCCACCCGTGCGACATTATATGGAATTGTTGCCGGGTATTTTTCTTTTAGTTTGGTAACTCCTAATATTATTTGCATTCCTATATTCTCAAGACTATCTATCAAAGGTTGCGGGGTATTTGGAGCAACAACTATTCTTTTGTCTGCTATATGATGAAGCATAATATCTGGATGATATGCAATAGCCTCATAAACATCTGGGTGCCGAGCAGTTAAAATTACATCGATATTTAAATCATTTAGACTTTTGATAATGGATTCATCTACTCGTCCATCTATTACAACATATGTAACTTTTCCCGTTGGTAAATTGGGATTTAATATATCTTGCACCTTTTACTCACCGTCCTCATACTATATTTTTACAGACATAATAAAAATTATTAAAAAAATTTCAAAAATCCTGATTATTTCTTTAGTCAGGACTAACCAAACTGCTTTTGCAGAGCGGTTATTTAAATACACCGCGTTCCTTCCTTTAGGAACGCGGAGTTTTATTTTCTGAATATTTTTTTATAAATTAATTATACTATAAACGATGTAAAAATCATAAAGCTCTCTTACGTGGGTACTGCCCATTGAGGAGAAAATATTTATTGAAAGGAAGTTGTTGCCATGAGAGTATTGGATAGAGTTGCGTTAATAGTTGTTATCATTGGAGCATTAAACTGGCTTTCAGTTGGATTATTTCAGTACGACCTTGTAGGAGCACTTTTTGGTGGAACTTCACTAATCACCAGAACTATTTTTACAATAGTTGGTCTTGCTGGACTGTATAGTATTAGCCTTCTATTTAGGGAATCAGAGCCTGTTAGAAATCACTAAAATTTGTGTCTTCAGCAAAGGGGCTGTCAAAAGACAGCCCTTTTGCATGCTTATAACTTGGGTAGGTAAACATAAATTCCCATTATATTTTTTTTATTTATGCAGATTATATTAGTACACCAGTAATCATCACCTACCAAGGTGAAATCTTGGTGACATTCTAAAGGAGGAAACTCAATATGGCTAGAAACAAGCAGACTTTTGAAAACATGAAGTATGAAATCGCTTCACAGGTTGGCGTTAACCTAAAGCAAGGTTACAATGGTGACTTAACATCAAGAGAAGCTGGCAAAATTGGTGGTTCTATCACAAAGAAAGTTTTTGAACAGTATACTGGTTCAAAGAGCTAATAGTCATTAGAGTAGTCCAAAAATAAAAGGATACCGCTATGGTATCCTTTTATTTCATATATATTCTTTCGTACTCACCATTATAAGTGCACTTCTATGGTCCAATACCATATTTATTCTTTGCTAAAACATATAAATATTGACCTTATTATTTATACATTTTTTTGTGGTCCAGCCACTTATTCGTTGTTTTAAAAATAGTACTATTAGTGTATAATAAAAATACCAGTTATTTCTTATTTCATATATTGGAGAAACATAATGATTTTTAAAGACTTTTTTTCTAGTAAGTTAGCAAGGCGCCTCTTGATCTTGGTTTGCATCGTAGGCTGTCTCTACTTACTCCGTGGAATGTTAAACATGCTTCTACTAACATTCATCCTTTCATACCTGGCATACAGCGCCCAGAAATTTATACTGAACAAGACAAAAATATTTAGTTCCAGAATTCTAAAGGTCATAATTATATTCTTGTATCTCGGTTTGCTTTCTCTCGCTGCTTACCTTTTATATAAATACATACCCGTTGTTATTACACAACTTAGCAACATTATAAACCAAGCTAACATTTTTACCAGTAAGCAGTATGAAAATGATGCATTAAACTATATAATTAGTCTTTCTAAGGATATTAAAATATCGCAGTATATAAAAGATAACGTCAATACTTTATTTTCAACGGTGAATAATATAGGTAAATGGGGTATCGACCTATTTATATCAGTTATATTGAGCCTCTTCTTTGTTCTTGAAAGAAGCAGAATACAGCGGTTCACTCAAAGCTTCAAAAACAGTAAGCTTAAATGCTTCTATGAGGAAATAGCCTTCTTTGGAACAAAATTTATGCAATCCTTTGGTAAGGTTATACAAACTCAGATTACCATATCCTTTATAAATTGCCTTTTATCTATGGCAATGCTCACATTCTTGAAGTTTCCGCAAGTCATTGGTCTTGGATTTATGATATTTATTTTGGGGCTTATACCAGTGGCTGGAGTTGTTATATCTCTAGTTCCACTTTCAATGATCGCTTATAGTGTAGGGGGTATAAGAACTGTTATCTGGATTTTAGTACTTATTGCTATCTTGCACGCTATTGAGAGCTATATACTCAATCCTAAGCTCATGTCGGAAAAAACTAAGCTACCTGTTTTCTATACCTTTGCGGTTTTGATTTTATCAGAGCATTTTATGGGCATATGGGGTCTTATCATTGGTATTCCAATATTTATATTTATTCTTGATGTTTTAGAGGTAAGAAATCCCGACGCCTTATCAAAGGACGATTCATCATTCTGTGGCACTAATAGTGGTGGTGATTTATCTAACCCTACGTCAGAATCGACCGACTCCATATCCAGTAACCAGGATTAAAAAACTTAATATAAATACTTAAATCGTATATATTTTTTAAATTAATTCTGCATAATAAGAGCATACCTTTTGTAACCATTTTGTTGTTGTTTAATACTCGCATTTTCTCTACAATGAAGGTATACATAGAACTATTAATTTAGGGGGATTTACCTTATGAAAAAACTATCCTGTATGCTCTTAGTAATAACCATGTTAGTATTGTGTTTTTCACCCATTGCAAGTGCTATGAATGTCTCTGTTTTAAGTAATAAAGCACAGAATAGTACCACAAACATGTCAAGCAATACCTTAGCTAAGGAAAACACATCTACGGGTGCTGAAACAAGTACTGCAACAAATCAACCGTTATGCAGTATTACACCAATTGTCAATACAACACCCAAATTAGAGATGCGTGTAATGCTTCCTACCTTTTATAACTTTAATGGTAGTGAGAAGGTTAATGAATGGCTTTATAGTAATACAGCCAACTCAATTGGAGAGATAAATCGTACCGCCTTGGATTTAGCAGAAGTAAGCAACAACCTAAAGGCAGGTTTATATACCGATTTTAATTACTGGTATAACGACAACCTACTCTCAGTACTCACATTAAATTACAATTATAGTGGTGGGGCTCATGGAATGACTTGGTATGATACTCTCACAGTAAACATGGATACAGGAGAAGTATACAAGCTTTCTTCTCTCTTTAAAGAAGGCAGTGATTATAGGAAAATACTAATAGATAACATTTTGGCCGAAATCGACAAAGACCCTACCTTATATTTTGATGACGCAAAAGAAACAGTTAAAAATACAAAAGATTTTAATTTTTATCTAGATGGCAACAATTTGGTTATATACTACACACTATACGAGCTACGCCCATATGCAGGCGGAATTCCAGTCTATACACTCTCTGCTGATAAGTTAAAATCCGTACTAAAGGATGACGTGTATAAAGCTCTTTCTTCATCTCCTAAAGCCAGCAGTATTAAGCTTAATGGCACTGACTTTAATGTTTCCGAAGGAACCTTTGTCACCAAGGATTATACCCTAATGCTTCCTTTTAGAACTATTGCAGAAAAGCTTGGATATACCGTTACATGGGATGCAAAGCTAGGTACTACTGTTAGTGGAGGTAACCTTACTGCTCCAAGGAAGATTGATATTAAAAAAGACGGTGGAATATATAAGAATAACAAACTTTTCCTCCCACTTAATTTCTTTACTGATACCTTAAAAGAGAATATAACCTATGATGGTTCCATTATTAGAATATATACTGTCGACAAAAGCCCTGACTCATACCGCAAGATTGCACAAGATAATTTTGCTAAGCAAATAGTTAACTTTACTGATACTAGATCTGACAGTGACTGTGTAAAAAACTTTGCCGAGGCAAACAAGAATCGACAAGGGGCCATACAGTTTGGACTTTATAATGAAAAACTCAGGTTAGAAAACTTTGACCCACTGTCCCAAATGTATTGGGTAACAGGAACGTCCAGTCCCTCGATTACATCATATGATATTAAGAAGACAGGCGAGAACGCTTATACTGTAACATACCACTGGAGCTTAACGGGTGACAAAGTGCCCGATTCCCAGGTAAATGTTAAGATCGAGCAGTTTGGAGAATATTATAGAATTTTCTCTATATCATATAACTAAAATATAGGCTACTAATAAAAAAATATTCTGCTAATACTAAAACAGTATCTGCGACTATAGCTAAAACAGTATCTGCGACTATAACTAAACATTATCTCTACTGTTAATAAAACAGTACCTGCTACTATAACTACGAATATTTTCTTCTACTAGAGTGAAATGCCCCCTGTTACTTAACAGGGGGTATTTTAGTCCACGGCTCAAAGTATCAGCCTTTATTTTTAAACTATATTAGATAATTTGTAAACTATATTAGATAAAATGAAAACTACATCATGTAAACAGAAGCTTATTTTGTAACTTCCTTCTCAAAATGCTGATAGTCCTTAATCGTATTCCAACTTCCGCCCCACTTCCAGCCATACTTGGTGAATAGCTTATAGCATAAGTCATCTTTATCAATCATACCAAGCTTTATCTGGCTTCTATCTACATAATCTTTAGCTTCCTTGGGTGATACATAATCGCCTTTCACATACGGATTGATTAATGGGTTAATATCTATGGCCATTCCATAGCTATGCATAGAGAGCTTTTTTGATCCCTCTATTACCCTATAATTAAAGCAGGATGTATTATTATCCTTCATAGATGCTATGTCATCAGCATCATACTCATCTACTAACACCATCTTCTCAATGGGGTATTTTGCAAGATACAGCTCATAAAAAATATTGGTCAGCTCATGTGCAACCTCTTGAGCACAAATCAATTCGCCCTCATGCTCGTTACCATTAAAGCCATAGTGCAAAACCTTGACATACCTCAATTTACTATAAGGTACGTTGCAATCAGTGGGATATGATTTCCCTGCTATGCGACTTTTTGTATTTTCTGAGAGCTCTTCATAATAGAAGCCCTCTGTAAGCTCTACCCTATTTAGTTTTATGCCTTGATGTGCCATATCTTTTTCTTCCTCACCCAAAGAGGGTTGTGGAGATAATATTTTGTCAATTAGAGCTTCCTGCTGCGCATTGGAGTTACCCTGTGTTTCACTGAAACTCCCCTGCTGAGTACTAGAGTTGCCCTGTGTAACATCAGAACTATCCAAAGCTGCACTGGGACTCCCCTGCTGAGCATTAGAGTTGCCCTGTGTAACATCAGAACTATCCAAAGCTGCACTGGAACTCCCCTGCCGAGTACTAGAGTTGCCCTGTATAGCATCAGAGCTATCCTTAATTGCGTTAGTGCTTTCCTGGTATAGTTGCCCTAACGAGTTTATGGCAGTAATATCAGCCGGTGTCTTATCAAAAAAAACACCCTTGTCGGCCTCTACGACATATCTTTGTCCACAACTAGATAATAAAAACATGGCAACACAAATAAAACATATTGCTGTTTTTCTCATTTTAACCCCTTGACCTGAAGATACTTATATTTATGGTCTACCTTTGGTTTTGTATAAATAATGCTACTTAACAAGGAATTGATAAATAGTTGTATGATTATACACTTCTCCAGCTTTCAATATGCCCGACTCAAAACCCGGAGTATTGATAGCATTAGGGAAAAACTGAGTTTCGAGACATAAGCCTGCATTCTTTTTATACGGCTTACCGCTTTTACCAGTATCAGCTCCAGTGAGGGAATTACCACTGTAGAACTGCACTCCCGGTTTTGTAGTATATACCTTCATTACTCTTCCTGAGGTTGGCTCATAAACCTCACTACACAACTGGCTGAGATCTCCATTTGTATTGAGTACATAGTTATGGTCATAACCATTTCCAAATGCTATCTGATCATACTTATCAGCTATACCAAGTCTGATTTTCTTGAACGTTCTAAAATCCATTGGGGTATTCTCAACACTTCTTAATTCTCCTGTTGGAATACGCGTACTGTCAACGGGTGTGAACTTATCAGCGTTAATCATGATCTCGTGGTCTAGTATATCACCGCTGTCATGCCCCGCAAGATTGAAATACGCATGATTTGTAAGATTTAGTACTGTATCACTATCAGAGTTAGCTATGTAATTTATAGTTAACTTACCGTCATCTGAAAGAGTATAGGTTACCTTTACAACAACCTCTCCAGGATAATTCTCTTCTCCATCAGGACTTACAAGACTCAATTCGAGTGCATTATCCCCTATTGGTGTGCAGTCAAATATCCTTTTATCAAAGCCCTTTTTACCACCGTGAAGATGATTTGGTTCATTATTAATATATAGGTTGTACTCCTTATTGTTGAGGCTAAACTTGCCTTTTGCAATTCTGTTTCCAACACGTCCAATCACTGCCCCTAGATAAGCGGTGCTGTTTAAATATTGTTCAGGCTTACAAAATCCCAAAACAACATCAGCTATGTTGCCGTCTCTATCCGGCACGAATATTGAATTGATAATACCTCCAAGATTGAGTATCTCAACCTTTATTCCGTTTCCATTAGTAAGTGTATACTTTATAACTTCTTCACCATCAAATGTTTTTCCAATAATCTCTTGGTTAGACATGATCTCACTCCTCTTCCCCTTAAAGTGTAGTAATAGATTTTATAATGATTGTACCATATTAGTATATAGATGATAACCTAGTTATTACAGATATGTTTTGTTGGTGTTACATGGAAATCGCTTTAAGCATCAAATTCCAATTTTTCAGGTGGAACCATAAGCTTGGTAGGATCTTTTATATGCTTTTCAAAGCACTTTAGCGCCCTTGATAAATAATACCCATCACAAATCCTCTCATCTACTGTAATTTTCACTTTTACAAATATTCTTTTTTGAGGATTGTGGTCATCATCATGAATATACCTAGTTTCTTTTTGACCAAGAGCTAAAAAATGTGATACAGTCCCTATTTCATACAGATGATGGTATACTGCCGGTATCCCTAATGAGCCCATATTAGTAACAAAAGCACTACCGTGGAACGGACTTATTTCCAAGAATGCTTTTGGTGCCAGATTAATCCTGTCCAAGGCCACCAGCACACCACCCAGCTTGGTCGCCATCGCAGTTAAGTTATTTAAAAGGATTTTGAGTATACTGGGTCTGCTTGCCTCCATTTCCTTTTGCTTTTGATTCTCATACTTAATATTTTCAAATGCAGCACTATATTTTTCAATAACCTGTGGAAGTGTTTCAGATCTATCAAAATACACCGGCACTAAATATTCCTCTGAATCAGCATCCAACTTAGGCTTTGCTATTATGTTGATTCTCACATAATCTCTTCCATAGCAGCGGGAGCCTACAATAAATCTATTCATCCTTGGGTAGCGTGCATATGTCCTGACCAAAGCAGCATACAAAACCATCTGAAGAGATAGTTTCTTCATTTCATGATGATTTTTTCGGATAAAACTCACTGTGTCAGTAATATCCAACTCAAAGCAAGAGAGTACCTGTGAGTCACATCTCCTCTTCATAAACTTGATGGATGCATTAGCCATTACACCGAGGTTTCTCAACCTGAACCCATCTTTTCTATCCCCAAATCTTTTTTTTCTATTGTTCTGAATATGTAATTTAGTCTGCATATTTTGGTATCTCCCCTAATATTATCTTAATTACTTCAGTTTTTGATATAAAATAACTTTTTCTCCTATATTTTAACATGAATACTAGGTTATTAACAATGTTTCTATATCTTTCTATATAGCATTGAAACTGTTACTTTGTGGTCTGCTATTTATGCGGGCTTAAATCAAAAAAGCCATCCTTTAGCTGCTATATATTAACATATGACTGCTAGAGGATGGCTAATGACTAAAAATATTTTGTTTTACACTTTTCCTAAACTACTATTAATCTATCATTCTTATTCCATCAATAATATTAGTCTGTGATACCCTGTGTAGTGGCGGTAGTGTTGCAATTACACAGATAGAGATATTAATAATAATTGTGATTAATACAGGCGTATATGGTATAGCCCAATGCAATATGTACCCTTCAACCTGATTCATTAATCTATATATGGCATATGATAATATAATCCCAATAGTGCCTCCCCAAATAGAGCTAACTACCCCGTGAAGCAGGCCCTCCAGCCATACATTCTTTCTTAGTTGTGAGTATGTCATTCCTATAGCTCGCATTGTAGAAAACTCCCTAGTCCGAACAATCAGACCAGCACTTATCGAACTAAATATACTAAATATACATATTAAGGCTAAAATCATTATTGCTCCGATATAAAATCTTCTAACATTTTCTGATTTTTCCATGCTATCATGGAAAAGCTTATCATAATTGAGTACTTCACTGTTTGGATTATTCTTTAGCAGTTCAGCCAATCTACTTTCAATTACATTTTTATCAGCATTGTCTTTTGTATAGATTTCAAACTTTTGATAGTCGGTGCACCCAAACATTTTCTCAAAATCATGGTTATTAAATATAATGCACACATTTTTAGTAGGCCCATCATAATATCCAGGATAATTATTAATTATGC
>JAEYTP010000042.1 GCA_023433945.1 Bacillota bacterium | reverse complement strand
ATATATTTTATAATAATTCCTGATAAATATAGGTGCTTTATGTACAAACAAAATCAATATGTTTAAAGGAGGAACAAAATGAAAAAGCTTAACTGCTTTCACAATATTAGTATACCACTATTTTCTAGTAAATAATATTTCAATTGTATAACAATGTTATTAATAATATATGAATAACAGCAAGTATTTTGCTACTTCAGAAAACTAATAATTATATTTGCTATACCAACGTAAAGAGCAGCTTGCCCCAATGCTGCGCCTGTACTATTCTGTTCATAAATCTCTTTCCAGATGTTTACCTTTATCAGCTTTGTAAATACCACCTTAAACAGAATAGAGAGAATTCCAAAAATAAGAAGAGCTATTGCTATAACCACTGCTACCGTTAGTATATGAAAATCTTTCTCATAAAGAGAAATCGCCCCGTCAACAATAGTCTGTGCTGCAAACACAAAACCCAGCAAAGCAACACCCGCTGCAGCATTATTATCAATAAATAATTCCTTAAATAATGTCGTTCTCATTCTAAGAATTAAAGTATATACAACCAGCGTAACTAGCATAAATGCCACAAACATTAGAATCTTTACTAAAGCAGAAAGCCCATTTCCATTGATAATTTCTATAAGGTCAATGTACCTGATTACTATTACAAATATAATTGACAATGATACTGAGAACAATGCTGCCCCAACATTTCTTTGCTCAATTATCTCCTTGTTCAGGCAAATCTTACCGTTGCTATCGCTTTCATTCATTGCACTCACAATATACTTGGATAAGAGTCTAAGAAGAGTGAGAATAGCTATGTAAAAAATAGTATATCCTGTACATACTGCCAAATCTACAAATACATTGTCACTAGCTGACCCCTTGATTCCCTCTCCGGCCAAAAACAGTACCGGAAAAACAAATGCACCGATAAACTCTATCCAAGCTGCAACATTATCCTTTTCAAATAAAGCATCTCTTAGGCAAACATCCTTTAATACAATATGATTATAAATTAACCACCCTAACACAAAGCCCACAGTCATTATGACAAAGCTAAACGATAAATCCTTCAGAAAAAATACTAAGTACTCCATAAAACTCCTCCATTTTGCTAATCTTTATCCATGCCTTGATATACCTTGTAAAATACGTCTTCTAACATCTGACCAACAAATATTCTAAACATACCATTTTCTTTTAACATCTCTATATTAAGAAATTCTGTATATCCTTCTGCTTCTCTTTGATAATCCCATATCTCAACTTCTACTTGTCTTTCAATCTTTTCCGACTCTAAGTCATACACCTTGATACTGCCATTGGTACCATCAATCCTACAATCCATATCAGACATAATGCATCTTTCATACTCATCTCCCTCTGGAGTGGTAAGATACTTCTGCCCAACAACCTCCAAAAACTCAGGAGTAAATGGAATTGTTTCAATCATTTCATATAAAAATACTTCCTTTTGTCCAGATGGTAGTGTAAATACCTCCAGTACAAGCTCCTGTTCTTCTGATTGTGAATACAACAGGTATCGTGTAAATGATCGTTTTCCCACATCCATCTGTATTATCTTTCTAAAGCGTAAAAATCCCATATCTTTTAGATCATCAAGGTTAAACTCTATCATGGAATTTTTGTTTATATCCAAAGGATTTAGCATTTTATCTATATCTAATTTTTTCTTAAACAAGATATCACCCCATTTATATATTAGTATATACTGCTGTAGTGAGATTTCTTCTTTTTGGGTTTTGATAATTTCCTAATTGCAACAACTGCCCCAACACCTACAATAATTGTTATAACTACTACAGTACCAACTCCTGCTCCACTTTCCTTATCGGTATAGTATACCTTGTCAATATTCTCTTGCTGATACTGCTCGGAAAGTTGCAAATCAGGGTCAACATCAGGGTCCATATAATTAGCATCCCTTACTACTCCTTGCTTCTCCAACTCATTAACCCTAGCTTCAAGCTTATTGAATTCCTGTTCATTAAAGTAGCTTCTATAAGGCATTATTTCAAGCCAGTGATGATACCAAAACATCTCAGATGCTCTGGTCAAAAACCATAGGTCCCATGGGCCCACATATGCATATCCATAAGAAAATGGACTTCCAAACATACCGGTATTAACATTTATAAATATAGGGCGTTTGGCACTGAAAGAATTAATCCTTGAAGACCTGGTATTCATGGCATTCTCAAAATTCATTCTACGGCTGCTGGTAGTGTAGTCGCGTTTAATAGAATCGTTGTACACCTTCTGCTGATCACTATTTAAAGTTTGCTTGTACTTATTGTAATTTTTGCTGGATACCTGGCTCTTATATGTATCTGACATGTATGAAGTCTTTCTTGACGTGGAGCTCTTTGACGTAAATCCGCTTGTACTTGAGCTTTTTGACGTAGAGCCTGACGTAGAGCCTGATGTAGAACTTTTTGACGTGGAGCTTTTAGAAGTTCCGGGCAACGATCTAGTGGTAGTACTCTTAGTACTCTTAGACTTAAAGATGGATGAAGAGCTTGATTTAGTCTTTGAGCTTCCAAAGGACTTAGAAAAAGACGATCTGCTCCCAGAAATTTTAAATCCCTTTGCACTAATGCCAATAGTGGAAGTAAAGATAAACACTAAAATTAAAAAAACTGCAAATATTCTTCTTTTCACAAAACAACCTCCGCAAGGATACCCTTAACTATGATATGTATATTTGTTCTGAAACTAAATATGCTTTAGCCTTGTTTTATATACCACAAACTAAAAGCATTATATCACAATATTTTACTGTTTTAAAATTATTTTGTCTTACGATTGTATATATTTATTTATTAATGGCAATAACTATTACTGACCCCACAAAATACATTTTAACCCCCTAAAAAAAAATGCTCCGGCTATATGCCGGGCATTTTTTTGTGAGCTAATTAGTTTTATTTCATACGACCTTTTGTTGCTTTCCCACCAATTCCATCCGAACCTGTAATTGTTAAAGGTACCACATCTCTTGGCACTAGAGTAGTTTCACTATCCGTAATAGCGAATTTTTGTGCTACTATACCCGGATCCAAAGCATTTATCAGCACCCTCTTCGGAGAACTTGCGTAATTTGCACCTGCTTGCATTATGGCCTCATAATATGATTGACACGCACCTGCAAAAATAAAAAGCTTTTCAGGATCAGGTTCAATATTGCGAGCGAGCTTAACAGAATTTATATAAAAACCAGAAGTCGCATAGCTGTCTATTGAATTTATGTTTTTACAATTCTTCTTTATGCCATCATGACCCGTAATAATCAGTATATCAGGCTTATATGATCTTATATACTGCTCCACAATCTCCGGCTGTCTGTTTTCACTTACCCATTTACCAATACAATCTATACTACTTTCTTTATAGTAGTTGAGGCAACGTTTCAAGAAATCCTCTGACGAATCTATCTGAAGTATTTTCCCGGGTTTTTTTTTAATTCTATAGAGAAGTTTTCTGATTCCAGTATCACTCTTAAGACTTCTGTTCATACGTGTGAGTTCCATCTGTACTCGCGCATATGCAGTTCTTGAATTCTGTATTAATAAATCTTCACTTATAGAATCTGCCGTAATCCTAGTTGACATGCCCCTTAGAGAGTAGCGTTCTATTCCATTTTCATCTCTTGTTATGTTAACTATTCTAAATAAAAGGTCTTCACCGTAAGACCTTCTTGTGACTATATCTCCGACTCTTAAAGCGCCCAAAGTACCACCTCAAAACATCTTTTTTATTGCATAATATGCAACCAAAAGATGTTTTGCGCTTGGCAACGCTAAATTTGTCCGAAATTTGATAATGCTTTACTATTCAAATGGATACTTAAGTCCCCACTCTTTTCTTAATCTATCCATTATCTCAAGTATTACAATGGTGTCTGAGAGCGGGATAATATCCGATTGGGTTTTACCATTTGACATACACTCCATGACTTCTATTGCCTCATATTCAAAACCATTGCAGCTATGGGGCAGTTTAATATATTGCTCCGTCATTCCATTTACACAAACTTCTGCCACTGTAGCAGCAGAAAAATCAGGAATTCTTATAAATCCCTTTGTTCCAATAATATGTGCCTGATTCTTTATATCTGTTGTGACCGCACAGGATACTTGCGCTAGCTTGCCTTCATCAAACCCCATAATAATAACGGCTTGTTCATCTACACCAGTTTTGCCAATATGGGGTATGCTATGTAATGTTTTTGGGTTATTACCAAAAATCATGGTAGCTAGTGTAATAGGATATATACCTACATCAAGTAGACTTCCACCAGCGAGTTTAGGATTTAACAAACGTGAATTCTCATTGAAACCACCTGCGAAGCCAAAGTCGGCCTTTAACATTTTGATTTCTCCAATTTCATTATTATCAATTAATTCCTTAACCTTTTTAATTATTGGGAGAAACTTTGTTTTAAAAGCCTCCATTACAAATACATTTTCCTGCAATGCAAGTTGCTGTATTTCTTTAGCGTCCTTTGCATTTACGGTAAATGGCTTCTCGCACAATACAGCTTTACCATTCATAATGCAAAGCTTCATATTTTCGTGGTGGAGCTGGTGAGGTGTCGCAATGTATATAATATCAATCTCTGGGTCAGCTGCTAACTCATCATAACTACCGTATACCTTGGGAATCCCAAAACTCTGTGCAAAATTTTTGGCAGTATCTATTGATCTGGATCCCACCGCAATCACTCTTGCATTGTCTAAGGTTATAAGTGCCTCTGTAAATTTGTGTGCAATATTTCCTGTTCCTAAAATGCCCCAGTTATATGTTTTCATTGTTAGCCTCCTCTCATTACATTTATATTTATTTCTTTGACAATATAATATAGACCTCTGTTTTATTTAATTATATTATATATGTAATGTAATAAAATGTCTGCGTATAAATACTTTTTTACTTGCGAATTAATTAGCCATACCTAAAACATCGATTAAGAACAACATTTTTTTTGACTCATGTTGACCTATAAATTATCAAGGAGCCTTTGCATTTTTGTAAGGCTCCTTTAAAATAATCTTTATTAACTTTATAAAATAGCTTATAAACTGTTACATATATAGAGTAAATTTTAGAACAATGAGCCTAGTCCCCCCAGCAGTCCCGATACATATAATTTGAGTTGCTGAACGATTATTAACACATATACCGCATAATAAACTATGTATGAAATAGTAATTGTATAGGTTATGTTATTCTCATTCAAGGCTGCGACTTCTCCAAGCAAAGGAAACACAAGAATAATTGACATAAGTATACTAAATGTAATAACCAAAAAAGCAAAGGTTGGCATAAACCAAGTAAATATCATTGCTACAATAACCCCAGCAATAACGGGAATGGATGCAACGCCTATTCCTGAAAGAATAGATTTATAATTGCATTTGCTTTTAAATATCTTGGATATACCGAATATAACGGCGGTAAGGATAAAGTATTGAATAACGCCTGCTAATAATGTTTTAAAAAGTGTACCCAAATAATAGGAAATATAAGACCCGGAAAAGGCCAATAAAGTTCCAAGCCCTGAACTCATTATTAGAATGACTGAATAAAAACTCATCATCAGAGCAAGAACTGCTGTAAAGAAAAATCCCGTAAACATATCAGCTTGCTTCGCTGCTTCTTTAACGGTGCCTACAGGATTTCTAGCAAATGTAGTCACAATTGCAAGCATTCTTTTCATAAACTTGACAAATTCATTTTCTGAATAGACCTGTTGTTGATTTTGAGAGCCGTATTGAGGCTGCATTTGAGGATTAGTTTGCTGGTATGGTGGTTGATTTGGTTGCTGATTTGGTTGCTGATCAGATTGCTCAGAGAGTGGTTGACTTTCTTGCTGGTACTCTTGATTCTGTGGCTGGGTCGGTTGCTGCCCTTCCTGAATTGTTTGTTGAATGCTGGGATCAGCAGTAGCTGCCTGTTGTGTGCAAACGCATGCTTGTCCATCTTCTAGCGGACTTCCGCAATATGTACAAAATCTCGCCATTGTTTTAACCTCCTGACAATTGATTAATTTGGTTAATATGGTAGTTTTATACATGTAATTATATCAGCATGCTGTATTTTAATCAATAAACTATCCCTTAAAGAGATGGTCTACAAATATTTTAAGTCCAATCAGTATTAGAATTACTCCTCCAACTAAGCCTGCTCTCTTGCCAAGCAATGTCCCAAAACGCTTAGCAACTAATATAGCAGCAAGGCATAGAATAAAGGTTGTTGAGCTAATAATTAATACCGCCGTAAAAATGTTAACATTCAGAGCAGAGAGGCTAATTCCTACTGCCAGAGCGTCTATACTTGTTGCCACTGCCTGTACAAGTAACAATTTTGTTGTGAGTGAAAATAGATCACAGTCAGTTTTATCCTCACTATTAATGGACTCACTTATCATTTTTCCACCAATGATAGATAAAAGTATTAGTGCAATCCAGTGGTCAAAGGGGGTAATATATTTCTCAAAAGAGGAAGTTGCAAAATAGCCTATCAATGGCATTATACCCTGGAAAATTCCAAATGCAAAAGCCATCTTGAATATATCTAAGTAGCTCCTGCGACAAGCCTTAAAATTCATACAAATTGCATTCGATATGGATACAGCAACGGCATCCATTGATAAACCTATGGCAAGCAAAACTATATCTATAAAATTCATAAGTATTTTTTCCTTTGCAGTGTAAAAAGTGGCTTTCTCAACTATACTATTATATCAGCAGTTGTTTTATGTTTGAATATCTTTGTTTAATAAATAATTAAATTTCTCTACAATTATAATTAGATAAAATACCCTATATTCATGTTTTTAGTATATTTGGGGTATTTGCTTTTCTAATACATGCAGACAAAGGTCGCATATTGAAGTATTATATATATAGTAAACATAGGAGGAAATTTTTAAATGGATATATTAAAGGCAATTATTCTGGGCATTATTGAGGGAATTACTGAGTGGCTGCCTATAAGCAGTACAGGGCATATGATTTTAGTAGACGAATTCCTAAAGCTAAATGTTTCAGACGCATTTAAAGAAATGTTCTTAGTTGTAATCCAATTAGGAGCAATAATGGCAGTTGTAATACTTTTTTGGAAAAAGCTATTTCCGTTTAAACTTAGGGAAAACAAGCTGATAGTAAGCAAGAACACTATGCAGCTTTGGCTTAAAGTTATAGTTGCATGTACACCAGCTGCAATCATTGGTATTCCTTTCAATGATAAAATAGATGAGATATTTTACAACTACAAAGTAGTTGCTTTGATGCTAATAATTTATGGTGTTCTTTTTATAATAGTTGAAAACATGAAAAAGCAGACAGCTCCTTTGATTACAAAGTTTTCTACACTTAGCTATAAAACCGCATTGATTATAGGCGCTTTTCAGGTATTAGCTCTTATCCCGGGAACATCCCGCTCAGGCGCTACAATACTTGGTGCAATGATTTTAGGCTGTTCTAGGGGACTGGCAGCGGAGTTCTCTTTCTTCCTTGCAATACCGGTAATGTTTGGTGCTAGCTTTGTGAAGTTGCTTAAGTTTGGATTCGACTATACAGGCATGGAAGTTGCTATCCTTTTAACAGGGTTGATTGTGGCATTTGCCGTTTCAGTGTTTGCCATTAAGTTCCTTATGTCATATATTCAAAAGCATGACTTCAAGGTATTCGGCTGGTATAGAATTGTGCTAGGTGTTATAGTGGTTCTGTTCTTTATGCTATAGTAAGTTCAAGAATATAATTATATTTGTTTTTACTAAATGTATTGGTAAAAACTAAATATATTTGTTAACCAAAAGTATTTGTTAATAATTAAAACAATTGTTGATAAATAAAAAGTATTAGTTAATAATAAAAAAATATTGTTTATAATCAAATAGAGTTGTTGATAAATAAAAAATATTAGTTAATAATAAAAATATTGTCTATAATCAAAAACATAAATACTAACTAAATACAAAATTATGTTTATAGGGGATAAGATACCATTTAAAGGGTACGCTTATCCTCTTTTCATTTCCATTTTCTAAGCTAGGTAAAGCAAAAAAAGTAGCATTACCGCAGTACCGCACCGTGTCACTCACCTCACATGTAAACCAGCTTCTCAGTCCATATTCCTTAAACATGTAGACAGTGGGGAAATAAGTTGTACATAATGAACCCCTCTATTATAATTATAAAAGTAAAAATTTACAAATAACGAGGGCATCATGAGGCGATTAACATTATACCTTTTAACAATAGTACTTATAGCAATCTGCATAGCATCTTCGCCCAATGCATTAAGTGATTCACAAATATATCCTACTCAATCGGCAAGTAATCAGGTACATAATTATAGTAGTATAACCAACACACAAAATTATAGTAATATATCCAACACTCAAAACTCCAATCAGACCGCGACCACAGCTTCGTCAGTAAGTATAACAATCAGTGCTGTGGGAGACTGTACTTTAGGTATGGACCCAATCATGGGGTATTCCGGTTCATTTACCGATGAATACTATAAACAAAACATGGATGCCTCATATTTCTTAAAAAATGTTAAGGATATTTTTTCACAGGATGATCTTACTATTGCTAACCTAGAAACCACCCTTACCAGTGCCACCAAAAAGGCAAAAAAAGAATTCCGCTTCAAGGGATTGCCAGAGTTTACTCAAATCCTTACAGAGGGAAATGTAGAAGCAGTAAACATTGCAAATAACCATACCTATGATTATTTGGATGTAGGCTACAGCGATACACTTAAAAATCTCAAGAATGCCAAAATTGACTACTTTGGATTTGAGAATAGACTAATAAAGGATATAAAAGGCATTAAAATAGGTTTATTAGGTTATAAAGGCTGGGATAACATGAAGCAAACCAAAGCCAATATCAAGAAGGATATTGGCTATCTAAAAGACAATGGTGCGCAGATCATTATCGTCAGTTTCCATTGGGGTCAGGAAAAGAAAAATTACCCATACTCAGCACAGATTGAATATGGGCACTATGCGATAGATAATGGCGCTGACTTGGTTATAGGCCATCATCCCCATGTACTTCAAGGTATAGAGCAGTATAAAGATAAATATATTGCATACAGTCTCGGAAATTTCTGCTATGGTGGTAGCCACAACCCCTCTGACCAGGACACACTGATATTTCAGCAAACCTTCAAACTAGTTAACAATATTATCGTTAATAACAATATAAAACTTATCCCCTGTTCCCTTTCAACAGTTGATAACAGAAACAATTATCAGCCAATGGTTCTGGTGGGAGATGAGAAGGAGAGAGTCATTAAAAAGATTAATACCTTCAGCAAGTCTTTTAATTTCTGCTACATTGAGTAACTAAAGGGGCTGTAGCACTTAAAAATAAAAAATTTTTAATAGCTAATGCAACGGCCCCTTTGCTTTGGTACCATGTTAAAAGTGTACTAATTTCTAACCTATCTTTATAACAGCTTTTACTACATCCTGCTTATTATTGATAACATAGTCAAAAGCCTTACTGATGTCCTCAAAGTTAAACTCATGAGATACTATACCTGAGATATCAATTACACCCTTTGCAATAGCATTTATTGCTTGAGGATATATGTTTCTGTATCTGAAAACAGATTTGATATCTGCTTCCTTATTCATTATTTTAGCGAAGTTAAACTCTATAATATCCTGAGGAGCCAACCCGACTAATACAATACGGCCCCCGGTCTTAACAAGATAAGGTGTCTGAGAGATAGTTCTAGCAGAACCCGCTGTCTCAATGACAATGTCCGTTCCCTTACCGCCTGTAACCTCAGCCATCTTTTCAAGGACATCTGTATTTGCTGCATTTATAACTCTTGTAGCACCTAATTTCAATGCATAATCAAGTCTCTTATCCAATACATCTACTACAGTAACATCTGTTGCTCCAAATGCTTTACAAGCTAATAGTGTAACCAGGCCAATGCAACCAGCTCCTAGTATTATAACAGAACTTCCAAGCTTCACATCTCCTTGATTTGCAGCATGTATGCCAACAGCTAGAGGTTCAACCAGTGCACCCTCTTTTGTAGAAATATTATCAGGCAACTTAAACGCCATATTTTCAGGGAATGCAATATAATTCATAAAGCAACCGTGGTATGGTGGGGTTGCGAGGAATTCAACATCAGGACACAAATTGTATCTGCCTGTTTTGCAGAATTCACACTGTCCACAGGTACAGCCTGGTTCAAGTGCAACCTTGTCACCTACTTTTAGGCTTTTTACCCCATCCCCAACTGCTACAACTGTTCCTGCACATTCATGGCCCAGTATAAAGTCCCCATCAACAATAAAGTCTCCTATTTTTCCGTGCTCGAGATAATGTACATCTGAACCGCATATTCCCACGTATTCCATCTTGACTATAACCTGCTTTTCCTTTGCTTGCGGCATAGGTATTTCTCTCAACTCCAGTCTATTAATTCCCGTCATATAAGCTGCAGTATTTTTCATATATAGCACCCCTTTACTTATTATTTAATACCATTTATGTAACACTTTTATAAAATACTTTTAATAAGATTATATAATAAGTGCCCGGAAAGTCAATATATGAATCTGACAAAATTAGAAATCTTGTATTATTTTAGATTGAATCTATAAACCTCTCTATGGGGAATAATGCTGCTCCTACAGCTGTTGTCTCAAGCTTGTACTTGCATACTCTCAAGTATAAACCATCCTTCTCAAAGGTATTGACTCTAGATACCAGCAACCTTAACTCATCGATGTAATCCTCCATGTACGAGCCCGCATAGCCTCCCAGAATTACATTGCAATCAAAAATCATCCGCAAGTTATTGACTGTCAAAACCAGTTTATTGACGTAATTTTCCCATATCTGCTGTTGCGGTTGCTTCCCTTGCTTTAGCAGCTTAAAGAATTCCGAGATATCTCCATTAGTACTATCAGATAGTACCTTCGCAGAACAATATGCATCGACACAGCCTCTCTGCCCACAATAGCACTGTACCCCGTCAGGCACTATAGTCATGTGCCCAAACTCTCCGCCTCTCTGGTTTTTACCCGTATATATCTTGTTATTACTGATTATAGAACCACCAACTGAGTTGTTTAGTGACAGATAGACCATGTCCTGATTGTCCTGAGAGCCCCAGAGCTCTGCAAACCCAGCCGCATTTGCATCATTGCACAATACACAGGGGAAGGGTATATATTGCTCAAACTGCTTAACACTCCCACCCTTGAAGTCTATAAATACTGCATAATCTACAGTTTTGTCATCGGATGATATAATGGCAGGCAGCGCAATACCTACACCAAGTATTTTTCCTTTATCTATTGCAGCCTCAGTGATAAAATCATTGATTTTCTTACCAACACCTTCAAAATATGTGTTGTTATTTATAAACGGATACTGATGTCTGACAGTCTTGATTACCTCACCACTTAAGTCAACTATCACTATCGAAATATGGTTTCTGGTAATGTCTAGACCTATTGAGTATTTTGCACCAGGATTGTATGCTATGGACTTGGCCTTTCTTCCTCCGGTAGATTCAAACAGGCCTGTTTCAACAACAAGCTTTTTTTCCTGTAATTCCTTTATGTTTTGTGTGACAGTAGGCAGGCTCATTTTGAGAGAATATGAAATTTCCTGTATAGACATAGGCTCACGCCTATACAAAAACTTATATATAGTATTTCTGTTCATTTTTTTGACTTCAATACTGTTTACACTTTTGGATGCCATGTTACTATCCCACTTTCATAAATGTAATTTATTAATGTTATTTTGTATCATTATACTATATTTTAGTAGTCTTTCCAACAGGTGCTCTGTATGATAAAATATAAAGGACCTTATACTTGGTCAATGGGAGGAAACTAATTATGGCAGATAAACTAAAAAAACAAAAACACATTGCATTAATCGCACATGACAATAGAAAGGACGACCTTATAAGGTGGATAAAATCCAAGAGTGATATTCTTTGCCGGCACTTTTTATGTGGCACAGGCACGACATCTCATTTGATTACCGAAAATACAGGGTTACCCGTAAAAGCTTATAAAAGCGGACCTTTAGGAGGAGACCAGCAGATAGGTGCATGCATTGCAAATGGCGAAGTAGATTTTATGATATTCTTTTGGGACCCACTTACCTCTCAGCCACACGACCCGGATGTAAAGGCGCTTCTGAGAATCGCCGTACTCTATGATATTCCTGTGGCAATGAATCAGTCAACCGCGGACTTCCTGCTGTCTTCTGATTTAATGGAAAAAGAATATGACAGAAATGTTGTAGACTATTATAGCAGAATAAGAAAGCAGCTCTCGGGTGAGGTTGCAGCGACACGGTCCTCTACATAGTTTTAAGTATTATTTTCCTTTACGTAGTATTTATGTTGCTTTAATATATATTATTTAGTATTTATATATTTTCCTAAGTAAATTTTTCTTTAATGCCAAATAGGATGAGTTTGATGGCTCATCCTATTTTTATTATATTGTGGCTAGTATATTGTTTACTGCTTATCATATTATTTAACTTCAAACATTGCCTTCACCGGTTCTCTACCTATAAGCTTAGAACTTACGCTATCAGGCTGTGAGCCCCCTACAAACACAGTGAATTCCCCGTTTTCAACATATTGCTTACCCTGTTCATCCACTATTGACATGGACAGTGCAGAAATTATGAATTCAACAGTCTTCTTTTCTCCCTTTGCAAGCGCTACTCTCTTGAAGCCGCACAAGCTATGATGTGGTACACGAACAGATGCTTCCATATCCTTTATATATACCTGTACTACTTCCTCAGCATCAAAGCTTCCGGTGTTTGCAACATCAACACTTACTGTCACTGTCTCACCATTTTTTATAGCATTGCTTGACAAGCGAATATTTGAGTACTCAAAGCTTGTGTAAGACAATCCAAATCCAAATGGGTATAAAGCATCTCCCTTTATAAACTTATAGGTTCTTCCGTCCATTGAGTAGTCCTTGAAATCTGGCAGTTCCTCTGTTGACTTGTAGAAGGTAACAGGCAGCTTACCTGATGGCGAGTAATCCCCAAATAAAAGCTCAGCAAACGCCGCACCACCCTTTGATCCTGGATACCAGCACTGTACAATTGCTCCTGCATGCTCGGCTGCCTCATTTATAGTAAGCGCACTTCCAGACATAATTGCTACAACAGTTGGCTTTCCTGTCTTTAATACAGCCTCCAACAACTTCTGCTGTGACTGTGGAAGATTTAAGTCCTTTTTGTCTCCGCCAGCATCTAGAATTACTGTTCCCTGGTCGTTCTGTTCACCCTCAACAGAAGCATCAAGTCCAAGGCACAGCACTACCACATCACTTCTCTGTGCTATAGAGATTGCCTCACATAGTCTGTCATCCGGCAGAGCAAGGTCTTCTACTCTATTCATGTGAAGATGACAGCCATCCGCGTACCATACCCTTGTATCATCAGATACTCTTTCACGGATACCTTCTAACAGCGTCACATAGTGGGATGCCGTTCCGCTGTAATTTGCCTTGAGAGCAATTTCACTGTTTGCATTTGGTCCGATTACTGCAATGTTCTTTATCTTTTTTGCATCAAGTGGAAGTAATCCATCGTTCTTCAAAAGAACCATTGACTTTCTTGCTGCTTCTCTTGATAGTTCATTATGTTCCTTGCAGTCATTTAACTCGTAAGGAATATTGTCAAACTCACAATCATCATCAAACATTCCTAGCTTCATTCTAGCAGTCATAAGTCTGACAGCCGCACGGTGAAGGTCTTCTTCAGTGATAAGCCCCTCTTGCAATGCAATGAGAAGCTGTAAATAAGTATTCCCACAGTTTAGGTCACAACCATTTTTGAGTGCCAAAGCTGCAGATTCAGGAGCAGTCTTTGTTACACCGTGGTTTTCATGGAAATCCTTTATTGCCCAGCAGTCAGATACAACATGCCCCTTAAAACCCCATGCATCCCTCAGGATATCCTGCAGTAGCGTCTTACTTCCGCAACATGGTTCTCCGTTAGTTCTGTTGTAAGCACCCATTACTGCTTCAACATCTGCCTCTTGAACAAGCGCCTTAAAAGCTGGAAGATAAGTCTCATTCATATCCTTTTGTGACGCAACAGCATCAAAATGATGCCTGTCATCCTCCGGACCGCTATGAACCGCAAAGTGCTTTGCACATGCAGCTGCTTTTAGGTATTTTCCGTCACCCTGCAAGCCCTTTACGAAAGCAACACCTAACCTAGATGTAAGATATGTATCCTCTCCATACGTTTCATGTCCTCTTCCCCATCTTGGGTCTCTGAAGATATTTATATTTGGAGACCAGAAGGTAAGCCCCTTGTATATATCTCTATCGTCTTTTTTTACACTTTCATTGTATTTTGCTCTTCCTTCAGTAGCTATTACATCAGCTATTTTCTGAATATATTCATCATCAAATATAGCAGCTAGTGCTATTGCCTGTGGGAAAACCGTTGCAGTACCTGCTCTTGCCACTCCATGAAGTGCTTCACTCCACCAGTTATAGCTTGGTATCCCCAACCTCTCAATAGCTGGTGCATCATAGCGGAGCTGCGATGCCTTTTCCTCTACTGTCATCCGAGATACAAGGTCCTCTGCTCTTTGTTTAAAAGAGTAACTTTTGTCTTTATATATTGGACTCTCCATATATACCTCCCTAATACTAAATATTAAACTATCTATATTTGTATAGAATATCTAGCTATATAATAACATCTTTTGAGGACTTTTAAAAAGTGTTTTTAAAAGTAAAATCTTAAAAAAATACTACTAACATGCAATGTATACCCAAAGCATATTAGCAATTTGTATTAAATAAATAATAATTTTTTATTCTAATAAAAACTTATGATACCTCATCAGGTTTTCTACCGTCAGATATAAATCCTGCTCTGCTCTTTGCTTTGCCTTCTCATATGGAACAGCAACACGATTAATGCTGAATACTCCTTTAATACCTTCATCATAGATAGCCTCAATCCCGTCCCCGATATCACCAACAATTGCAATTACAGGTGCACCTGCTTTGTTTGCTCTTCTGAGCACACCCGATATTACCTTGCCTCGTAGTGACTGGGTATCCAGCTTTCCTTCTCCAGTGATAACAAGGTCTGCATCCTTTGCCAGAATATCAAAGTCTACTGTATCAAGAACAACTTCAATTCCCATCTTAATTTGTGCATTGAAGAAGGCCTGTACTCCAAAGCCCATTCCTCCAGCGGCACCTGCACCACCTATTTTGCTAAGGTCTCTTCCGATAGTATCTTCTACCACCCTTGATAGATACCATAGCCCATTGTCAAGTCGACTTACCATCTCGGGGTCAGCACCCTTCTGGGGTCCGAACACAGCTGCAGCTCCGTTTTCACCGCACAGTGGATTATCCACATCGCACATTGCCAACACTGGGATTGTGGACAGCCTGCCATCCATCCCTGATAGGTCAATGCTATGAATGTTTTTGAGGTTCTCTCCTATTGGGACAAAGGGCTGTCCGTCAACATCCCTGAACACTGCGCCGAGAGCTGCAGCGGCTCCACATCCTCCATCATTTGTAGCGCTGCCACCCAATCCAATAATAATCTTTTTGCACCCCATATCGAGAGCATGCTTGATTAGCTGGCCAACACCATATGTTGTAGTTAGCTCAGGATTCTTTATATGTCCCACTATTGGCAAACCACATGCTGCTGCCATCTCAATTACAGCGGTACCATCAGGTAACAGCCCGAAGAAGCTATTTATATCTAAGAAAAACGGACCTTTTACTATT
Source organism: Bacillota bacterium (assembly GCA_023433945.1). GTDB lineage: Bacteria > Bacillota > Clostridia > Acetivibrionales > DSM-1351 > Ruminiclostridium. The sequence continues at coordinate 51,718 of JAEYTP010000042.1, read as the reverse complement.
ACATCCACCTTTTTTCCACCTATACCTGACAGAAACGCATCAACACTTCCTTCTCCACCATCTGCAACAGGTATTGAGACAATCTCAGCTTCTGGGAAAACCTTCTCAATAGCGTTCTTCATAATATTACAGATTTGTTCCGAAGACATGGTCCCTTTAAAAGAATCAGGCACCAGCAAAATCTTTTTCATACTTTCCCCTTTTTACACTAAGTTTGTTTTTTATTTTTAAGGTTTGTTACTTGTAGCTTTGTTTGTTTGCTTGTTTCGTTTGCTTATTTCGTTTGCTTGTTTTGTTAATTGCTGAGCCGCTGTATGCTTTACTTATTTACCACATTTATAGGATTTCCCTTTAGGAAATTGTCCAAATTGTCTACTGCAATATTCATCAGTCTTTCTCTTGACTCCTTTGGTGCCCACGCAATGTGAGGAGTAATAATACAATTTGGTGCTGACAGCAATACATTGTCCGGCTTTATTGGCTCTGAAGAAACAACATCCACTGCTGCACCTTTTACCTTGCCTGATTTTAAGGCATCAGCTAAATCCTGTTCCACAACTAAAGGCCCTCTGGAGGTATTGATAAGCATTACCCCGTCCTTCATTTTCTCAATATTTTGTTTGTTTATTATACCTTGAGTTGAAGGGAATAACGGACAATGCAACGAAATCGCATCAGAAGCTGCAAAAAGCTCGTCAAGTGAAACATACTTAAGGTTATCATTTTCAATACCCTCTATCTTGTACTCGTCATATGCAACAACCTTCATGCCCAATGCCTGAGCAATCTTTGCGGTACTCTGGCCTATCCTTCCAAACCCAATAATTCCAAGTGTTTTTCCAGCAAGCTCTATAAGTGGGGACTTCCAATAACAGAAATCAGGGCAGCTGGACCATTCTCCAGCATGTACTGTTTGGCTGTGCAGACCGACATTGTGGCACAGCTCAAGTAATAGCGCAATGGCGAACTGAGCAACAGCAGCCGTTCCATATGTGGGTATATTTGTGACAGCTATACCCCTTGCCTTTGCATAGTCAGTGTCCACTACATTATAGCCAGTTGCTAATACCCCAACATATTTGATGGTAGGACAGCTATCAAATATTTCTTTTGTCAAAGGGGCCTTATTGGTAAAAACAATCTCTGCGTCCCCTATTCTATCTACTATCAACTCTTTTGGAGTTCTATCGTAGACTGTCAAAGCCCCTATCTTTTCAAGCCCCTCCCAGGTCAAGTCACCTGGATTTAAGGTATATCCATCTAACACTACTATCTTCATTAAACAATACCTCCTCTATTGTTCATAGTGTAAGCACGCTACACTTTTAATCTAATATCCCACAGTGGTTCATTTGTTTTCTCATATATTCAAGTAAAAGTAGCACAATACCTCTATACTTAAAGGCCCATCTCTTGAATGCCAACAATAGTGAGTTATATCTCTACATCCTAGCCCATGCAAGGTTGAGCGTTCTCTTGGCATTTGCTACTACCACATCAGGGTTTTCATCTCCCCATGGCTTAACCTCAAAGCTTACCACAGGCCTCTTCTCTTCACTTATAAACCCAATATCCATCAATACTCGCAAGTATTCAACAAGCTGATCCACATCATTTTCAGAGTTTGGGAAACCAAAGCGTGGATGAGTGTCTCCATAAGCTTCACAAGATTGATCCTTAATTACGGTATTACCCATATGAGCATGTACTATGTAATCCTTGATAGGAAGGATGCTCTGCTCGATAGATTCTCTCAACATAGGAATATGCGAAAGGTCTACCATAAGTCCAAAATTATCATACTCTTTCCTTATATCCTCTGCAAATCTTTTTGCTAGCTCAACAGGGCCGATTATAGATTTCTTATCGATGTCGTAGTCAAACACTTCAAGTACAATTTTGATATTGCCCTTTTCTTTTGCATAGTCGCAGAGCTCTTTTGTTGACTTTACAAGTGCTTGATAACTTTGCTCCTTTGTTTCTTCTAGATATTTACCAGATAGAAAGGCCATTCCTATAGCTCCCATTTCATAAGCCTCGTCTATTCCTTCCTTTAGAGTGGCAACAGAAGCTGCACGCTTTTTATCATCAAGATCATTGATGTTCATTCCTGTTGTCAGTAATCTTGGCTGGCCACCATAAGCAACAGTCATATGGGATGAGTCAAGAATCTTCTTCACCCTTTGTCTAGTACTATCATCCTTTATCCAGGTAATCTCTATAGCATCGAAGTAATCATCTGTTGCTATTTTCAGTATTGTTTCTTCTATAGGACCCTCACCTTTCATAGTAGTAGGATATGCCATAAAATGTATCAAACCAACCTGCATATACTTTTTAATAGACTCTATCATAATTACCTCCTCTAAGAATTAGTAAAAAATTATTTATCCTCTTCTCCTCTTGCCAGCTTTACATGGGAATCGGCCATTTCATAGCCTGCAGCCTGGGCACAAGCTGTGTTGAGGTCAAGAGCAGTAACTGCAGTTGCAGCTATCTCTGCCAATCGTAAAACGTTGGTATTGTCATCAACACTACTTCCAAAGCCTCCACAACCTATAAGTCTCAAAGCCTCCTTAGCTGTGCCAAACATTGTGCCCCCACCTATTGTAGCAAGCTCCATACAAGGTAATGTTACCATAAAGTGTACCCCACCTTCTACTGCATCTGCTTGAACAAAGCAGCTAGAAGACGATATCACATGTGCCAAATCCTGACCCGTTGCTGCATAGAAAGCCGCAACCGCATTTGCTGCATTTACATTAAAGCCAGCTATAGTTCCACTATAGCAAGAACCTAAGTAGCACTTATGGAAAACCGTTTTTTCAACACTTCTTGCGTTGACACCCTTTTTGAATACAGCCTTCAAGACCTCATCAGGTACAAAAACTTCTGTCTGAATGGACTTCCCTCTGCCGTTGAGCACATTTATATGAGAAGATTTCTTGTCTGAACAGAGATTACTACTGATAGTTATTAGCTTCCACTCGGGCATCATAGCAAGAATTCCTCTTGTTATGTCTGCTGATGCCTTTGTTACACCATTCATACCCATTGCATCCCCTGTTTTAAAGGTCATTCTGAGAAATACCTTTGTTCCCAGCTGATATGGGTCTATTTGCTCTAACCTAACAAATGGGTCTCTCGATAATACAGCCAAGGATGCAAATAGCTTTTTATCATTCTTTATTTGTTCACAAAATCTACGTGCCTCGCTAATATCTGGTGCCTCTATCAAAGGTGCTCTGGTCATTCCATCAAAGTGAACTATCGTATTGAGCCCTCCAGCCATGTTAATAGCCTTTATACCTCGTTGTACACCTGCTACTAAGGCTGCCTCATTTGTAGCTAAAGGTATAAAAACCTTCTCATTTACGAATTGGCCATTAATCTGTACAGGACCAGCAATACCCATTGGAATAGTGGCAGTGCCGATTTTACCTTCTATTCCCGATAGTATTGTTTCACCCGCAACCAAAGAGCAATTGTCTATACGAGTATTTTTAATAATTGGGAGCTCAATCCCTGTTGCTTGCTCTACAGCCTCACAGCGGATATCAGATGCATCCTTGCAGGCATCCTTTACCCTTTGTGCATCAGACTGATAAACCTGCTTGAAAATCTCTGTTTCAAGATGTTGACTCTTAATCTCTCCGGATATATATTTTTGCTTTATTTCACTTAGAATTTGGCTATTCATATTGATCCTCCTATATAAATGAGTAAACTCTATTTACTCTGTTTCTTCACAACTGACTTTACACTTCACATCTTTGATGAAGTAAAGTACTCAAGGTTTGAGCGAAATTACCTGCTTCATATATTTTCTCAAGGTTAATACCTGTATCAATGCCCATCCTCTCGAACATTTCAACCAGTATTTCAGTTTGGCAATTGCCCTTTGCACCAGGTGCATATGGACATCCTCCAAGCCCCCCAGCTGCTGAGTCAAATATTCTTATTCCCGCATTATAAGACGCTAGGTTATTTGCAAACTCAAGTCCGTTGTATTTATGATAGTGAACAGCAAGAGATGCCTTGGTCAAATTCTCCTTTATCATTTTAGGAATTTCATAGGCAGATACCGGATTTGCCATACCTGTAGTATCACCTAGAGAAATTTCATATGAACCGAAGGACTCCAGTTGCAATGCAATATCAAGTGCTTTTTGAGGACTCATATGCCCCTCTATAGGACAACCAAAAACTGTTGCAATATATGAACGCACCTTAACACCGTTTTGCGCCGCAACCTTATTTATCTTTTCAATCTCCTTAAGAGACTCCTCAGGACTCATATTGAGATTCTTTTTATTGTGGCTTTCACTGGTACTCATAATGGTAACTACTTCTTTAAGCCCACTTTCTATAGCCAATTCAAGTCCTCTCAAGTTTGGTATAAGAGCATTATATGTAACCCCTTCTTTTCTATTTATACCTGCCAACACCTCTTTACTATCCTTCATTTGAGGTACCCATTTGGGGTGAACAAAGGAGGTTACTTCAATCCTTTTACATCCTGCATCAGTAAGCTTATTTACAAGCTCTATCTTCTTTTGTGTATCAATAAAAACTGGCTCCGGTTGCAATCCATCTCTAGGGCCTACCTCAAAAATACTTACACATTGTTTAGTATTGTTATCTATCATTCTATCCCCTCTTTCAATTAAATCCTTTTGCATGCCAAAAAGCTCATATAATACCATATGCTAAACCAATAACGGTAAAAATCATATGTGATACCAATTACCATATGAGAAAACCTTCCATCAAACTAGAATTCAAAAATTATTCGTCCTGATACCTTTTTGAAGTCCTGTACTGCCTTATCAATATCCTCTATTTTAGATATTCCCCCTATATAAGAGTTGAGGTCAATTCTTCCCGTCCTCAATATAGACATAGCCATCTCCCATGTCTCAAACATTCTTCTACCGAATATCCCAGTAATTTTGAGCTCCTTGTATACTGCACCATACATGTAATTATTGAAGGTTAATGGCTTATCTACCATTCCCACAACAACAAGACTGCCCGCCACCATAAGAGCTTCAACACTCTGGTTTATTATTTGTTCATTTCCAGTCATATCTATAATAGAAGACACACCTACTCCATTGGTGTGCTGCATAATTTCCTTAACAAAATCCTGACGGCTGCTGTTTATCAGCACATCTGCACCCCTACTCTTACATTCTTCAAGCCTTTGATCATTTCTTCCAATAGCAAATATCTGTGTAGCGCCCAAAAATTTAGCCAGTTCAACAGCCATAAGTCCAATGGCACCTATACCTGTTATAGCTATGGAATTGCCCGCAACATTAACCTTCGAGAGTGAATGAAGAGCTGTTGCAAAAGGTTCAAGGACAGCCCCTTGTCTGTATGTAATATTATCGGGAAGTTTGATGGCAGCTATCTCAGGGATCTTTATGTATTCAGCAAAACTTCCATTTACACTTCTACCTATTACCCCCATGTTGTTTCTGCAAATATGCTGATTACCTGTCCTACAGGTATGACAATAACCGCAAGGGATATGCGTCTCTCCGGCAACCCTGTCATTCACCTTTATTCCTTTAACATCTTCCCCCACCTTGACAACACGTCCAGCAAATTCGTGCCCCATAGTAAAAGGCAGCTTATACTTGCCATTTTGTACAAGAGTAGTCCATTCATACACATCAATATCAGACTTACACAAGGCAGTGGCCTTGACTTCTACCAGTATTTCGTTTTTTTCAATCACAGGAATGTCCAGTTCAACAAGCTCTGCTCCCGGCTTAGCCGCATTTTTCTGTATAGCCCTCATACAATCCCTCCTTTACGATATTATTATGAAAGGCTCCACCCATTGTGAAGCCTTCCACTATTCACACAAATATATTGGTCTATTTGTCTCGATTAAGCGTATCATCAGGAGCATATCCAAGCTTCTCATAGTGTGAAGACCTTGTTGCTATATCTTCTTCAAGCTGCATCTTGGCAAACTTGATAACATCCTCTGCTACCTCAAATGGTATAACCAGTACACCATCATCATCAGCACATATTATGTCACCTGGTTTTACTTGTACTCCCGCACATTGAACAGGAACATTTCTTGCTCCGCCCACTACTCTTCCATAAGAGTGGTGATATGTACGCTGTGTACAGAAAACGTTAGCCTTTTCAAGGTTAGTTTCATAAGAATCACGGCAAGCACCATCTATTACAGCACCTTCTACGCCCCTAATCATCATATTCATTGCAATTTCAGAGCCCCAGACACCGCCTACTACTCCACCCATATCAATAACAATTACCATGTCCTTGGCATTTTCTTCTGTAATATCGTTTACGAAGGAATATATACTTTCGCACTCTCTTGTAAGCTCTTCCTTGTATTCAGCTACTGTTTTACATGCCTTGTTTGGGGTCTGCTTTGGCAAAAGCTTCACAGTGTAAGCAAAACCCTTGAATTCCATACCCGGTCTGAGGGGCCTCATGTTTGGGCTCATTGACCCAACGTTAACCATTCCTAATGCATCCATTGCATCTGATAGGTCTGCACATCTGTACTTTCTCAATTCGGCAATTAACTCTGTACGTGTCATTTTAAAATCTCCTTTTCAATAATAATATTAATATAAGCTATCCTTAGCCATCACTTTTCTCATACCAATCGTTATCGTCATGGCCAGGACAAAGATTACTACTGCCACTACATTTCCGTATCCAATATTGAAGTTTTGGAATGAGTTAACAAACAGATGTAATGGAAGCAGCTCTGTTGAATGGTTTGGTCCGCCTCCTGTCATTACGTAAACAAGGTCAAAAGATCTTAATGCACCTATAGTCTGAAGAATAATTACCATTTTAATGATGTCCCATGATAAAGGAATAACCATACTAAAAATCATCCTTCTTCCACTTGCCCCATCAATGGTAGCACTTTCAATTACCTCGTTTGGCATATTCATAAAGCCAGAGTTGAATAGAATAACCTGAACTCCGCATGAGTTCCATGTCTGAGCTATTATTATGGCAAGTAATGCCAGTGTGGGGCTAGATAGTGGAGGAATGAAGTGTTCCCCTAATCCTATTGCTTGCATTAAAGGTTTGAGCAATCCCATACCAGGGCTATAGATGTAATTCCAAATAAACCCGACTGCAACTGAAGGTAGTACAGTAGGTACAAAGTACAACACCTTAAAAATTCTATATCCCTTTATCTGCAAGTACACAAGGTATCCCAGCGCGAAGCCTATAACCACCTGCAGGGCTGTAGTTGCTACCATAAATATCAAAGAATTAGTAAATGATTTCCAAAATAAACCAGACTTAAAAACTGTAACATAGTTATCAAGGCCTACAAATCTGCTGGTAGAAAGAGTATCCCATGTAAAGGTACTCATAACTACAGATTGACCTATAGGATATAGTACTAAGTATATATATATCAATAAGCCCGGTACCAAGAACGCTGCAATTATCCAAATATTTTTTTTAGTTACGCTCATAAGTGACCTCCTCTATCCTTTTACAGCTCCAGCTATCATACCCTTTTCGATTTTTTCCTGAGCAAATATATAGAAAAGGATACTTGGGATAATAGCTATCATTATACCGGCTGCCAATTGTGTATATTCTGAGTTAAATTCAGTTATAAAGCCCATAAGTCCAATTGGTAAAGTCTTTAATTCAGGCTTATTCAAAAGAAGCATTGAAACAAGTAGCTCATTCCAGCATGCCAATACTGTCAATACAGAAATTGTGATAATTCCATCCTTTGAAAGTGGTACAATTATCTTCATAAACAGCTTCCATACACTACATCCATCCATGAATGCGCACTCTTCAAGTTCTTTTGGTATTGCACTCATAAAGCTCTCTAGTATAAATATAGATACTGGTATCCTGAAGGCCCCGTATATCAGACTCAATACACCGAGGTTATTAAACATATTCCAATCTCCAACCATCATATAAATTGGAATAATGGCTGAATGTATAGGAATCATCATCCCTGCAATTGCGATGTAATAAATAATTCTGTTGAGTTTAAATTTATATCTTGCAAGTATAAAAGAGATAGGGGTTACAGTTATTACAGTTATTACAATAGATAAGAATGTTACAAAAACGCTGTTTACAAGGTATGTATCAATTCTAGAACCAGTCCATGCCTTGGCATAATTCGAGAAAACCCATTCCTTTGGCAAACCCCATGTGTTCATGGTCAAATCAGCCTGTGTCTTCAATGAAGAGAATAATAACCAAATTAAAGGGAGTAAAACGACAAGTGCACAAATAGTAAGGAATATATAGATAATTCTTATCGCTGCTTTACTTCCAATTTCCAGATGAGGATTAGGAGCAGGCGGCTTTTCTTTTTTAGATTTATTAAATCGTTTTAATATCCCCATGACTTCCTCCTAAGAATTAGTGTTATTCATGGCATATCCTTGCGATGAAGGATATGCCATGAAGTTATGTACTGAGTTTACTTATTACCCTTTGCATAATCCTCTGCTGCTTTCTGAACCTCGGCAACAGCCTTATTTACATCAAACTCTCCAGTTATAATACCTGGCATAGCTGTCTGCTTTATAGCAATGTCAACTGCTGGAGGTGCAATACCATCCATTGATGGTATATAAGCAGTAGCGCTTCTGTAAGCTTCAATAAGCTGATTCATTACATCTGAAACCTTTGATTTATCGTAATCAGCATTACCTGCATATACGAAACCGCCCTTTTCCATGATTGGAATATTAAATTCAGGGCTTACAATATCCTTAACAAGATTAATACAAGCCTCAGTCTTGCTATCACTTAAGCCACTTCTTACAAAGAAGCCTATAATATTGCCACCTACATTAACCTTTGCATCACCGTTTGCAGCATCAGTAAACGCTGGGAAGTCAACACGTGCAATCTTCTTAATAAAGTCGTCTCCACCCTGCTGAGCAAAGTTTCCTGGCTTCCATGCACCCTCATAGTACATAGCTGCTTCACCCTTTGCAAACATCTGGTCTGCTTCAGTTGCACTCATTCCAAGTACTCCCTTAGGATAAGCACCAGCATCTACAAACTGCTTAAACTTTGTCATTGCGCCAACAAATCCAAGGTTAGGATCATTCCAGCTTGTCATAGAATCTCCAATACAAAGCGCATTGAAGTTATCAAGACCTGCTTCACGTACAAGGAATGCTGAAGCCAACCATGCAAATCTTGCATCCTTACCACCTGTTACTATAGGAGTAATGCCCTTTGCCTTGATCTTTCCAATAAGGTCTATGAGTTCATCAAAGGTAGTAGGTGGAGTCCATCCATTCTCAGTGAACATTTCTTTATTGTAGTACAAGCCATCGATAGAGCCTTCTTGTGGAGCCATCATTATCTTGCCGTCTGTTGATGTTGCAAAGTTGAGTGATACATCGCTGAACCACTGTTTAAATTCTGGATGCTTAGGATCATTGTATACAGGACCCCAGTCTATAATTTTATCGTCCTTCATATATTCACGAGCATAGCTCAATACACACCAAGAAACGTCTGGAGGATTTCCAGCTGCCATTTCTACAGTAAGCTTTGTTCTTAAATCATTACTTGGTAGTGCATCATGTACAATTGTTAAATTAGTCTTTTCTTCTTTGTAGGTTTTTAGAAGAGCTTCAATCGCCTCATAGGCAACTGATCCAGCAGTCCAAGAAGTCATAAGTCTAATTTCATGCTTTTCATCAGCTGTAGTAGACTGTGCTACTGTTGAGTTTGAAGTGTCCGTGGAGCTGTTTGAACTGGTGTCACCATCTTGCCCACACCCAGCAAAGAGTGTTACCAACATTGAAATAGCTAGTACCAAACTTAAGAGTTTTTTTAAATTCATTCCCTTCATAATTTCCTCCTATTATTTCGTTTTTTTTATATTAACCCTTACATTAAAGGATTAAGTACCATTACTTTTGGGTGAAAATTGCAATATTGTTTTCATCCTTCGTACGTACAAGATCAACTCCCTTTATTTCAAGCAGTGTTATTTCAGAGAGGTATAAAATCTCTGTTCCGTTTTCCAAATGTCCGGTATAAGCATTCTCAACATCAGAAATAACCATATGAAAATGTGGGTGACCATCTATCACAACACCCTGCAAGGAAGCTAACTCCAATGGCTTTTCAACTGTTACAAATTCATCTACAGGTTCTGCTTCCATTCCAGTTACCCTGTGAAATACTGCCTTTTTCAATGATCCTATTGCACTTGTTATTATTGCATTTTTTATTCCTATTTCCTTAAGCTCTGATTCTATACTTTCGAGCAATAGTTCTCCCCGACGCAAGTTTATTATGACAACTCTTCCTGTACCTTCACCAATAAATCTAATCACTTATAACACTCTCCCTTCGTTCTCATTACAGCTTGATTATAAGAAAAAAACAGAGTAACTTGAATAAACTCTGTTTATAAAATAGTAACTATTTTATCGAGATTAAATATGATTAATTTGTCATAAGAATTATTTTCGAATAAGTATAAAAATATTACGCTGACTGCTATTTAACGTTCATTTTCAAAAAATCAGTTGGGGAAACACCTACAATTTTTCTAAATACCTTGCTAAAATAGCAGGAATTCTCATACCCAAGCATATATGAAATTTCATATATCTTGTATTGACCATCCTTTAACATCTTTTGAGCTTCTGCTATTTTTATTTTATTTACATAATCCGTGAAGTGTTCGCCTGTGTATTTTGTAAAAATACCACTTAGATAGCCTGCACTGATATTAAGGTAGGTTGCAACCTCCTTGAGTGTTGTTGCACCTAAATAATTTTCACTAATATATTTCTTTGCGCGTGAAACTAGTACATGCTTCTCATCATAATTCTCTTTGTTTAGATAAGCTATCATTTTACCCTTATAGTTATCAAGCCATGAAATAATTTCTTCTAAGGTCTGCATTTTATACACCATCTCGGTTACCAATTCATTTTTTGCTTGAGCTTCCTTATAGGCATTCCACTTTTCCCCAAGCAAAATGTCGCATAAGCATGCTGTCTGATTGCATATCTCTTTAATTTCATTGCGGGTAGCGCTACTACTTTTGATGTAAGACTTTATTTCATTAAATACTCTATCTATGGCTGGTATATCTATAACCTCAATTGCCTTGGTTAAATCCTCTTTTAAATTTATTTGGACAGGCTTGTGCTTTTGGTCTACTGCTTCATATGTATCATCAAAAAATATAATACTTCCGAAGCCTCGGTAAAACAACATTTCTAGCGCTTTTTCAGCTTGTTCAAAGGCTGCAGGAAGGCTCAAATATCCATTATTTACACCACTTACACCTATAGCTGCTGAAATATTAATATACTTCTTGAGCATTTCAAGCATAGTATTACCCATGATTTTGATTTGCTCTCTTGTGTTAGCGTCATCAATATCATTATCCTGTGAAAACACAAAGACAAAGACACCGTACTCCCATTTTAAGAAAATACTGTTGAAGAATTCATTGGCTATCTCATTGAGAATCTCCATTATCATGAAGTCAACCAGCTTAACATCCTCTTCTGAATACTTGTTATCGGTAGAATATAGGTTTGTTTTCACTATTCCTATTCTAAGTTTACTCTCATCAAAGCTTAAATTCATAATATTTAGCTTAGCATCTATATATTTTCTATCTTCAAAGTTATTTTCTATAAGACTTTTAAAGAATTCCTGCTTTATAATATTGGTATTCTGAACATCCAGTTGAATAGGAACAACCTCCGCTGCCGTATGTTTACTCCTATCAGACATTATCTTTTCCTTTACATTAGTAAGCATTTCTGTCAGAGATTCTTCACAAATGTTGAGTTTCAATAAATAGTCCCATGCTCCATACTTCATAGCACGTTTAACAAGATCAAATTCATCATAGCTACTTAGAACCACAAATGTGATGTTTGGATTTAGTGCTCTTGCTTTTTTCATCATATCGATTCCATCTAGTTTTGGCATTACTATATCTGTAATAACAAGATCGGGCTTGTGTTGCGAGATAAGCGAAAGTCCCTGTTCCCCATTGCTGCCCTCTGCAACAATTCTAAATCCGAGTTCCTCCCAGTTGGCTAATGATTTTATGCCAACTTTGACCAAGGTTTCGTCATCCACCAAAATAACTTTTAACATACGCTCCTCCTATCATATCAATTAACCTTTGGGATATGAATTCTTACAATACTATACTCCATGTATTTACTCTCGCATGACAAACCATACTCTTCTCCATATGTTAGTTTAATGCGCTCGTTTATATTATTGAGTCCCACGTTATTGTAGCGTTGCCCTGTTTTTTCCTGCTTCTGAAGTATACTAACTATCTTATCCTGAGGTATTCCAACCCCATTGTCCTTTATCTCTATATAAATATCATTATCCGAATGTGTTGCTGTTACATTGAGTAACCCGATACCCCTTTTTTCTTCAAACCCATGGATGATTGAGTTCTCAACTATTGGCTGTAGAGTAAATTTGGGAATTTTGCAATCCTTTATCTCCTCTGGTATATCATAAGTGACTTGTATCATTCCTTTTTTGCGTATTTTTTGAATGGATATGTATTTATCCAGCAGATTAATTTCTTCATTAATAGCAATCTGGTTCATCGCACCCTTTGAGGTTTCCTTTAGCAATACACCAAGCGCCGTGGCTGTTTCGTATATGCCATCTGCCTTTTGCATCATTGCCATAACCTTAATAGAATTAAGAGCATTATAAACGAAGTGAGGATTTATCTGACTTTGAAGTACTTTAAATTCTAGGTCCTTCTTTGCAGCCTCTTCCTTTTTTACCTTTTCAAAGAGCTGATCTATATTCAGTGCTAAATAATTTATCTTTTTACCAAGTTCACCTATTTCATCATTACCTTCGAGATTAGTATCAATATCAAAGTTACCTTTTGAAATACATTCCAATCTATGCATAATGCGTCTAATAGGACGAGTCAAATTCGTTGATAAAAATATTGTTAGCAAGCACCCTATTGTGATTGTTATAGCTGCAATTATAATGGTAACCTTTGTAATATAGGTTCTCTCATGTTGAAGTATGGAATAATCTATCATGTGCATTATCTCAAGCTTTGAGTAGTTTGATTTATGATGAGCAACCAGTTTTTTATCCCCGTCAATTTCGGCAAAGAAATGCCCTTCCTTGTTTCGATAGTCAAGGTCATTAAACTCTGATTTTATGTCCACTCCTAAGTAAGCTCTATTGCTTGAATAAACGCACCTTCCGCTGCCATCTACTACTAATAAAAGTTCATCCTTTGGCAGGTTAAATCCCTTGATACTATCCGCAATAAGTGAAGGAGAAAAGCTCATAAATTGTGTTGCTATAGCCTTGCGGCTATCTGCATATATTACCTTTCTGACGAAAGGTATAAAAAAATCGTTCACTCTATTTTTTGCTAAATTATCTCTGATTCCATTAAAAACAAAAACATCACTGTGCCTATTTCTTATAAACCACTCTTCGCTTTTCAAATCCTCTATAGATATGTTGTCAGACTCTTCATATAGCTTAAGATAAACACCATTATTACCTTCTATGACAATAGAGTTCATATATTTACCAATGGAAGAGTTGAAAATTCTGCTATACAAAGCCTTCATAGCTGTTGAGATATCATAATCATAATTGTTATCTTCATCTGAATAATCCCTCATTAGCACCTTATCCAAATCACGATTCATGTATATCCAGTCCGAAAGATTTTCGACCAGCTTTATTTGACTATCAACATTACTTAATATGTATTCTATGTCTTTTTGTGAGTTCTCAATGACCTTTTCATCAATCAAATCCCGTGCATAGTAAAAATAGTAAATACTGATAAATAGAGATAATGCGGCAATGGCAATAGTAAAGTATAGAATAAGCTTGTTCTTGAGGGTATATAGTTTTATCATATCGCTCACCCTAATTTCATAATTTTTGTTTAATTATGTAAACAGTAAAACACTTCAATTATAGCATACTATAACCGAAGTGTCATAATGTTAAAATAGTAAATATTATTTTTTCAATAATAGCTCAGCGTGTTTACATATTATAGACTTCTCCAACCCATACTTAGATAATAACATCTCGTAATCCCCTGATTCAGCGAAATCGGATACTCCTATCATATGCATTGGAACAGGGTAATTCTGTGATATCACCTCGGCTACCGCACTACCCAAGCCCCCATATACGCTATGCTCCTCCACCGTCAGAACTGAACCTGTCTTTTTTGCACAGCTTATTATTAGGTCACTATCAATCGGCTTAATGGTGTGGATGTTCACTACCTGAGCACTTACGGATTTTTCTGCAAGTACCTCTGCCGCTTCAAGAGCTTTATAAACCATATATCCTGAAGCTATTATTGTTAAGTCGGTTCCCTCTCTTAATATAACTCCCTTCCCCATCTCAAATTTATAATCACTACTATTTATAATAGGCAGGCTGTTTCTGTTGATCCTCAGATATACAGGTCCTTCATGCTTAACACTTGCTATAACAGCCTGTTCAGCTTCAATTTGGTCACACGGTGATATTACTGTCATATTAGGAAGCGAGCGCATTATGGTCACGTCTGTTATGGATTGATGGCTAGCACCGTCATAAGAATCTGATAGTCCGCAATATGTTCCTACTAGCTTAACATTTTGATTGTCATGCGCGATAAAACTGTTTATAGCATCTAGCGCCCTTGTAGTCATGAAAACAGCGAACGTATTTACAAACGGAATCATTCCGCCAGCTTCAAAGCCAGCTGCCATAGCCATCATGTTGAGTTCTGAAATACCTACATTAAAATATCTTTCTGGAAACTTGCTTCCAAATAAATTGCTTTTGGTAGAGCCTCCTACATCTGCCTCTAGCACAACAATCTTATTATTCTGCTCACCAAGCTGAACCAGGGTATTGCCGTATGCATCTCTCATCGGTATTGTTTTCATATGTATCCTCCTTACGCACCTAGTTCATTAATTGCCTGATAGTATTCTTCTGTGCCAATAGGCTTTCCATGCCATGCATTTTTGCCTTCCATAAAAGATATTCCTTTTCCTTTTACAGTCTTCGCAATAATAATAGTTGGAGTGCCTCTATTCTCCTTTGCTTTATCTATAGCATCAGCAAAGTCAGCAATATTGTGCCCGTCTGCATGTATAACATTCCAGCCAAATGCTGTCCACTTGTCCGCTATATTGCCCATTGGCATTATCTCCTCGGTAGTTCCGTCCAGCTGTACACCATTTTGGTCTAATATTGCTATTAAGTGATCAGCTTTGAATTTATATGCGCTCATTGCAGCCTCCCAGATGGCACCTTCTTGTATCTCTCCATCGCCCATCAGTACATAAGTGTAATTATCCTTTTGATTGAGCCTGTCACTTAGACTCAAACCCAACCCTGCTGATAAGCCAAGTCCCAAGGCTCCTGTTGATATTTGCACTCCTGGTGTTTTCCTCTTGCAAGGGTGTCCTTGCAAGTGGCAGTTAATCTGCCTCAAAGAATACAAATCCTCCAGCTCGAAAAAACCCTTATTAGCAAGATTGATATATAACATAGGCGCTGCATGACCTTTTGAAAGTACAAACCTGTCACTCTCTACATTCATCTTCTCAAAATAGAGTGTGGTAATTATCTCGGTACAGGACAAAGAGCCTCCTGGATGCCCTGTTTGAACCTTATATAGCATATCTATTAAAGTCCTTCTAAACGTATGACATAGCTTATTTAACTCATCTACTCGCTGTTGCGTAAGCTTCATTGTGCACCTCCTAAATCCATATCTCTCCCTGATAAACTCTCTAACTATATCTCTTCTAGATATAAGCCCCAATCCATATCCTTTTGTGGGAATTCAGGAAGTATAATGCGACCCATATTATCAGCACAAATAGTGCTCATCACTCTTGAATCTGATTTCCACTCACCAGTTATAACATTAAACCATTCTATGGAGTATGGAGCATTTGGTTTAAGCCCTCTAACTGTACCTTGCAAGCAATCCTTTTCAAAGTAGAACATCAGTATGTCTCTCTCCTTGGTTGCTGCGCAGTATGCCCAGCCAGTGTAACCATTTACTACCCCGGATTTATTTGGAGTAATAAGCTCCACATTTGGTTCTAGGTCTATGTATCTTGCCCCGACCCTGTCCACAAACTTCTTGAGATTGTATACAAGAGCACCAGACTTAAATTCAATAGCCTCCCACATTCTGTATTTTGCATTTTTCTCTATGTCGCTTCCCCACATTCCCTCTACACCGTAGATATAACCTCCAAGTCCACCTGACAAAAAGCTTCCGTACATACCTGAACGACAGTTGAATTCTGCTTCTATGCTGTTTGTCTTTGGGTTATCGTCGGGGAACCCCGGATAATATGGCTCACCGTTTATAGCTGGTCTTGCTGGCTCTGAATTAAATATTTCAGTCAAATACCAATAATGATCGTGTTCTCTCCAATTTCCTATTTGGTGGAAGGTAAGCCAGCGGTTTTCCCCTGGACCTCCAAAATTACATAGGGTAGATGGCGAGGCATTAGTACCTAATAAAGTTCCAAATGGAGGTTGTCCATACTGTTCTATTACTGCATTTATTGGCTCGTTATATTCCCTTGGAAGTATGGTATTCCCTATATAGTCGAAGTGAATAGGGCTAAACATACAGTTATTTGCCTGATATCTTCTGAATATGTATTGTATGTATCTCTCATATGAATGAGGCCAGCCGCCATAGCGTTTCCATACCTGGCTTACATCCCTTCTGATAACCTCAATGAATGCAGTGAAGCCATTTTCATTCAGATAATCAATCTTCTTATCCATATGCTTAAAGTATTCCGGATTTATCATGTCAAAGTCAGGAACTACCTCTTCATAACCCTTTACCTTACCAGGGAATAAGAAAGGACGTCCTCCCTCATTATGCATATCCTTCGCACTACCTGAATCAGTATCCATCCATGCTGCTCTAATTGCTGTTCCATATGCATCATTCATCTTAATCTTTGGAGGGAGTCCATCATTTGACCAGGTAGGGTGACCTGCCAACATAGCAATGCAATTATAGCCTTGATTTTTGCGGTACTTTACCATATCCTTGAATCCCATATCAGGGCCTACAGCGCGTGGCTTTTCATCATCGTGCCAGGGATAGCGGTATGTTGGAGTTGACCACCAAGTATCTCCCAGCATAAAGTAGGGCGTTCCGTCATAGTATTGAAACCCACGCCCATTTGGGGTAGCAATAATCATGCCTCGTCTGCAGGCATTTTGTTCTTTTTCTTGCTCTGTCCACTCAATTGCATTGAAGCTTCCCTTAATGCCGTTGAGTCCTTCATCACCTGTATTTGATTCAGAGTACCAGCTCCACTTTCCCGGACAGGTGGCTACTAGCCTAACCTTAAAGGATTGTCCTCCGTCCCAAAAGCCAAAAACCTTCCTTTTGAAGCCAGGACCCTCTAAAACTACCCATGTCTCAACTTCACAATAGGCATTTTCATAACTATTCTTTGCAATCAGCTCTATTTCAATCTTTTCCCATACATGAACGTTTTTCATATTTACCCCCTAAAACATGCTCTTATCATAAATTATATAATCGTCGGAATTTGTAACTGCGGAAAATATTGATGCGGTAACAAGTACTTCATCTCCGGTATTTCTTACCTGATGCATGGAGTTTGCAGGGAAGAACACCGCATCTCCCTTTTTGAAGTCAACAAGCAATCCATCTATCCACGCCTGCCCTTGTCCTTCTATGATATAAATTACTTCTTCTATATCTCTGTGTGCATGGAGTGGTTTCACAATAGCATGTGGAAAGCAATGCATTATTGCAATACTCATTTTTTGAGCATTCACCGTCTTGTCATTAATAATCCATCTCAAGTCTCTACCCTCTAAATGTGTAGGTTCAACGTCATCAGCTGAAATCTTTAGTTTGATACTCATTTGTTTATCCCCATTCCTTTCGTCATACTATAATTTAAATAATTGTTATTACTTACATAAAATCCAGTATTTTGCATGCAGTAATTAGAGGCTTTTGATTGTCAATTTTATTATAGATAGGCATAAGAAAAGAATGAAGGAACTATATTAATAAAAAAATATCTATTTTAATGAAAATAGATATTTAGTGAAAGCAAGTATAAAAATTTTAATATATGTATAATATTTTTAAGGTTTCGGGCAACTATCTCTGTATTCAACCTTTGTTTCTATAATTTGTGAAATCGGATTGTTATCACCCGACTGCATCATTTTTAAAAGCACCCTCATGCAGGACTCTGTCATTTCTTCGATAGGATATTGTATTGCAGTAATAGATGGCGAAATTGCTTCATTTAGTACATTTCCCCCATAAGATATTACTTCCATGTCATCAGGTATTTTTACTTTTTCTTTTAATAATGGTATTCCACCTATAGCCATATAACTGTTCTGTATAAAGAGCGCGGAAGGAAGTGTACCCATTTCTATAAGCCTTTTAACCGAAGCCTTACCACCTGAAAAGCTGTTTTCTTCTTCAATTATATGTCCTTCCTCTATCTCTATATCAAAACTTTTGCAGCCATCCAAAAAACCTGTTTTGCAGAGACTTCTGGGTTTATTTGATTTATCTGGTGTGATTAAAGCAGCTCTCTTATGACCCTTGGCAGCAAATATTTTAGCAGCTGTCATTCCAACATCATAGCTATCTATATAAACAGTGCTGAAATTAGGGCTTAAGTAGTTAAAAAGTACTACCGGTATATTTATTTTATGAGAAGATAGGAAACTAAAATCATTTTCCGAAATATTCAAAATAATAGCTCCATTACAGTACTTTGAAGATAATCTTGATGCATATGCTTCCAAGTTATCCAGCTCAAAGGGTTGAAAAATAATTTGAAGGGGAAAACCCGCTGTTCTAATCATATTTTGAACGCCCAACATTACTCTGCCAAGAGGTCCACCCTCTGGTACGTAAGGACAAAAAAAGGTAATAACAGGTGCATTATTTAGTACGGGCTTAAGCTTTTTAGAAGAATTATGAGACTTAAAATAACCGAGAGCTTTGGCCTTATCGTACACTCTCTTTTGAGTATCCTCAGATATTCTCATCTCGGTGCCTCTATCGTTGAGTACTAATGACACTGTACCCTGAGAGAGATTAAGTTCCTGTGCTATTTTCTTGATACTAACACCCTTTTTCAAAAATTATCCCTCCCTATAATCAATTTCATACTCTGATTAATCTAACGCCTTATTCTACAACACATAATATGCTAAAATTATACCTCTTTATTGCTAAACAAATCAATATGTAGTCACCCTAATCCAAAAATAATATATACTGGCTTTAGAACAATAGTTATTCTTCTAAATAGCTAAATTTATTTGGAAATTATACCGTTTTTACTAAATATTTTTGCATTATTTTCTACTAAATATTGTTAGTTGATTTTGGATGGATTATAATGGTAACAAATATTTTGTTAAGGAGATATATAAAGATGAATGACAATAGTATTCTTTATTCTCATCTTTTGTTCTTTGACCCTTTGAACAAGGAAGCAGTCTTTTCACCGCCTAACCCAAGTACCCCTGACGTCCCAAACATATATTACCGTGATATTTATCCTGCCGTTAAGCTTGAAGAAAACGGTGATGTCACCTTCTCTTTTTATTCTACAACAGCATATAAAATAGAAGTGGCAGGTATAGGCGGTTATATGGGTAACGAAAAACACCCTCTAACCAAAATAGACAATGGATGGTGGCAAGCAACAGTATCAGGCATTGGGGCAGGCTTTCATTATTATCAATATTTCATCGACGACCACAGGTGTATTAATCCTCGTGCCGCAGTGGGATATGGATGCTTTTACCCAATTAATTTCTTTGAAAAGCCAGATGAAAAAAGTGAGTTCTACTACCTAAACGATGTTCCTCATGGAGATGTCAGAATGGAGCTTTATACCTCTTCAGTTACTGGCAGGACTAAATGCTGTTGGGTATATACCCCACCAGAATACGATACTTGCAACAAGCAATATCCTATTCTATACATTCAGCATGGTGTTGGCGAGAGTGAGACGGGATGGATATGGCAGGGAAAGCTTAATCTGATTACTGACAATCTAATTGCTAAAGGCTTGTGTAAAGAAATGATAATAGTAATGAATTGCGGTTATGCCTTTGAGGGTGAAAAGGAATATGTATTCTTCCCCGGTGACTTTGGATCAGAGCTAGTAAACAGTTGTATCCCATACATAGAGAGCAAGTATAGAGTTATTTCTGATAAAGCTCATCGCGCGATTGCGGGATTATCACTGGGATCATTCCAGGCATTTACAATAGGCATGGCAAATAACCACCTGTTTTCTTCAATAGGTATTTTCAGCGGTGGACTTCCCATTACCCGACCAGAATATGATTACAGTGAATTCTTTTCCGACCCACAAAAAATTAACTCTTGCTTTGATGTTATTTTTGTATCCTCAGGTGATCAGGAGGGTTCTTTTTTCAAATCTCCAATGGAGATCATCGATAAGCTGCAGCAACAGGGTGCAACCTCCCTATATTCATTTTCCTGTCCGGGACATCATACCTGGGACGTTTGGAGACATAGCGTACACGCATTTCTTCCACTCATCTTTCAAAAGTAAAGGAGAAGCACGATATGAAAATTGATTCTAAAATATTATCAAATCAAGCGCTCAATGCCAACCCCCTTATATTTGACCCCACCAACCGTAACCTTGTAATGAAAATCGATAAAAACGGGGTCCCTTGTGGAGAGTATAAAGTACAACCCCAAGGAGTGATTGTCCAAGAAAATGGAGATGTTACCTTTAACTACTTCTCCAAGGTTGCAAAGTCAGTTGAGGTTGCTGGCATTGGGGGCACAATGGGTAACACAAGGCATGCCCTAGTCAGACAAGATGATACTCTCTGGTCGGTCACCATTGAAGGAATAGGCGCGGGCTTTCACTACCACGAATATTTTGTAGACGGTAATTGTGTTACAAATGATCTTGCTCCATATGGCTATGGCTGTGCAAGAGTAATGAACTTTTTTGAACTTCCTGACAATAACTCAGACTTTTATTTATTGCAGCCTGTACCACATGGCACCATCCGTATGGAATACTTCAACAGCAGTGTTACAGGGCGTGTTAGAAACTGCTTTGTTTATACTCCTCCAAGTTACGAAAGTAATACTAGCAAGAGATATCCTGTATTATACTTACAACACGGTGGCGGCGAGAGTGAAGCCTCATGGATATGGCAGGGCAAAATCAACTATATAGCCGACAATATGATAGCCGATGGACAATGCGAGGAAATGATTATTGTTATGAACAATGGTTATTCCTTTTATCCTTACGGTGGTGGCCATTCTGCAAGAGGCTGTATTGATGAGGTTATAACTAAGGACTGCATACCGTTCATCGACAAAAAGTATAGAACCATTGCAGAGCGTGAATACCGCTCAATGGCTGGTCTATCAATGGGAGGCTTCCAAAGCCAATATACTGTTTTTAATAACCTTGAGTATTTTTCTTCTGTTGGTATATTTAGCGCACACTTATACATAAACAACGGTGAAGACGACTATACTCCGCTCTTGTCAAACAAAGAAGAGTTTAACAGCAAAATGAAACTATTATTTTTATCGGCTGGCGAGCAGGAAGAGGGATTGGTTAAAAGCCACAAAAAAGCCTTTTCAACACTGGATGATATGGGCATTAAATATCGCTATTATACCACCCCCGGTTACCACGAATGGCAGGTCTGGAGATATAGTGCTAGAGAGTTTTTATCTTATTTATTTAAGTAGACGATTGCAAATGAGAACTAGTTATTTAATTTTACAAATTGTAAGCAAGAACTAAACTATTTTAAGTAGACAACTTCTAAGTAGCAACTAGACCATTTTAGTAGAATGGGAAAGAGACTTGTATATTTTACTGGCCTCCACAAATTAGATTTTTGGGTCTAAATTGTGGAGGCCATTTCATTAGCTAACTACTTATTTGCTCTCTTTGCTGCCGCAATTTCTTGCTCCGCCAAGAAGTCTAGCATCTTATCACTACTAATTTTCATCTGAGCAGTATCACCAAAGAACATCATTTTTATATCTTGTTGGTCAAATGGCTTCCATTCTGGCATAGGTGTTCCATCATTATCATTTCCATTTGGATCACCATTTTTAACAAAGTTAGTCCAGTAGTTGCATATTTGGCGGGCTAAGTCATAGTGCTTTCCCTGGAATGGTCTCCAACACTTTGCTAAGGTTTCAAAGGTAAACCACAAGTCGCTTGAATGGAAGCAACCTGCATTATCTCCAGGCATCTCTGGGCCAAACATTGAGAGGTAAATTTTTGATTGATTATGCCTGACTATTTCCTTGGCTAGCGCAATATTACCAATCTCCAGAGCATCATACTTTGCCAATTGGTTAATGCTGTCCATATCACCATTGCAGCTATCAAATAGACGTATGTAATCTTCTGACTTATCACCAAAATTTTCTTTAGCATATTCAACTAAGTCGTCAATGGTATTAAAATTAGGCTTAAAATTCATATCATTAGTTGTGCTTGATGCAATGCATGGAATGTTATGTTGTCTGCCTGCAACTATTGCTTCAACCGGGTCTTCTTTCATAAAGTATCCATCCACTATAGGCCCCCATCTATACTGAGGGGTATAAAACTCCATTGCTTTTATCAAAACGAATTCGGCATCTAGTTTTCTCGCTTCTTGAAGATTAGAAACTCCTAACATATCAAAGAATTCTATACCTTTTTGTTCAGCTGTCTTTAGTTGCGGATAGAATCCTCTATATCCTACCATTAACCCCCCGCCGCTTTGAATTATTGCCTTATTAAACAAACCTTCATTTATAGGTGAGGTAATGTGGCATAAAGTACTTCTGCCTCCGGCAGACTGTCCACATACTGTTACATTCCCAGGATCGCCCCCAAAGCTTTTTATATTCTTTTGAATCCATTCTAGTCCGGCACGTTGATCCAGTAGTCCGTAGTTTCCACTAAAACCTCTGCTGCTTTCTGCTGTCAATTCAGGATGAGCCAAAAATCCAAATCCGTTTACTCGGTATCCTATACTGACAAGTATTACGCCCCGTCTTGCAATTCTTTCACCATCAAACTCCATTTCAGAGGTATATCCGCCCACCATACCACCGCCAAAAATCCATGCCATGACGGGTAACTTTTCATCCTCTTTTTTTGCAGGAGTCCAGACATTAAGATAAAGACAATCCTCACTTATAGCTATATCGCTATCCACATGCCACTCTTTGTTGTATAATTGTTCAGGATCTCCCAGCCCTGGCGTAGACTGCATAGGAATGGGTCCAAACGTACTACACTTTAACACACCTTCCCAATCCTTTACCGGCTGTGGTTCTCTCCACCTTAAATCACCTACTGGTGGTTGTGCAAAAGGTATGCCCTTAAATGCTGTAATTCTAGGATCGGCTGCAGGAATCCCCTCAACCCAACCATTACTTATTTTGACTTTCCTTAACAAATCAATCTCCCTCCCTTTGCTAAATATTTAGCAAATGTCTGATTAATTATATATTACAAGACAACTTACACATAGTCAATAAAATACATAGTCAATATAGTGCATAGTCAATGGAGCACACTGTTAATAAAGCATACTTTCAATAGAGCACACATATTTACACCTTGAAACGATTGTGCTAAAATATTTAAATATATAAGTATATTTTGCTATAATTTTAGCAAAACAAAACCATCGGGAAGAGAGTGATTATATCAATACTTCTAAGCTTTGGACTAAACCCTTTTTACTATTATTATCAGCAAGTTTTCTGAATGCATTGGCATTTAACATGGTTTATACTAATATTGTAGATTATTCTATTAAGAGATTGGATACATCTATGGCCTTGGCCGGAACAATATCAGGTATTTTTTCTATAAGTGCACTATTTATTAGACCAGTTGCAGGCATTCTTACAGACAGAAGTAATAAGAAGAATTTATGTGTAATAGCTACACTGGTTATAGCTACCGTCTGCCTTGGGTATACCTTTTGCCCAAACACCGGATTCATGCTGGCCTTTCGTATTTTACACGGAGCCGCTTTTGGTGTCAGTAGTACTGTAAACGTAGCATTGGCCAGTTGTTATCTCCCAAAGACACGTCTGGCTGAAGGAATTGGCTACTATGGCCTTGGACAGGTTTTTGCTCAAGCTGTAGGACCAGGTATAGGCGAGGCCGTGCAGGGGTTATTTGGATATAACATGATGTTCATATTTATATCTGTGCTAACTTTCCTTGCTGTAGGTATACTGTTACTTGTCAGATATGATTATATACCAAATGAGAGATCGCCTTCAGACAATAGTCTCAGTAGTATTTTACATAGCATTTTTGCAATAGAAGTTCTAATGTATGCAATAGTTAATGGTATTTTCTCTTTTGGAAATGGTATTATAAATGCTTTTCTCAAAACAATGTGTCAGGAAAGGGAAATACACGGATTTGCTTGGTTCTTTACAGTTAGTGCAATTGTTCTATTTGTAGTGAGGATTTCAATCGGAAAAATATCTGATAGAAAAGGAATACGCTCGATAGTAAACATTTCCTTGATAATTACCGCACTATCGCTGTGTGTTCTCGCTAATTCCAACATCCTTGCCACCCTTCTTTTTGCAGGTGCTCTTAAGGCAGCAGGGCAGGGAGCAGGGCAGGTTTCATTACAGGCTGAATGTATAAAACGAGTGAGGCCAAACAGAGTAGGTGTAGCAAACAGCACATTTTTCATAGGTGCAGATATTGGTCAGGGAGTCAGCCCAATAATGGGAGGAGTATTAGTTTCTTCATTGGGGTATTCAAGTACCTTTTATATGACCGCCGCACTGTTTATCATAGCCTTTATTGCCTTTAATCTATATCAGAAAAGGCTAGTAAAAGCCGGTTAATTGATAATTACATATCGGTAATCTTGTTGAATATATGACTTATTTTATTATAAAGGAGTGTTTATATGCTAAGAAAAGTTAAAACCAAAAACGGCTGGGTTGAAGGCATACCTGCTGCCGACCCGAGAATTACAGCCTTTAAGGGAATCCCATTTGCTGCGCCCCCGGTAGGAGAATTGAGATGGAGAGCACCTCAACCTGTTAAGGACTGGGAGGGCATATTAAAGTGTGATACTTTTGGTCCACTGGCAATGCAGGGAGTGCCTGGTGAAGGTGACCCAGAACAATTATATAACAAGGAATGGCATGTAGATAACAAAGTTCCTATGAGCGAAGATTGTCTTTACCTGAACGTATGGACTCCGGCTAAGTCAGCAAACGAAAAGTTGCCTGTAATGTTCTGGATTTTTGGAGGCGGCTTACAATGCGGTTATCCTTCTGAAATGGAGTTTGACGGCGAAAGAATTGCGCGCCGCGGAGTAATTCTTGTCAGCGTAAATTACAGATTAAATGTTTTTGGTTTCTTTGCCCATCCAGAACTGGGTACTGCCCCTAACGAACCAAATTGTAATTTTGGCTTTTTAGATCAGTTGGCAGGAATGAAGTGGGTAAAAGAAAACATTTCTGCTTTTGGTGGCGATGCTGACAATGTAACTATCTTTGGTCAATCTGCTGGAGCTGGAAGTGTAATGGCTCATCTCACCTCTCCAATGAGCTCGGGGCTATTCCATAAAGCTATTCCACAGAGCGGTGGTGGTTTCTCCCCAGGGTTTAATCAGGGTTACAGGACACTGGAGGAAGCACAGCTTTTGGGCAAACGTTTTACTGACTGGCTTGGGGCAGCATCTATCCAAGAAGCAAGAGAACTACCTTCAAAATACTTATTTGAAAAAGCAGCAGAGTTTTCAGCAATAGACCCTGAGCCTGCAGATACAGCAAAAAACTCATCCTTTGCCACTATACGTTTTAAGCTTTTTTGGGGGCCATGTGTAGATAATGAATTCCTCCCTTTGCAACCAGTAGAGGTAATGAAGTCAGGTAAATGGAACAATGTCCCTATGATTGCGGGTAACACCATTAATGAGTTTGTTGCTTCACCACTAGTAAAAAATTATGAAGAGCTAGAAGCTTATGCAAAATTTGCATTTCCTGATACATACAATGAATACCTCTCCATAATAAAAGAGGGTACATCTTCTTTTGAGGAATGCATTAAAAATGCAGGCTATAATTCATTTGAACTTGGAAATGTGCTAATGCTATATAATAACAGCATGCTAGGTGGAGCACCTGCATATTTTTATAGATTTAACCCCGAAATGCCAGGTGATAATAATGGTTCCTTCCACTCAAGTGAACTTTGGTTTACCTTTGAAACGCTCGCAAAGTGCTGGCGCCCATTTAAGGGAAAACACTACGATTTAGCCAGACACATGTGTAACTATTGGACCAACTTTGCTAAAACCGGAGATCCAAACGGAAATGATAATGACGGTACTCCAATGCCTGAATGGAAGCCATTCACAGTTTCTTCACCGGATTATATGTATTTTGGTGACATAGCGGAATTAAACGGACAGCCACTTGGAAAGCTTATGGATTTCCTTGTTAAAACTAACTTGGGAAGTAAGTAGAAGCCCTTTCAAAAGTAACTAAATAAATTTAGTTTTTCAAATGTATAATTTTTGTTAAGACCACCTTTATCAAATGCATATTTTTTAAAGGCTCAATATCATATACCCATTTTTTTAAAGCCACCAATAAATCCGTTGTATACAGATTTATTGGTGGCTTTTCATCACATTGGCATCGAAATACCCCTGTGTTTGCTTATTACAAGTACTTTCTTCATAATGCATAAATCAGATTCATGTTATGGTCTGAATCTAGAACTTCACCTCAGGAGTTGTTCCATCTAGTTTAATCAGGGTGGCTTTTGCCGCTCCAACATCAGACGAGTCTCTTGAAACTATCCAATCGCCTGCAATGCCAAAGAGAACAGAAGATTTTCCGTCCCTACCAAGAAGTTGACGCTTGTTTTTTCCATCCAGGCTTCTTGCAAACAAATTATAGTCTTGTACATATATTAGGTCATTATCCATTATAGTATAGGTATATATAGCTTCTTTCAAGTAAGTGCTCCAGTTATTCTTATCATTTATACTCTTGATATAGAGATATCCATTTTTACCTGGCCATCTGCCGTTATTGCCCTCTCTGCCCATCATTATTATCTTATCATCTGAGAATTTCTGCTGCTGGTACCATTCTCCCTCTGCAAGAACTTCTCTTGAATTCATAATCCCATAGTCCCCAAGCTTGACCCTATTTATCCATAAGTCGTCGAAGTATATGTAGTCACCCTCAATGTAGAAGCTTCTAATCTTATCATCTGTCACAGAGGAATTCCATTCAGAATATATAGTCTGGCGCATCCATGTATCAGGTATCATGTCTCTACCTATCATCTCAAACTGATAAATGTTGCTGGTATGCTGAGGATTTGCCCACCTATCATAGTCATTATAGATGCAATATACGGAATCATCTACTATTAGCACGTTTTTCATTTGCTGATTATATCCTGAATATATTGGTTGGGAGTGTAAAATCTCATCTTTTCCATCAAGATCAGAGCTGTGAAGTTGTCCACCAAGTGTGTAATACAGCCTATCGTTTGCAATATTAAGATTTACAGAATAGCCCCCCCTTAATACTTTGGCCTCAGTTCCCGCATTATTCATTTTGTATAAGGAATGATTACTTAAGAAGTAAATACTATCCTTGCCAGCTACAGTAAACCCTTCCCACAGTCTATTAAAAGTAGTATTCCCCTGCTCATTTAGCTTTCTTTCAAGCTTTCCAGAAGCATTGTACTTGTAGCTTGTCATCAGCTGATAGTCTGCACCCTTGCCGGCTTCAACAGCTTTGAAGCCACAGCCTAGCAACTTAGCAGCTTCTTTCATAGTAAGACAGTAGTTCCCAGTAATTATGTAGCCCGCAACTTTTTTTGTAGCTCCATCTACTTGTAACTCTCCCCAGCTACTTGCAGGATAATCTAGCAGTGTAGAAGCTGAGTACTCAGTACCGTTAAGGATATGGTTCTTTTTGGTGCTTACCTTAATATCGTTATCACTTTTAGTAACTGCAAACCTCATTGAAAGGTCTCTTACCGATGCTGCTATATCCTGTATCTTATAATAGTAATCCTTATTTATCTTATATGCCTCGGTAGGTTGATATGCTCCATTTACGTATATTCTTGCTATAACTGACTTTGCAGTGACCGTTGCCGCATTAGTTCCGCCCCAAAATGGTACTGCACTAAGCAGCAGAGCAAGTATTAATAAAAAAGATACTCTTCTCTTCATATTATCCCCCTATCTATTTCTGATAATAACTTAATTCTGACATTACACCAAACATCTCAATATTTCTCTGGGTACTGTTTTTCGCAATGTTTTTAGCAGAATTATATACCCCTGCTTGCTTATACTTATCATTAAGAGATTTCCTATTTGCATATAACTTTTTTAAGGCACTTGTGCTAGACTTCTTGCTAAGGTCTATATTTGTATAAAGATAGGCTTTACCATTTGGTCGGTACTCAGAGTCATAGTTGTAACTGAATAGAGTGGTTACTATACCTTTGCTGAGCACTGTTATTGGGTCCCAATTACTAGTAGCAATCACTTTACCGTTGGAGTCAATCAGCGTTTGGTATTTATTATCTTTGATTCCCAAGAAATACCCTCCATCAGCAGGGATAATTACATCCTGCTGTTTTGCCAGTATGACCTTCCCATCCTTATTGCAAAGGCCGTTATTGTGAGTAACGAAGTATATCTCCCCTTCATTCATCAATTTATTGAAAACCATATAGCTCTCAGGAATTATGGTTTTATTCTGAGAATTAACTACCCTTTTGCCAGCACTGGTATTCACATAAAATCTACTGGAACCTAGGTATTCAACACTATCGTATAACTTGGCATATTTTTGATAAAATGCATCACGTTCTTTGGCATTATAGTTTTCATTGTCCCTCTCTCTCATCTCTGTCTCAGTTAGGTAAATTCTTTTACCACTAAAGTCATAGCAAAAACTGTTCTTATTGTCCCAAAACTTCACATAGTCATTACCTACATGTATGCTATATCTTCCAAAAACAGCAAATTTTATCTTGCCATTCTTTTGCAAAACCCCACTATAGCACTGATTACCTTCATAGTATCTAACGCCTGCAAGACCATTATTAAAGCTCGAAGCATAAGAAAACTTAGGTTCAGTCAATGCCTTACCCTCAGAATTAATAAAGGTATAGCCGAACCCTGTATCGTCTTCAGGTGTTTTTATTGCACCCGCTCTATACACCAGAGCCAGCCCCTCAACAAAACCACCGGTGGCATCACCGTCAGATGCTTGGTTACGTAAACCGTGGTATGGCAGCACCTTTTTTGTTCCCTTTTCATAGTCAATAAGAATTACTCTGCTATTCCCCCCATACTTGATATTTTTGTTGTTTGGGTCATACTCTGTTGCCAGCCCAACACCGTTACTTACTGATATAGTATTGTTCGCAAATTCAATTGCGCCTATTACAAAGCTCTGCAGCTTTGGGGTCTTTAATGAGGCCGTTGCACTTATATTTGTTGTGCAAAGCATAGAAAAAACTGTAACAAACACTACAATCCTAGATAGCTTTTTCAAAAATCCCTCCATACTTATATCCTCCTGGTAAAATAATCTAGTGCTAGAAAAAATAAACTTGTACCATTTTATTATAGCAGGAATATAAAATAAGTATGGTTTTTTACCTGAAATGCTCAAAAACAAGCATGAAAAATAAGAGCGCAGTCATAGACTGCGTCTCCTGTGCTTTTTCTGTTATTCTACCAGTGTAAATGTCGCCATATTGTGTGTACTGCTATCAGGCCCTATGAAGACCTGAAATGAGCCTTTTGTTGAATATCTCTAATAACCAACAAATTAATGCAAAAAAAGTCGGGAGGCATATAAAAAATACTGATATCATTATGTTTGTGAGCGGTATATATTTACCCTCGTATATTTGTAGGTTATTACATATCAGGAGGCAAAGCTATGTTGAGTGTTTTTAATGAAAGAGGTTACATTGTAAAAGAGACAGGAGCGGTTTATTACTCCCAGAACTTAGATAAAACACTAAGATGGTTTAATGACGTTCTTGGTTGGTATGGACAAATAGAAGTAAGGGATGAAAATAACCATGGAACATACGGTTGTTTATGTAATATACCTATGGACATACAGATGTTCCGTATTTCTCCATTTACAGGTATTCACTTGTATAAAGGTCAAGCACAAAAGGGAATAGTAGGATTCATGCTTGTTCAAGGTATCGAAAATTTATATACATTTGTAAAGAAAAATGGTTGGAATCATGTAACAGAGATTGTTTCAGAGCCATGGGGAGGAAAAACCTGCGAGGTTGTGACCATTGATGGCAGTATACTTAAGTTTTTTGAGCCTATAACTACATAGTATTTATATCAATAGCAGTATACTTATGTTTTTTGAGCTTGTACCTGTATAGTATTATATCAATAAAGTAATGTGTCAGAAGCCAGAACATCACCACTACAAAGTCCTCTCAAGCCAACAGCAAGCTACTTAACTTTATATTATAGATGCAAAAATCGCCAAAAGCTACAAAACGATTTTAGGTTAACTTAAATTCCTTTTCACATAAGCAAGGTGAGAGATTCAGTCCTGTAAATACCAATTTTAATGAATTCCTCAATGCTCTATAATATGTTTAATTTCGGGTTGACAACTTATAGGGGGTAATGTAAAATATAAAAGCGGTTAATTTAATAAACATAATTTTTTTATGGAAAGATGGCTGAGCTGGTCTAAGGCGCACGACTGGAAATCGTGTGACGGTTAACCCCGTCCGAGGGTTCGAATCCCTCTCTTTCCGCCAAACTTAAGGGATTCGAGGATTATCAGATAAATGGTAATCCTCGTTTTTTATATCAACACTTCTCGTAATTTAAATTCGTTTTCAGAGGAGTAAAGGGTTTTTTACTGTATTTTGTACTCAAATTTCATAAGATTGATAAAATATTCTGCATCAGCTCTCTTTGGATTATAGAAATTAAATACTGTAAAATTACAAGCATTATACTTACGGCTGTTGAGAGTCCAGCTTATTCGGTATTTACAATATTCTGCTGTTGAGTTCTGACACCCACAATATTTACAATTTCCATTTAAAAAGTATTTCTTAAGATTATCAGGAAGCTTTCCAATTTGGTCTATGTATTTATCCATATCCTTAAGTTTTAGAATTAAAACAACATCAAGATTATGGAAATCAATCACAAAACGAGCAACACGCTTTTTCTTGTAATAATATTCGATGCTATCATCTTTATAATGTGGTAAAAGCCCCAACTCATCAACAAAACATTTATTAATTCCACTAAGCAAATTACCACTTTCTTCACTTATCAAAGCTGCAAGATCATTTGATACGCAGTGGGCAGGTAACTTTTCTCTATTTGCAAGTCTTTTATAATCAAAGTAATAAAACTCATGTGGATCATCGTTATGATATGGCTCAGATATGGCATATGCTTTCATTATACGCATTAATAAAGGTTTTTTTGGATATGATATGTAAAATGTTTCAATCCCCTTATTAAATCCTTTACCGTTATAATCAGTAATTGAGAATCCAAAATCAATCAATCTGTTCAAAATTAAACTAAGTTTATCAATTTTCTTTAGGGAATCTTTAAAGGTCGTGGCAGATAATCGTAATTTGTCACCATCTACTTCTCCAAGCTTTCCAATCATGGCAATAACATCACCTAATCGTTTTACTGAACGCCACGATGCTTTCGCAAGATTACCATCTGCCTTGTTTTCATTTATTTGGTTTATGTCAATTGTCAGCAAACCATATTCTATGGGCCTTACTTCCATGTCTTTATATATGGATTTCATAAGCTCAGTGAAATAAGATAAATTTTCAATATATTGGCTCTCGGTCATATCAAAAAGCAGTCTTTCATCAATAGCAACATCCTCAGGTAAAATTGGTATATGTTTGTAGTATGATACAACCTCATTCTGTACATGGTAAATGTGTTCCATGGGTATATCCTCCTCAAAAAACCTCTTATGTGTAACATTTTTTATATGCTAACTTTATTTTCATTATACTACTTTTTTTTACATTTATTCAAATATTGTTATTAGCACATATGAATGTCGTATCATCCTTTCAACTTTAACTACCTATACTCGCTCCACTCTCAAAAACAAGTTAATTGAAGGGACTAAAATACTTAATGTCATCATGATTAAAAGCATCTGTATTGGAAAAGCCGCTATAAACATAGCTATATTAAGCAAATATATTATAGGGCCTAGTAAGGCAATTGAAGGTGCCAATAAAAGTAGCATTTTTGGCACTCCTTTATTTTGCAATAAGCTCTGTTTTCTTGAAATATATTACGTTGATTACTAGTGCAACAACAAAGGTAATTACAAGTGTCATTAATGCATTAGAAACATTAAAATCCCATTGAGTAAGATAATTACTCCATTTTGATGAAAACAGAGTTGGTACACACCAAGGAGTGAAAACATTATATTCTGTATTTAGAAATAGAATAACAAAAAGAAATGCTGCCAATGCGGCTGCAGCAGAAGCAATTATATTTTTGCTAATAATACTTACAGTCGCTGCTAATGGTACAAGTGTTAAATGTAATATGGATACTAAAAGGAATATTTTTGCATACTCAACAATTACCACTAAAGATAGACTATCATAGAGTAAAAACTTACCTAAAGCTAATCCAAAAGAAAAAGAAATAAACATTATTAAGAGAACTACGGGTACCATTATCAACATTTTACTTACTAATATACCTACACGCGAAATAGGGTATGTAATCATAGCATCAATTGTATTATCACTATATTCTCTTGAAAAGATGTAGCCAGTAAATAAAAAAAATACTGGTGGGGTCAAGCTATTCATTGTTAATAGAACATGTCCTAAATAATGCTCCCATCCTACCATACGTTGTTCTGTATCACTTAGATATATAAGGAGGATAAGAAGAAGTGGAATTAGCGAACTTAAAGGAATTAATAACAATATTTTAGACTTTTTAATTTTCATAAATTCGGTATAAAGTATTCTATACATTTATTAAGCCTCCTGTCATTTCCACAAAATAATCTTCAAGTGTACTATTCATCAGTGATATACCGCTTACATCAATCCCACCATCTACTAAAGTCTTGTTAATTGCTCCGCAATCATTAAGCCGTTCATAGACCCTTATTATCCCGGGTTCTACAATTTTATAGTCAGTAATATTCAACTTTCTCTCGATTAGTACAATAGACTTCTTATCGTCATCTACTTTTATTTCTATATAATGCCTGTTTTTCTTCTGAAGTGATTCATAATCGATTTCTTCCAATAGCTTACCTTTATGTATAATACCAATTCTATTAGCTAATTGTTGAACCTCACTCAGAATGTGGGAAGATATTATAACTGTGAGATTTGTTTTTTGCACCAGATCAAGTATCAACAGTCGCATTTCCTTAATACCAATAGGATCCAAGCCATTTGTAGGCTCATCCAATATTAATAGTTCTGGATTATGTAAAAGCGCTCTGGCTATTCCCAACCTCTGTTTCATGCCCAAAGAAAAGTTTTTTACCCGTTTCTTTCCCGTCCCCTCAAGGCCGACCATCTCCAATGCCTTTCCTATGCATGCTTTATCCGGTATTCCCATTAATCTGCGATGAATTTCTAGATTTTCAATGGCTGTAAGATTTGGATAAGCTCCAGGTGTTTCAATAATTGAACCAATACCCCCAAAATGACTATAACTGCCTGCAATTAACTCTTCTCCAAACAACTCAATACCTCCTGATGTGGGTTGAATAATACCCATAATCATACGAATAGTTGTTGTCTTTCCTGCACCATTCTGACCAAGGAACCCATATATTTCTCCCCGCTTCACATTGATATTTACATTGTCTACCGCTTTTTGATGTTTAAACTCTTTCGAAAGATTGAATGTCCGCAAAATATAATCCACCTTCACATCACCCTCTAGATCAAAATTTAATTAAAATATAAAACTGTTTCTATCAAAAAATATAAATCTATTTTCTTAAGTTAACCTAACAAAATTCTTACAAATTCCTTAAATAAAAAATGAAGCTACGTAAACACTTGGTTCACGACTTCATCTATAATAAATTTATATCATACCTTCGCAAGCAAAATGAAAATATAGTTTTAACATTAGGAACACTGCTGACCAATATTTCACCATTCATTTTCTCTATCATTTTTTTAGCTATAGACAGTCCCAGACCGCTACCTCTCATATTGTTATTTCTAGATTCTTCTGAAATATATAACCTTTCAAATATATGCTTTATATCCTTTTCTGCAATACCTTTCCCATTATCCCATATATCTACCCATATCCTATCAGGTACTTCTCTCAAAGCAACGCCTATAATTCCTCCATCCTTTCCATACCTTAAAGCATTTGATATAAGGTTTTGCAGAATTCTTTCGATACATGTCCTATTAGCCAGAACATAAACCGGTTTTTCAGATAAATTCAACTCTGGCTGAATATTATTTTGCGAAAAATCCGAATAAAAGCTCAACATTATTTCTTTAATAGTATTACTAATATCGAGCTTCTCAAAGTCGTATTGTGTATCATTTGCTTCTAACTTCGCCAATTCAAAGAAGTTCTGTACAAAGAAATGTAAAGACTTGCCTTTTGATAAAGCTATTTCAAGATATTCAGCCTTTTCTTCTTCAGTCAACGTTGCATCTTTTTGGAGCATTTCCAAGTACCCTAAAAGCGAGGTCAACGGTGTCCGTAAGTCATGTGATATGTTGGATATGACGCGTTTTTGTGAAATTTCAAGCTCCCGAACTTTAATTCTGTTTGCTTCATGTTGTTCTAACAAAGAGTTTATATCAATACTAAGCTGCTTCACTGGTTTCAAAACAGTACCAGGATTTATTCTTCTAAAAGCACTTCTACGTATAATATCTTTTATAACTTCAGAAATATATTTGATGTTTATTACAAATGAATGCAGAATTATAATAGTCGCTAAACAAGCCAAAATCAAAATTATAATAATAACGTAAATCATACTACACCTCTGTGAGCTTATAGCCAATACCCCAAATAGTTTGAATATATTGGGGCTGCGACGGGTTGGGCTCTATTTTTTCACGCAGACGTCGTATATGAACCATTACTGTATTTTCATCTCCGATATATTCTTCTCCCCATACAGCATTAAATATATTCGCCTTTGTAAATATCTTCTTTGGATTTGTCATAAGCAATTTAAGGATATCAAATTCTTTCGAGGTTAGAATAATGGATTTTGAATCTATACTTAATTCATAGGTGTTTACATTCATTACTATATCTTTATACCTTAATACTATATCCTTTTGACCCTCGTTGGTATTAAAATGCATGTATCTTCGAATTTGTGCCTTTACTCTAGCGATAAGCTCCTCGATACTAAAGGGCTTTGTAAGATAATCATCAGCACCTAGCTCCAAACCCAATACTTTATCTGTGTTATCTGCTTTTGCAGAAATGATTAAAACAGGTACATGATTATTATTTTCTCTTATTATCCTTAGCACCTCGTATCCATCAATGTACGGAATCATCAAATCCAAGACAATCATCTGGTATACATTTGATTTAATAAAAGATAATGCCTCTCTTCCGTTAGTTGCACTATCCGTTTTAAAACCTTCCTTTAACAGGTACTTAGCTGCTAAGCGGCTAATCTCCAAATCATCTTCAACTAAAAGGATATTTATATCGTCCAAAATAATACCCCCTATAAATATAAATTGCATAATGGGTCAAGATATCCTTAATTATCTCAAATTTATTAAAATTATTCCAGTATTGATAGTAAAATCTAAATTCTTCTAAAGAATTCAAAATAAAAGCAAGGAGCTTATCTCCTTGCTGCTAGAATCTAATTTATTTTTTTAAGCTTACTTTCTGTACTATCTAAACTTCGGCATCCAATCTCCATGAGCAGCTATTAATTCGTCAACCATACTTACAATATCATCAATGGAAAGCTCTGCTGCTGTGTGAGGATCTAGCATAGCAGCATGATATATGTGCTCACGTTTTCTGGTTACTGCCGCTTCAATAGTCAAGAGTTGTACATTTATATTTGTCATATTCATTGCTGCAAGCTGAACTGGCAAACGCCCAACGCGGCAAGGATTTATACCCATTCCGTCAACCATACATGGCACCTCTACGCAAGCATCCTGTGGCAGGTTCTCTATAAGCCCTCCCTTGTTGATTACATTGCCGCCTATCTTGTACGGTCTATTTGTTACAATGGCCTCCATTATGTAAGAAGCATACTCACTGCTCCTATTATGAGATAGCATTGGATTATTCATTAATTCATCTCTTTGTTTTTTCCATTCTGCAATCTGATGTATGCACCTTCTTGGATATTCATCTAACGGTATATTAAACCTCTCTATCAACTCAGGATATTTTGATTTAATAAAGAACGGATTATATTCAGCGTTGTGCTCGCTTGATTCAGTACAATAATATCCAAACTTATCGATATATTCATACCTCGTCATATCCCAATGCTTCTCAGTTCTATTCTTTTCCTTTGCCCGTCTTCTAATCTCAGGATAGAGGTCATTTCCATCCTTGTCCTTTATCTCAAGCAGCCAGCCCATATGATTAATTCCTGCTATTAGCTCCCTGCGTCCCTCGAGTTTATCCTCCATGCCCAGTAAATTTAAAAGTCCCTCTGAGCATACCTGAACACTGTGGCAAAGACCAACTGTCTTAACCCCTGTGAACCTCTGCATATATCCTGAAAGCATAGCCATTGGATTAGTATAATTAAGGAACCATGCATCAGGACATACTTCTTCTATATCCTGTGCAAATTGCTCAAGTACAGGAATAGTCCTTAAGGTACGCATTATACCTCCAATACCCAAGGTATCTGCAATAGTTTGCCTTAATCCGTACTTCTTTGGTATCTCAAAGTCAGTTATTGTACAAGGATCATAGCCTCCTACCTGTATGGCATTTACAACAAAGTCAGAACGCCTGAGTGCTTCCTTTCTATTTTCTATTCCCATGTATGTCTTAATTTTAGCTCTTCCATTATTAATGTTTTTGTTTATTGCTTCTAACATTATCTGTGATTCTTTTAGTCTTTCACCATCAATGTCATACAAACATATCTCACTATCCCTGAGTGCATCGGTGCACATGCTATCTCCTAAAACATTCTTGGCAAATACAGTACTACCTGCCCCCATAAATGTAATTTTGACCATACAATTCCCTCCAACTTATATACGTAAAGTTATTAGCTTATATAGACTTATAATAGCATTTTAGAATAATAAATAAATTGAATAATGTAACTATAATTTGTTATAATGTAACCATGTATATTTGTATTGGATGCAATGATATAATGCATAAAGACCATATTATGATGTATCTGAGGCAATAATAATGATGCATAAAAGCAATATTTTGATGTATCGGAGGCAATATTATGATGCATATTGTATCTCTCCTGAATAAAAATTTCTCTGATATTAACCCTTTACTACTCGGCTGGGAAGATTGTGAAAAGGGACATTCCTATGGCCCAGCCTCCCGCGAATATTATCTTATACACTATGTAGTTTCGGGAAGTGGCATTTTCCAGAGAAGTGGTCAGAGTTACACTCTAGCTAAAGGCTGTATGTTTCTAATCAGGCCATATGAATTAACGTTTTATAAAGCTGACGATAATGACCCATGGGAATATATTTGGATAGGTTTCAATGGGAATCTTGTGCCCTCACTAATAGAAAATAGTGGTTTTGCAAACGATAACCCCACATTATGTATCCCCTCTCTTCGCAGCACCTTCCAAAGTATGAAGGAGGTAGTCAATCTACAGCATTCAGCGGAAATTTTTCTGTGCAGTAAAATCTATGAATTATTTTCACAATTGCAGGAGGAGTATAACCCAACATATAAAGGGAGTTCAGGGAGTCTTTACTCCACTAGAGCAAAAGACTATATCATGGCAAATTATACAGACCATATTTCTGTAGGGAGTATTGCCAAAATGCTTGGTATCGATAGGCGATACTTGTGTAGAGTATTTTATAAGTATGTTGGGGATACACCCCAGAATTTTTTAGTAAACTATAGGCTGGAAAAGGCATCAATGCTGTTAGCCAAGCATGGCTACTCTGTAACTGAGGCGGCAAGAAGTATTGGATATGATGACATATACAACTTCTCAAAAATGTTTAAAAAAAAGTATGGGGTTCCGCCTTCAAAGTTCTCAAATAGATCTAATATATAGTTTGATAAGCTTTGCCTATATTAATTAGCAGGGAAACAAGATCAAGTCCATTATTAGTTTTTTACTATATTTATAGTAATTTCCAGTGATTTATGCGCAAGTTCAGTATATAATATTAATTGCAAGAATCCCCTTAACAAATATCACCCTCAGAATCTTCCCAAAAAGATTTAATTCTGAGCCAAATAAAGGAGCCTCGCACAGCTATTTTTCATTAGCTAATGCGACGGCCCCTTATTTTTATTCTAGAAATATAACTTTACAAAATATTGCATCCACTTATATAATTATTGCCACTACAAATATTCCTTTACAACATTATTACACCTGTAAATTATTTTATTATCTGCAATTATTTCTATAGACTACTCCACTTACTGTTCCGGAAAATATTAATGATATCTGCTATATTAAACGCTGTAAGTGTATTTGTCATATTCTTTGCTTTCACTGCGATACTTGAATAGCTTTCAAATTCTTCTGCTGTCATATCTTCATCAAATGATATAACCTTTTTCAACAACTCCTTAAGCTGTTCCAAGCTGTCCAATCCAATGGCTCTTAAGACATTATTTACCTTTTCATGATTATTAGCAGCTATAAGCTTCAAATACTGGTACATAAGCAGTCCATTTGCCCTTCCATGCTCAATACCTTTGTTATAGGTTAGCTGATAGCCCATTGAATGAAGTGCCGTTGTTCCCGTATTAGCAATTACCATTCCCCCTAGCATGGACGCATATAGAAGCACCTGCCTGTCAGATAAAGGAATATTAGAGCCATCTCCTGAAACCTGTTGCGCTCCATTCAAAAGCCATGAGCCAATTAGGCTCATTCCCTCTAAAGCTAGTGCATCACTCATAACAGATGCTCTCTTACACAGATACCCCTCCATACAATGGGAAAGCGCATCAATGGCAGTATTTACAGTATCTCTGAAAGAAAGTCCTTCCATATACTTAGCATCTAGGAATGCTATCACAGGAAAGCTGTGTTCACAGGAAATAGATGATTTACTCTTTATATTATCATCCGTAAGTACTGCATACTGTGTAACCTCACTACCTGTCCCCGCTGTAGTAGGAACAGCTATTACTGGTAACGGCTTGTTCGCATACTTTCCAGAAAACAGCTCAGTATCGCTTAGCTCATTTGTTGCTAACAAAGCTATTGCCTTCGCGGCATCAAGCGGAGAACCCCCACCTATCCCAACAATAAATTCAATCCCCAACTCATTTACGATTTTTGCCGCCCTTCGCACCGTAGCAATACTGGGGTTCTGCTCTACCTCATCAAAAACGTAGTACTCTACTCCAACCGTATCAAGTGCTTCAACCATATCCTGCTGTGCACCGTTTTTCTTTGCAGAAGTTCTTCCAGTAACCAACATGGCTTTCTTTCCAAACCCAAAAAGTAGCGTTGTATTATCTTTAATACATCCATCTCCAACAACAACTTTAGTTGGCATGTGAAATCTGAAATTCATTGTTGCCCCTCCTTTTTGTACTTATAAATAAGCCTATTAATCCAATTTAACCTGATTGCAACTAACCTCTTTTTCAAAAGGATTTATTTAATCACTGCCGTCAAAATAGCTCCCTTGCTTTAACATACATGAGCAGTGCGTCATCTCTGACATCTGGGAGTTCTTGCGAATTTCATTTATTTCATATAGATTTTTATTTAAGCAAAGTCTAACATCATCGTCAATATTATTTATTCTGTTTATGGTTGAAATAGCATCATCAACCTCCATTGCTTTTCTATAAGGTCTATCCTCAGTTAGTGCCGTAAATATGTCACTAACTGTCAGTATTCTTGAGCCTAAATCCAACTCACTTGAGCTCTTACCAAAAGGATATCCTGTTCCATCAAGCTTCTCATGATGGAAGGCAGCCCAATCACGAACTCTTTCCATCCCTGGAATAGCATCTATTATTTTATAGGTATGGTAAGTATGTGATTTCATAAGGTTAAATTCGTTTATACTCAAAGCTGATGGTTTCTCCAATATACTCTCAGGAATACACAACTTGCCTATATCATGCATTAGTCCCGCACAATACATTAGTTGTGTGTCACCATGACAGAAATTCATAAGTGTAGCAATTGTTTTAGTGGTTGATGCTACCCCCATTGAATGGGTAGCTGTAAACTGGCTCCTAAAGTCAATTATCCTATGAGCCATTCTTGCATAGTTGGTTAATGAATATGGGTCAATATTGACTTTATACGGTGCCATTATTTGTCTTATGAGTGCCTCAAGGTATGTGTTAACTAAATCAAACCAGATATAAGGCTTAGCCATAATTACTTCGAGTGCCTCAACAGCTCGTGGCATAAACATCTCGCCACTCTTGTTTTCTATTGTTGCAAATATATTGTTTCGCTGATTAAGTATTTCCTCATCTCTTTTTATCAGTATATCTACTCGGTCTGCGATATGTAAAATATGACTACCTCTAGGAACACTATATTTATCCATATATGTAGCATTTCCCTCGTTCCAGAAAATGTGATGGAACTTGATAATCTCAGCAGCATTCCTAAGTTCCGGAACATCACTTAGAATGAACCATCCCTTGTATCCATGGGAATGTCTCTCTAACGTTTTATTTCCAAATTCAAACTCATAGATAAAATTTCTCTCAAAAAAATTAGCTGCACCGCAATCATGCAAAAGACCCGCAAGAATGATATCCTTCAACTCATCCTCAGGAAGATTCATTTCTTTTCCTATGCAGTAAGCCAAGTACGCCACCCTTTTGTGATGATTTGATATGTTTGGATTTATCAGGTCAATGGCGCCTGAAATGGATATAATAATATCAATAATTGGTATTTCTTGTTTCATATATTTAGTCCTTATCTATATTTACTGTGTGTATGCTGCCTAAAATATGTAAGTCTTATCTTAACCCATGATATTATATTATAACAGATATCTGAAGTGAAAAAAAAGTAACTAAATATGAATAAATTATTTAAATTTATTAAACTTTTTTGTATTTAGAGTTTTTGTATTCTTTTACTTGAAAGATTAGTCATTTGACGGTAAAATATAAATGCTGACGGAAACAATGTTGGCTGTATAGTATATGAGTCTATTGTATATTTATTAGCATCTACTGTCAGCTTGTATTATATATACGGAGAGATGTCCGAGCTGGCCGAAGGTCTCTGACTCGAAATCAGATATACCCGAAAGGGTATCAAGGGTTCAAATCCCTTTCTCTCCGCCAAGCCTGTTAATCAATCGATTACAGGCTTTTTTATTGCATGTTTTTATACAATGTAAGATGGGATGTTGGATTTTGGGAGGATTTTATCCTAAATGCTTAACGACAACATAAAAGCGACTAAGGAAAACCCTAATCGCTTTTCTTCCTAACAACAGCGAGAGCTTTTACAAGCAAACCTTTTGCTTTGTCTCTCCCTCTATTTTTCCTATCCCATAGCCGTAGCAAAATGACTGATACATGCTTGTTATAATTATTGAGTTAAGAAATTCTCTCTCCTCTGAGCTGAGGCCCTTGTCCATAGTGCGCATGAATTGCCTTGTTTTTTCTTTGGCTATAAGTTTAATAGCCTCCCTTGTACCGGCAAGATCCTTTTCAAGCTTTTCCTTACCCTGATGTAGGTAATCCTTGATAAGATTTTCAAATGTTTCTGATGGTTTGGCACTCTCTGACATATAAACCTCCTGCATAGTAAATTCTATACTAACAAGTGTTTCCAATAATGTATTTCCTATGCAGTATTACCTTACTTAAAAACATTTTTATTGCTGCTGGGTATCTTCAGTAATCAAGTTTGACTTAAGAATCTTCTTAACATTTTTCTCAAACTTTGTTCGTGCAAGCATTACCTGATGGGCGCATCCGGTGCACTTGATACGAAAATCTGCTCCTATTCTCAGCACCTCCCATTGCTTGCTTCCACATGGGTGCTGTTTCTTCATCTCTACAAGGTCACCAACCGCGAATCTTTCAGGCATTATATCACCTCACGTATTGCCAATTATATTATTTCTATCATAAAACTGTATTCCAGCATCATCAAAACCCTGTTTAATAAGCATTCTAATCCTTCTTTCAACTGCCCATTGCTCATTTGGCTTTGTTTTTGCGACAATTCTCAGATTCATACTTCTTTCTGCAAAGCTAGTTATACCCAAGAACTCAGGCTTGTCAGTCAGTACATCAAATTCTTCCTTAACCTTGTCACACACCGACTGAGCTATCTCACTAACCTTTTCAATATTAGCAGTGTAGGCTATTGGAATATCCACTAAAACCTGCTTGTTATCTCTGGTATGATTGACTACTCTCTTAATCTCACCATTTGGAATAATACAAAGGTCTCCGTTTGCATTCTTCAATCTGGTAACACGAAGCTCCATATCCTCAACTGTTCCAGTCATACTATCTATTGTAATCACATCTCCGACGGAGTATTGATCCTCCAAAATAATGAAGAACCCTGAAATAGTATCTTTAATAAAGCTCTGAGCACCAAAACCTATTGCTACACCACCAACTCCGGCAGCGGCCAAAACAGATGTCATATTAAAAATATCTACCAAAACAAATAATATAGCAGCTATATAAACTGTATACTTGAAGACACTTATTGAAATAGTGCACATAGTGTCCACTCTTTTATCACTGAGCTTAATCTTAAGCCCCTTCTGCTTATTAAAAACCTTTTTAATAACTGCTGTTCCTATCTTGACAATAAAGCTTGCAATTGCAATTATCAATATTATTTTAAAAATGATAACTGCTGGACCATAGAAATCTCCCAATGTTTCTTGCATAAGTTCTGTGATCTTATTCATCCTTTGTAGTGTGACATCCTTTTATACTAGCCACACTTCCTCCTTGTCTAATAGTATTCTTAAACATTTTAACACACAGAAACCATTCTTTCAAATATCGCAAGCTGGCTGTCACATTTTGAAAACATTAGTTCAGGATGCCATTGTATTCCTACTGTAAATGTCTTACGTTCGTTTGTAATAGCCTCAATTACACCATCCTTTGCAGCTGCTGCTATAGTGAATCGTTCAGCTACTGTACTAATTGCTTGATGGTGAAATGAGTTTACCCTTATTTCATCTTGCTTAAATATATCGTGTAACATTGACTCTTTTTTTATTCTGATACTATGAGTGGGATACCATTTAGGCGCTTGCTGCATATGTTTTAGAGGGGCCTTTATGCTCTCACTTTGTTGGTATTGTTGGTAAATATCCTGGAATATCGATCCTCCTGCTG
The DNA here is from genome assembly GCA_023433945.1 of Bacillota bacterium. GTDB lineage: Bacteria > Bacillota > Clostridia > Acetivibrionales > DSM-1351 > Ruminiclostridium. The sequence continues at coordinate 7,975 of JAEYTP010000042.1, read as the reverse complement.
CTATGTTCAGCACTTGGCAGCCTCTGCAAATACCCATTATTGGCTTATCCATATCGAGACACAGTCTCGCTAGCTTTATTTCCATTGAATCTCTGATGGGTGATATTTCTCCTGCAAAAGGCATGTTTTCCTCACTAAAATAACATGCATCAACATCAGGCCCACCCGATAGTATAATTCCATCACACATAGAGTAATACCCTGAAATAACGCTCTCGTCATCCGTTACAGGAAGTAATATAGCCAATCCGCCAGCCTTTGTAACAGCCTCATAATAGCCTTCCTTTACAAAGCTCATCGTAGTCTGATTGTCGTATCCACATGTAATACCAATGACCGGTTTTCTTGTACCCACAAAATCCCTCCATCCCAAGCTCAATATAAAATTGGCTTACATTTGGCAATATATATCATTAATCAGCCATTGTAAGCCACTCATTAGAATATCATCTGTAATAAAAAACGGGTTCCCTCACTGGGAACCCGTTTTTCTTATGCTTTTTCAAACATGCTTTTGTCAACGCCGCAAAGAGGACATACCCAATCCTCAGGAATATCTTCGAAAGCGGTGCCTGGAGCAATGCCACTGTCCTCATCTCCTACTTCAGGATCATACACATAACCGCATGCAGTACAAACATATTTGTCCATAGCTTTCCTCTCCTCTTCTAATCAGTTGTATTTTCTTGTCTTGCTTACTTCCGTTCTTTACGAAATATATATTCCCACTTTCTATCTATTATAACACCTATTTTTATGTTTTTTCATAGATTTTTGGTGTTTTGTAGATTTAAATTTCTCCAGCTTTTCACTACTAGTATGGCTCTTCTTTTTACCATGATGCTTTTTTCCATGATGTTCGTGCTTGCTTTCATTCTTTAAATCGTCATTCTTGATATTATCATTCTTGACATCATCACATTTGATATTATCATTCTTGTTAGTGAAATTCTTATTTACATTTTTGTCATTATGCTGCTTTTTATGACTACCTTTTTTTGCCATGCTATGATGGCCATGCTTATCATTTTTCTCTGGAGTATGGGATCTTTCTTCCGAATTCTCTGCCGCCATTGTATTAATTCCTTGATGTACAAAGCCTCTTAGCTGTTCAAGCTTATCTTTCACATTATCATTTTCTTTCATGCTTTTACTCCTATATTACTGATATTAGCTATTAATCACTAGTATAGTATATGAGAGCAGGCATAAATAGGGAATGATTATTATCGTCTGTTTTTAAATATAATGAGTGCACCACCTATTATTAGTATTGCAGGTACTAAAAACGTCCTGAGCCAATAAATGCTTCCAAGAGACATTGAGAAGAAAATAAGAGATAAGCCTCCAAGTATAAAGACTGGAATTAAAAGCCCCTTATCCCTGTTTCCAAAAACATAAAGTTCAAAAAGTCCAAAAGCTACAGCTAAAATGTAACCTGGCCAAAGGTAGCTCCACCATCCAGTTAGCATTGATACCTGGCATGTCAAGCCTATTACAAGAAGAATTCCCCCCGGTACCAGTAGACCGGCATCCCCTGCTCTAGATGAGAAAAACGCAAAATGGAACACCACCCCAGGAATAATTAAAAATAATGGCCAGAAGTTTGCAAATACCCAACCAATATCAGAAAAACCGAAATTAATTGAGAATATACCGAGATTATCTAAAAGGAACAGAACACCCAATATCATTAAAATACTACCAATAATCACCGTACTTCTATTTCTCATAAAAACCCTCCTAATAAAAGTATTATATCTATTACGCTAAAGTTTCCTTTGCTTGTTTTTATTACATTCTATTATAACGATTTTTATTTAAAATGTCTGAACATATTACAATAAAAAATCAGATTTAATTTACAGTGGTTTTACAATCACCCTTCATTTCCATTGTAATCTTCCATGCAGCATATTTTATTCCATTTGCCATAATGTCCGCTAATCTCATCACTACGCTAAGTCTTGTATTTTGTAATATCATAAAGTCCATAAACCCACCAAAATTTACTATACCGGTTATGTGTATATCCCCTATCGGCTCTAAATCCTTATTCACTCCAGAACCTGGTTTTAGAGCTCCCTTCCCTATTGTAATGTACCCTACATGGTCCATTTTTCCAAGGCAGGCATCAACTGCAATTAAAAATGGCTTTGTAAAGGTTTCTTTTACTTTATGAGACACCTCAGCTAGATTTTTAGCATGTACAGGGTAATCTAAATCCCCCATAACAAATATATTATTATACCTCATGTCCCTTATCTTGTACCCTATTAGTGGTCCTAGGCTGTCTCCTGTTGATCTATCAGTACCAATACAGACAAATACAATCTCCCTATGTTCCTTCGTAATATACTTTTTCATAGTCCTATATAGACTATCTGAAAACTTAATAAAGGCATTTTTCTCATTTGAATCTATATAATAGTTTACAAATTCCTCTTTTTCCAAATCCACAATTGTCACACTCCTAATACTTTTAAGTTGATTTTTACATCGATATATAGAAGTATTGACAACAATAGGGTAACATTATTTACTACACCTATGTATAATATATATTTTTTAAGTAGGTGAAAAAATTTTGAACATTAAAAATATAACTGCAGATTTTGAACTAATATATGTTACAATGGTATTAATATGAGAGTTGAAAGGGAGTATACTATTTAGATGTATGATGGACTTAGAAGTTCAATTGGCCCTTCAGGCTGCAGTTTTATTGAGGACATAATAGATGGAATGAATGACTGGGTACGCGTAATTAATACCGAGGGTACTCTGTTGTTCATTAACAAATCTATGCGCCAAGCAATAGGAGCCAGCTCTGTAGGAAAGAAGTGCTATGAGGTATTAGGTAGAGAAGGCCCTTGTCCAAACTGTATTACATGGCATAAGCATGACCAAATGACCTCTTTAAAAGAGGAAATTGTCAATGGCCGATATTACTCTATTTCCAGCTCTCCTCTTAGAAACTCTGCCGGCGAAATTGAGGCCTTTGTTGAGGTTTTTCATGATATTACTGAAATACGTTCAATAAGTAAAATGTTAGAGGCTCAGAATAAGAAGCTCAAGGAAGATTTAATGATAGCTAGGAGACTGCAGTGTAATCTTTTACCTAAAAATAACTCTCTAACTGATAAACTTGACTTTAGTTATATATATAAGCCTTGTGAAACACTTGGCGGAGATTTCCTTGATATTTTCAAGATAGATGACAAGCACGTTGGTATTTATATAGCGGATGTTTCTGGTCATGGTGTTGCTGCATCCATGCTAACCATGTTTTTGAGGGCAGCACTTGATAAATCAGAACTCTCTCCTGCAAAGGTTTTAGAATCCCTATATATTGATTTCTCTAAAAGTGGTTTTGATGATGATTTATATATAGCTGTTTTTTATGGAATATTAAATCTTGAAAATTATAGCTTTACTTATTCCAATGCTGGACTCAATGTTGTTCCAATTGTTTTTAGTGGTGATGAATATCACCTTCTTAGGCTTGCAGGTATTCCTATAAGTACTTGGGTAGAAAGCCCCGTTTATAATGAGAGAATAATTAATTTTTCTCCAGGTGACCGTTTATTTTTCTATACGGATGGAATAATTGAAATAAAGAACAGTAAAAATGAACAATTTGGCGAAGATAGACTAATATCTCATATCCAAGAGTCCAATGATAATCCGGCAAAGATACTATCAAGTCTTATAGATAAGGCAACTGATTTTGCTGGAACTTCCTCAAAGGATATTTTAGATGATATTACCGTTTCTATTGTAGAGATAAAATAAAGGAAGTGAATGTCAAAAAATGGACAAGCTAGATTTTCTGAAGAAGCTTGAGACGCTTGCATCTCAAGGATATGTAGTTCCCTCAGCCTCACTTATAAAGACAAAGGAGCAGATTGAAGGAATTCGCCGTAGCGGAGTAATTACCACTCAGGTACTTGACCTTGTAGCACAGAAGATATGTGTGGGGATGACCACTCAACAAATAGATGACATTGTATATAATTATACCATCAAACAAGGTGCAATACCTGCACCATTAAATTATATGGGCTTCCCGAAAAGTGTTTGTACCTCAATAAACAATGTGGTTTGTCACGGCATTCCTGACAGCACCGTTCTAAAAAGCGGAGATATCGTTAATGTTGATGTATCCACTATTTTAGATGGTTACTTTTCTGATGCTAGCAGAATGTTTATGATAGGAGAGGTGTCAGATAAAGCTAGAAATTTAGTACAGGTTACAAAGGAATGCCTTGATATAGGTACAAAAGAGGTACGACCCTTAAACTCCATAAACATGATTGGCAGAAAGATTGAAGCTTATGCCAATGATAGAGGATATACTGTAGTACGTGATTTAGGTGGTCATGGTGTAGGGCTGGAATTCCATGAAGATTTGCATATTGACCACTTTGAGAAATATGATAAGGGTATACTAATGCTTCCTAACATGGTATTTACTATAGAACCCATGATTAATGAAGGACGCTATGCAGTTAAGCTTGCAAAGGATAAATGGACGGTACTCACAAAAGATGGTTCACTTTCTGCACAATGGGAGTATACGTTGCTAGTAACCTCTGACGGCTATGAAATATTGGCTCACTAACTATTGATAGGTAACTAAAGCTACATTATAGTACAAAACCAAATAGGTGCACATATTCTAGTCATTAATAAAATATGTGCACCTATCTTTTTATATCCACTATTTATTTTTCCAACTCAATAAAACCTGAGCCAACTTCTCTAAGCCTTCTCCTGATTTACAACAGATTTCAACTATTTCTGCCTTGCTGTTTAAGGCTTTTACACCTTTATAAAAGCTGTCCTTATCAAAATCTATATATGGTAGTAAATCTGTCTTATTTAATACCACAATGTCAGCGGCCTCAAACATGGAGGTGTATTTATAGGGCTTGTCATGCCCCTCTGGAACACTTGCAATTACTAGCTTAATACCCTCTCCAAGGTCAAAGGATGAAGGGCATACCAGGTTCCCTACGTTTTCTATAAATAGAAGTGTACCCTTCTCCAAGTTCAAGCTTTCCACTGCAGTCTTTATCATGTTTGCATCTAGATGGCAACCCCCACCTGTATTTATCTGAATAACTGGCTTACCAAGCCTGTCTATCTTTTCCGCATCTATGGACGATGCTATATCACCCTCAATTACGGCTACCGGTGCCTTTCCCTCTAGCTCCTTGAAAAGGCCAAGTATCATGCTGGTTTTACCTGAACCGGGAGACGCCATAATATTTATAGCCGTAATGCTATTATCCTCAAAGTAGCTCCTATTATCAGCTGCCAAACTATCATTTGCATGCAGAATATTTTTCATCATTTTTACTTCCATACTTTTTCTCCCTCATTTCTATACATCAATCAATTTCTATACTTTCTATATAAAACTCCTTGCCTACTCCGGTAGGAGATCCAAGTTTTCCACATTTAGGGCAGTCAAACCCATGTGCAGGCTTGACAAATACAGTGCCACACTCCCTGCAGATAAATTCTGCAGCAACTCTCTTGAAAATAAGCTTTGCGCCTTCGGCAAGAGTACCCTCACTCATAATATCAAAATACATTTGAACTGAGTCATCAACAATGGTTGATAGGTCGCCTATTACCAACCTGATTTCCAGTATCTTTGATGCATTAACTCTTTTCGCTTCATCCAGAGCCAATTTCAGCATTGACTGTGTTACAGCATATTCATGCATTTTATTTCCTCATCCCTTCAAAAACTGTATTCGAGAACTGACTTATTAGTTATACAAACAGCTGCAAAGATCAAACTTTGCAGCTGTTTTATATACATTCATCCTTAGCGAATACTTCTTTCGCAGCCGGAGCCCTTAAGCTGTTACCTTCCCAGCATCCTCTGGTTCCTTTACGGGCTGAACTACCTTTAAGGATTCCTTGGTGTATTCTGAGGACTTATGTCCTGCCTCTGATAAAATGCACTTTTTAGGGCATACCTCTGTGCATGCACCACAGATTACACATTTGAATTGGTCAATTTCCCATGACTTTTCAGCCTTATTAACCACTATTGCATCTGAAGGACACTTTCTCTGACATATTCCACAGAATATGCACTTCTCTATTTCAATTCCTGAAATATGTCCTCTTGCATCCTTAAATGGTTCTCTTTTATCAAAAGGATATAATCTGGTAGCAGGCTTCGAGAAAAGGTTCTTGAATACATTACCCACCATATCAAACATAATCTATCATCCTTTCATATATACGGCAAATACAGATATGCTGTACTGTGCCTGTGTTAGCTTGTTTAATCTGTAAAACAACTAAAATTACCTTAATCAACTGTTCTACAGCCAAACCTGTCAGCTATTTATGTCTCAATCTATCTTCACACAATCTTACCTAAAGCAGCCGAGAGGATTATCTCTCTGTGCAAGATATGCAAGGATCTATCGTCAATATAAGCATAGGAACATCAGCTAGCTGGCTTCCTGGAAGCATCTTTAATAGAGCAGGAATGTTTGCAAAGGTTGGTGTTCTAAGTCTCAATCTATCCAAATTCTTTGTGCCATTTGCTCTCATGTAGTACAGAACCTCTCCCCTAGGTTGCTCAACCCTTGAGATTACCTCACCCTTTGGTGGGAAGCCCTTTACAGGAACACAGTGCTCTCCTTGAGGGATCTTGTCAATTGCCTGTCTAATGAGGTCAATAGACTGGTAAACCTCATGAAGTCTAACGTATGTTCTTCCGTAGCAGTCTCCATCGTTGTGAATAACAGGTTCAAACTCAAGTTGACCATATGCAGAATACCCTGTCATTCTAAAGTCATACTTAATTCCACTTGCTCTTGCCATAGGCCCAACCACACAAAGCTCTTCCGCCATTTGCTTGGACAATACACCTACACCGCAAAGTCTGTGCTTAACAGTATAATCATTCAAGAACACAGCTTCTACATTCTTCATGTCCACTGCAATTTCATCCAGGACAAGATTAATTTTAATCATCTGTTCCTTATTTAAATCACGTCTGGTTCCACCTATCTGGTTGGCAGAAATTATTACTCTACCTCCAGCGGTTTCTTCCATGATGTCCATAATCTTTTCTCTATCTCTCCATACCTGCATAAATAAGCTTTCAAACCCGAAAGCATCTGCAAGTAGTCCCAACCACAAAAGATGGCTGTGTATTCTGTGGAGTTCTCCCCAGATAACACGAAGGAATTTTGCTCTGTCAGGAACTTGAATATTCATAAGCTCTTCCATACCCTGGCAGTATGCCATAGCATGCATTACACTACAAATACCGCATACTCTTTCTACTACAAAAACATTCTGAGTAAATTCCTTTGTCTCAGTGAGCTTTTCTAGACCTCTATGAACATAGCCAATAGCAGGTATTGCCTCAACTATCTTTTCATCCTGCATTACCAGCTTAATGTGAAGGGGTTCTGGGAGAACAGGATGCTGGGGACCAAAAGGTATAATCGTTTGACTCATTACTTTGCACCCCCTCTTTGCTCAATAGTAATCTGATTTCTAAGCATTGGTGAACTCATCTGCTCATCTGTAAGCAGCATCCTTCCACCATAATCTATCGCAATGTCAACAATATTTACTCCAAATAGTTCTTTTATCTCATTTTCAACTAGAACTGCACTGAAATAATCCTTTGATAAGCTAGGAACCTTATCTTCCTTATTAACAGTTATCTTAAAATTTTTCATTACAAAATCCTTGTCAAAGTGATAAAGAACATCTATAGTGCCGTCACCGTTGTCAACGCTGGTTGCAGTAACAAACCTGTAGCCCTCAAACTTGCATTGATGAACTTCTGCAAGCAGATGGTCAACCGTAATCTCAACTAAATTTTCAATCATAGCATTAATGTTCCTTTCTAGCTTGCCTATTTTTGTTCCTTCATTTTCTGTGCCTTTTCGTCCAGCTTGCCAACTGCCTGTACTATACCATC
>JAEYTP010000071.1 GCA_023433945.1 Bacillota bacterium | reverse complement strand
TGCTAAATCCTAAATCTTCAGCTATTTTTAATATATCGCAGCATGGATTTCCAGAGTCAGCGTCACTTAACACACTATCATTAGGATAATAAATCTTTGTTATATACTTATGTGAATCTGGATCAAGTACATGCACAGTATAGTGATGCACCCCCGCTTTACCAGGTGTAATTTCATAATTCCAAGTTGTAATAAAGTAATCCGAGTCATTAGGCAATGTGCCAATTATATCAAACAAGTAATCTAGCACTTGCTTCATGTTACCATATGGTATACCATTAATTGTTTTTATAGGGGCAACTGCATAATCACCAATAATTACTGTAGAAATGGTTCCACTATTCCCCGTCTCCTTCTTCCCAACCTCAACACAAACCTTCTCCGTCTGTGGTAAGGCACCGCCTTCATTCGCAGTGACAGTTATGTAGTATGTTCCAGACTGTGAGGGTTCAAATTTATAGCTTATCGTACTACCCTCTGAAGTTATACTTTTATAGTATTCAGGTCCTGTTATAAGTAATTTCATGCTAGTAGCATTTGTGGATCTTGCATATATTGTATCATAATCACCAACCGCAAGCTTATTCTTTGCTGTTATATATACACTCTGGGCAGGATTTCGATATTCGTTGTAAAGCTGGTCTAGGGCTATTTTAGTACTTTCATTACTGTTAATCAATGAATAGATTTTTGCCCATGTGGTATTTCCTGTGATACCCTTCTCAACAGTTCCAGTGACCGTTATACCACTATACTTTTGAACAGCCTTTACTGCTGCTGTAGTTTTCTCCCCATAGTTCCCATCAATGTCTCCAATATTTAGATTAAGGTATCCCTTTAGTATGGCTTGTAAGTGTTTTACACCTTTAACCTCACTACCATTTTTAATTGTGTCATTTTGACTGTCCAATATTTTCTTCTGGTTTCCATATAGTACCGTCTTGATACTGCTTAGCTTTTTGCCTGTTTGGTCAAAATAGTTGGATAGTATGAGGTTATTGATTTCAGCACATGTATTTTCTCCTGCTTTTGCATCTATAGCAAGATTGTTATTATTAATCTGTACGGCTACTACCGCAGCGAGGGTTTTGCTTGCGAACAGAGTTCCATTACCAGTATCCAAGCCTAATGCATTTAAATTATCAATTAATAAGCCTGCACTCTCTCCATATGTATACGAATTATTTGTTGGCAACATTTGAGGGGCTACTCTGTCTATATCTGCTTTAATTACTTCCTTTAGTTTTTCCCCTCCCTTTTTTTCAAAGTATACGACCGCCTTTGTGTAAATATTTCCATGTTCCGAAATATTTACTGGTATACTTAATGTTGCAGTATTAGAACCGGCTACAAACACAAAATCACTTGCGCCTGAAAGCGTCCACGTCTTGTTATCACTAGAAGTATACGCTTCTACATAGTATTTTCTTTCAACCCCTATATTTTTATTAAAAAGCTGGACCTTACATCTTTCGCTCCCAGTATTTGCATAAAGGGGTGCTGTCTGATAGGGAAGCACTACTGCTGTAATATCCTTGCTATTTGGAGCAGTAATCCTAACCATGTAGCTTCCAGTTTGACTTTTATTATAGTGACGAACCTTAACAAAATATGTCTTGCCTGCAGTAAGTGTAGCACTCATTTCAAAATTGTTATTACCTTCACCAATATCGTCATTTGAAATAATTTTACTGTAGGTGCTATTGTAGGTCACACCATACAAATCCATACTACCAGTACTAGTAATATAATATGTACCCGTGGCTGGAGCTATAAACTTAAAGTAATCTACATCTCCAGAATAATTAATCACTCCTGAAATACTTGCATCCATTGGTATTGTACTTGCTGAAGAATAGCTATTTCCAGAATCATCTTCGAGTGCCATCGCCGTAACATTTGAGCTGAGAATACTTAATAATAATAATATCGCAATAAACTTTTTAAAAAATCTACTCATATCTGTCTCCTTTTCTAGTGTCTATCAAAAAAGTAACTACGGCTTACCCCATACAAGTGTAGAGCCCGCATATGCACTTACTTTATCCCAATCTAGATATTCGTTTTTATTACTGCTATTAAAGGAATAATCATTTGATTGAGTATAATCAGTCCAATTAGTCTTAGCTAATCTAAGGTGTACTTCTACACTTTGACCAGCAGCAAGTATTCCTGAATCATTGGTAAAGCTTAGTTCAAAATAATAATTGGCATTTGATTCGGGCTGCTCTATTTTCTTAAATTTCCCAGTTATCTTTTCTGCTCCTATATCTGACCAGTCACACCAATAATTTTGTTCATTTTCTCCGTCTATAGTATAGTAATACCTGATTTTAATGTCTGAAAGCCTAATATCCTCTGTACCACTATTACATATCTTAAATCTTGGAGAAATTGTGTTGACTTTGTCTTTGGTACTTGAATTATACATTTGTACTTTCAATGCCATCTCTTTTTTTATTGGATTACTTGTTGAAGGCGTACCCCAAGCAAATCTAGTGCCTATATATGCACTTATTTTGCTCCAATCAACGTATTTATTTTGCTTGCTACTATTAAAGGAATAATCATTTGTTTGAGTGTAATCGGACCAATCTATTTTTGCTATTCTAATATGTACTTCAACACTTTCACCGGGTTTAATTTTACCTGCTTTACTATAAAACCCTAGTTCAAAATAATAATCCTGATCCCCAAGAGGAGTCTCTAATCTTACAAATGAACCTGTTATATTATTAGCTCCAATGTTAGACCAATCACACCAGAAGTTCTGCTTCTTTTCCCCATCGATTGTGTAATAATATCTTATTTTTATATCCGAAAGGTTAATAGAATCTTTTCCTGTATTAGTTATCTTAAATCTTGGGAAAAGGGTATTATTTTTGTCTTGTATATTTCCATTATACATTTGCACCTTAATTGATCTAAGCGTAGCATCAGTTATGACAGAAAGTACTGACTGCAATCTGCCTATAAATGCATCCTTTTCATCGCAGGATGGAAGTGAATTTACATATTCCAATGCCGCGCTATATTTAAGCTGAGCTACGTTAATCAGAGCACTGGATGTCATATATACTATTGAATCTTCAGCTGCTTTAACATAAATCTCGCCTTGCGCAATGTCAATTTCAAATTTAATTATAGCTATTCTTTTCAAAAGATTTTCTCTTAGGTCGTCAGATAATATCTTATTAGTTATACTAATTGCTTGGGTTATTTTATTTTTTGCATTATCTACCATCGTCTGAGTACCCAAACTTCTAGTGGCATCCTCAGCCTCTAATACTGCTGCTTCAGCATTTGGTATATTTTTATCTAATCGATATGGTCCATATACCATTGTTACTACGTTTCCCGCATTGTCTTCAGCTCTTAGGTGCAAATACCAACTACCATTATTTGTTTGGGTCAATGGCCCCGACAAATAAACCTCCCAATTAGCTGGGGTTTCTTTTCCATTTGACCATTTATATGATGTATATTTAAGCTGTGAGTCTCCGTTATCATCAAATTTAGGAGTAACCGCTATATCTTCATCGCTCCAATCCCTATTTGACTGTTCTACTAATATTGAAGGACTCAAATTATCTATTTTGTACGGCCCATATACCTTTACTGATTGATTGCCGGCAGCATCGATGGCCTTAATATGGATATACCATATACCATCCTTCTCAATACTGATAGAATCTTCCCCTAAATCAATCCAATTACCACTATGTTCACTTGAATTTGTTATACTAAACTGAGCAAGCTCAATTCCAGAATGTATTTCTATTATATTAGTAGTTACCTTTATAGTTTTATTTGTCCATCCGGATGTATTAATATCTACATTGATGTCTGGCGATAGCTTGTCTATTTTAAAAGGTCCATACTTATTAACAGTTATGTTGCCAGCTATATCACAAGCCTTTAAAAACAGGTACCACTCCCCGTTCTCATCAATTGACACAGCTTCACCAGTTATGTTTGTCCATTGCTCAGGAAAATCTATGCTGCTAATAGCATATTGAGTATACTTTATCCCTGAGTTTCCTTCATCTTTAAATGATATTTTGACGGATGTTCCTTCATTTTTCCATTCTGTATTAGAAGGCTCTGCATTTGTGAAAGGTGCAGTTTTATCTATTTTAAATGGTCCATATACGGCTTGGTTCTCATTTCCTGCAAAGTCCTCTGTCTTCAGGTGCAAATACCAAATTCCATTGTCAGATTTTAAAATGACTGAACCTAAATACGTTTGCCATACTCCAGGATTTTTATCATCCTCACTCCAAGAAAAATATGAATTTTTAATTCCTGAGCCACCATCATCTACAAAATTAGGATTAACTCTAACATCCATATTTGTCCAATCACTATCATTATTATCGATTGAAACTATTGGCAAAATTTTATCTATATTGTATGTTCCAAATCTTTCTATACTTTCATTTCCCGCTATATCTACTACTTTCACAAACAAATACCACGCCCCTGTTTTTTGCTGTGTCAAGCTAGTACTATCTGCAATTTCTGTCCACTCAGATGGCACTGTTGCTTCTGTATTCCAAGCATAGAAGATATTCCTTACCCCAGATAACTCATCCGAAATATTGGGGGTAACAGAGACCGGTTGATTTGTCCATTTATTACTTGTATTATCCATTACAACATTAGAAGCAGTTTTATCTAGCTTATACGGCCCAAAGGATTTCGTTATAGTATTTCCAACCTTATCCTCTGCCCTTATTACTAGATACCAGATTCCATCACTTAATTGTGATGCTGTCCCATCTGTATAGTCACACCAATTTCCTAGATATTCTGGATTGATTGTCCAGCAATACTTGATGTTGGTTATTCCAGCTTCATCATCATCAATTATAGGTGTAATACAGATATCCTTATTTGTCCAATCCATTGTTTTAATGTTAACCCCAATAGTTGGAGCTGAATTATCAATATTATATTCAAAAACTTCCTGAGTTTGATTTCCTGCTATATCATAGGCACGTATAAAAAGATACCACTTTCCTCCTTGAGCATCTGCCTCGCTTGTATCAAGAGTTTCATTATAACTTGTTGGGGTGGTAGATGATTTGCTTAATGAATATTCCATTCTATTTACCCCAGAAATACCATCTATAAAATAATAGGATCCGTCTATGTTTTTAACATATGTCGTTCCTTCTGGCCTTTTTTCTGTGATAATCGGCAAGGACTTGTCTATTCTAATAAATTCGGTCTTAATCTCTTCCATATTTCCAGCTTTATCAACTGAATATATTTCAAGCAGATTTGAGCCCTCTTTAGTTATACTAATTGGTTCAGTGTATTCTTTAGGCTCTGCTCCATTAATCTTATAATATGTTTTATCTACTCCTTCAAAGCCTATATCAGTTGAATCTAAAGTTACAATTACATCAGATATGTACCACAAGTTTTCGCCTAGAGTCCCCTTTAAAGCTACTGTAGACATAGGGGGTACATCATCATCCACATGAATAGTAATGGCTTTTTCAGAGGTATTTCCAGCATTATCTGTACTAACAACTCTTATAACAGTATCTTTTTTTGAAAGCACTATTGTCTCATTATTAAATGCGTCTACTCCATCGATAGTCGCCGAGCATGACGCTATCCCTGAAACCTCATCAAATGCCTCAAAATTTAAGATGTATTCATCTCCAAATATTGGATTCCGGGGAGCAGATATTGTAATATCTGGTGCAGTTTTATCAATATTAATACTCAGAAGTTTCTGCGTTTCTACATTCCGCTGTGTATCTACTGAGCCTATTTTTAGGCTATGAGAACCCTCTTGGGAAATAGAAATAGGAGTATAGTAAGTATTTTGATTGCCATCATCTATTATATAACTGGTTTCTGCTACCGCTGCCCCTCCATTATCTGATGCCGACAATGTAAGCACAACATCGCTTGTATACCAATTGTTTTCACCCACGGTTCCGCTAACATCATAGTTTGTAGTTGGCGCAGTTCTATCATTTTCCGCAGAGCTATCTACTATGACATCTGCATTTTCTACCAAATCTTCTCTTCCATCACCATTACTGTCTATGTTAATACTTGTGGATTTTTGTGAAGGCTGAATAGTATATGATGCCTGCAAATTCTCTTGAACTGGGATATTCTTAAACACTGTACTTGATTCCACAATAGGTGCATCTTCGGATATACGAATAATTTCATCCTTGATATTCATCATTCCATTATCATATCCTTCGATTCGAATCTCATAGGTATCATTATCATCAAGTAAAATATATGTCTCTCCATCAACAACCTCATATAGTGCTCCAGGTATTCCTAGTTCAAGACTTCCATCCTCTGAAGGTCCCAAATGTCTCCCTTGCGAGTCATAAACATGTACTATTACAGGGCAAGCAACCTTTATACCTCTTTTTCTTTTTTCACCATTATCCTTCTCAATACTATTACGTATTTTCTCAGGGTTGTGATAAAATGTATCACTGTAATAAACAGTATCTAGTAAAATCCCATGCTCGTAATATGCCTCCGTATCTGCATCCATCGGGCTAGAATCAGCACCTATGCTAAAGGCCTGCATAAAATTACCCTTTTTAGGAGTTTTACCTGCTTTTGCAGAGAAAGTGTATGTCACATAATATTCCTTACCTGATACAAGTTTTTCAGGATTTTCCGTCCACACCTCGCATTCCAAATGATCGCTCGTATAGACACTTCCAGATGTTGCACCATCTATGTTAAAATCTATGTTATGTGTATTATAGCCTTTGGGCAGATTTGTATCATATGACACCCATCTCCAGTCAATTGGCATATGCACTGTACTTATAAATTTAATGTATTTATTATTTACTAAAAAGGCTGGCAGATTATTTTTAAACATACTATATTTAGTGCCAATGTCTGTGTCCCACTTAAACTTAACTTTTACTTTATACAAATTACCCTCTGTTGTAGTCTCATAGCTCACATTAGATGATTTTGGAGCAAAGCTTCTTCCCCTTTCAGGCAATATAAAACATCTATGAGCAATATGTGAAGTGCCGTTTGTATCCAAAAAACGATTATAGTTACTTGAAAAAGAGGTATTTGCACTTATGTCATCTCTCATATAAAGGAAACTGTCCTGTCCCAATGTATTTATAGATATTGAAGTTTCTACCTTGTTTCCGAAATATTTATTAGCTTTCTTATCATACAATTGTGTCCATATTTTATTAGAAGATGCTGTCACATCATTATCTGCCTTGGCTATAAGAATGATTTCTTTAATGTTACTGTTGTTTACCTTAAACATGGCCTGTGTGCCTTGATATTGAGGTTTACCCGAAGCATCTAAACTACCAAATAGGATTCCTGGAACTCCCGAAGTATTCACTACCAAGTATATTTCATCATTTGAAGTCCAAGCTATTCCTTTATTTTGAATAGATACTTTAGCATTCGGATAGAACGAAGAACAGTTAGCTATCTTGTTACCTGATATAACATCATTATTTTCTCCAATGTTTAAGCTAGGAGGGTAGTTAGTAGTAATTTGAGCATCATACCCTAAAGTTGTGAAGCTATATATACTGCTCGTGGCAGTTAGAGTATTCAACTTACTCTTTACTCTATAATAGTAAGTTGTTCCTTTACTTAATCCAGTTAATTGGATACTATGTATTGTTAACTGAGTTGAGCTTTCTTTAGATAATCCTAGAGAAGTGGTGGTCCCATATTCAACAATGCTATCAGAAGACATGTTAGTATTCCATGAAATTGTAGCCGAATCAGCTACTATACTAGTATGTGCTACATTGCTTATGTTAAGGCCAGTAACAGTCACTGTACAGCTTGCAGAATACCCTCCATCATTAGTACAGACTGTAATTATTGCTGAACCACCCCCAATAGGGGTTACAACGCCTGAAGATGATACTGTTGCCACACTATTATTACTAGAAGACCACGTTACAGCTTTATTAGCCGCATCTGTTGGATAAACTGTTGCGGTTAGAGAGCCCGTAGATCCTCCAGCATTAAGGCTCATAGATGACCTGTCCAAACTGACACCTGTAACAGATTTTGTATATGTGATATTTAATGTATATGCCCCTGTACCAGTTGGGTTAAAATGTCTTACCATAACATAATAATACTGCCCTCCGGATAAATTTTGAGTTATGCTAAAATTCGTGCCATTATTATCATCATTAGATGCAATAATACTTCCATTTGATGAATATAAACTACCATATGTATCAGTAGTACCCGATGTTCCAATGGTGTAATTTCCACTCGAAGCAGCATAGAACCCAAAATAATCGTTATCACCTGCATAGTTGATATTTCCACCTATACTGCTGTTTGGAGAAAACATTGTGGCAGAAGAAATAGAATTCCCATGGTCATCATTTTGTACAGGAGGAGAAACAACATATATAGTAAATGTAAAATGGAAACTTGGAGCATCTGGACACCAAAAATCTATATAATATGTACCTGGCGAGTTCATTACTCCGGCTGGACATGTATAAGTGGTATGAATGCTATAGTCAACATAGTTTCCATATACAGGTTTTGTTTCAGTTCTTAAGACAGTTCCGCTGGAGTTTGTAGTAGTAATTGTACAAGATGGATGATATTTATCAAAAGCAAGCACCACTGTTGCACTCTGTCCAGGTTGTATATGCTGACCATCTCCAGATACTATTATTGCAGAAGCATGAATTTCACCTTCTCCTTCGGAGTCACCCCCTGCATTTGGATTGGGATATTCATACTCTATAGGTAACTGAAGGTCCGTATTAATACACTGTAATCCAATATCTGCATTTACTAATCCCCAGCCATATATTTTTCTCTCCCCAATTGGAATCGCGCTTTTATAGAGCAGAGCTTTCATTTGTATACTTGTAAGTTCTGGTTTTGCACCCCAAAGTTGCGCTGCTACACCAACTACATGTGGTACTGCAGTTGAAGTTCCATCAATAGTCATAGACAAATTATTAAGACATGTTGCCTCTACCCCAACCCCAGGAGCCACCAAGTCCATCTCTGCTCCTGTATTAGAAAATGGTGCTGTTTTATTTTGATTGTCTACTGCACCAACACAAATAACATCGTTATAACTAGCTGGATAATTTATTTGTGTACTACCTTCATTTCCTGATGCAGCAACTACTAAAATATTATGATTTACAGCATTATTCATTGCATATTTTAGAATAGAAGAATACTTTGTACCACCACAACTTATAGCAATAATATTTATACCGTTATCAATTGCCCATTGGACACCCTGTATTAAATTACTATATTTGCCTTCTCCGTTTTTATCAAGGATTTTAACGGAATACAAGTTTATTTCAGGAGCAACACCAACATACCCATCATCATTTCTTAATGAAGCTAATATGCTAGCCATAGCAGTGCCATGTCCATTATCATCATTGTAGCTATTATTTCCCTCTACAAATGATACTCCACCCACTACATTTAAGTCCTTATTGCTTAAATCTATACCAGTATCAAAAATTGCTACTTTAATTCCTTTTCCATAATAGCCATTACTATGTAGAATAGGAGCACATATTTTGTCAACATTCCATGAAATTTTATCTTCAGACATCCGAATGGAACTATCTTCTTCTATGTACTCTACATTCTCATCATTCTGCATCGATGTTATTTGTTCATCGCTCATATTCATAAGATATGTATCCTCAGCAATAGTTTTAAGGTCATTACTTATAGCAGAATCTGCAATGTTTACTAATTGGCTTTGTTCTTCTTCTGAAAATAATGAGATTGAATTTGATGACAAATTTTGTAGAGGCTTATATTTGATAAGCATTCCTTTTCTTGATTGTTGCTCCTTCACGACATCTCCACTAGCAAAAACCATACTTTGTAGTGGCAGCAAAATTGACAAGAGTACTACTAAAATACTACTTAAAATCCTTTTCACTATTTTTTCCTCCTATTAATTTCAAATACAAATCTTTCTTTAGATTACTGATAGTGTAAATTTTACATTATTTTTTTTAAATTGTAAATAAATTGTAAATTATTTGTTATTTATAGTTTTTTTACAAAAAAAAGCTATGTTATAAGCAAATAAAAACCATTGCTTATAACATAGCCTATTTCTATAGAATTTTTTAGTAGCTTCATTAATATAACACTGAACAGAAATACTATCAGTTGTGGATAAGGGATAATCTACTAATTAGGGGACGACAAGCCTTGCGCTCATCATCCCCTAAAATACATATTGTGCTTAATATATATTATGCTTAATATATATTATGCTTAATCCATATTTTTATATGAAGTTATTTGTCCCAAAACTCCATCAACATCAGGATTATCAATTCTCTTGCCATTTAATGAGACATAAACTCCTTCTCCATTATGGGTCTCTTTCAATCTTATTGATCTCAAGTTGACAAAGGAATCCATACCCATATGGTAAATCTTATCCATTGTAGCTGAATAGAATTCTCTTGAACCCTTTTCTACACATTGAGAGCACATACATACTGTAAGCTCATTGGTTAGGAAGGCTGAATTATGCTTTGCCCTAATACCGCAGCCAGCTCTGTCTCCATTAACCACTGAATAATGAGTATGCAGCAACTCATGTGCAAGGTGTGAATTGTATTCGCCAAAGAATTCCTTGTACAGTCTCAGTATATCAGGATTTTCCTGTGACTTTCTCAAGGTTGAAGTCTTGTCAATGTTTACAAGTACCTGTTGACGCTTATCAAGAGAACCGACCTTTTCTGGAACAGGATGACCAGCACCACAAATACATCCACCTGGACATGCCATTACTTCGATGAGATCATAGCCAACATCTACACCCTGTATCAGCTTT
This sequence comes from Bacillota bacterium, assembly GCA_023433945.1. GTDB lineage: Bacteria > Bacillota > Clostridia > Acetivibrionales > DSM-1351 > Ruminiclostridium. The sequence goes on along the minus strand of JAEYTP010000071.1, from coordinate 385 downwards.
TCAATAATTGGTTCTGCATTGTGAAGCCCACTGATAACTGCAACTCGCACCTTTGTGCCATTAGCTTCAACCTCTGCCTCCTTGAGACCAGCAAAACCTCTGATTTCTTCGAAGTCAAGGTGATCCGTCATAACTTTTCCAGTAAGCTTCTCTACTGCCATTCTAAGAGCAGCTTCAGCAACACCGCCTGATGCACCAAAGAGTATACCTGCACCTGAAACATGCTTGTATGGCTCGTCAAATTCCTGTGGAACAACTTCTGAAGCTTCCAATCTCATTAACTTAAACATTTCAAGCATTTCATTTGTAGTGAGAACCGCATCTACATCTCTAATGCCTTCTGGAGCAAACTCAGGACGAGCAGCTTCATGCTTCTTTGCTATAC
>JAEYTP010000122.1 GCA_023433945.1 Bacillota bacterium | reverse complement strand
GTTAATACTTTAATAGCATTTTCAATAATTGCTTTGTCAGTTATTTGCGGTTTATATTTTTCACCAATAGAAATTACAGCTATTGTATCTTTGTTTTCCCACCAATTATCTGAAATGAAATAACCTGATTCATCAATCTTTACATCAGTTGCAAACTCTATAGCATCCTGAAAAAAGTTCCAACCCAACAGGGTTTTACCGCTTTGCCTATAGCCTGTTATAATGCAGGCCTCAGGTGGGCCAATTATGCCAAGTGCAATACAAGGAAACCCTTTGTCAATCTGATTCTTAATAAAGTTAATAAATTCATTTTTGTTGTCTGAATTATTATTACTGGTAAACTTTACATCACAAGATGTATTTAGCCTAGTTATTATCTCAAACTCACGACCTAATGCTTCAACACCTAATTTGTAAATCTCTTCAGCATTATCAAATGTATGAATAACATCAACATTTCCACCATTCCATGAGGTTGTATCCCATGTTAGCCGAAAGGCTGCTCCTGTAGCTGCCATTAAAAAGTCAATGCTTGCGTCTTGACCAAGGTAGTTTGCACAGCTTTTCAGACACATTGGATATGGTGTACAGCCGTTTGCGCCATATTCAACTTTTGAAATACCATATAGTACAACACTGTTTTCATTATTGCTCATGATTATCATCCTCTCTTATTATTGGATTTAGTAGTCCAACGCCGAACGCACAAGCACAGAGCTTTATTCTGCCTACAGGTGGACGCTTTTTTCTGAATTCAGATGGTGTTAACCCAGTGACTCGTTTAAATGCACGAGTAAAGGTATCAGGATTAGTAAAACCGTATTTAGTAGCGATGCTTATTATGCTATGGTGGTTATATAGGATTTCATATGCCGCATTGTAAATTTTTCGAGTAAGTATATACTTTGAAAGAGTTATGCCAGTTTTCATCACAAAAATATCTCTAATATGTGCTAGCGAAAACCCTGTGGCTCTTTCTAAATCCTTATAGTCGATCTTTTCCTGTATTCTATTTTCTATGAAAATGATAATAGAACTTATAGTTAAAAAATAATCCATACACTACCTACCATATTTTTACTTTATAAAGTATGTTTAGTATATCATATTAGTAGACATACTCTCGACTTTTTTAAGGAAATTTATATTGTCAAAGTTATTTATTCTGGACGGAGTTTTCGGTAGTACTTGTAGATAAATTATAGATAATTATGTTATATTACTAGAACTAATGATAAAGTTATAGTTGGAGGGTGTTGATATGGGCTTAAAAATTCTTGTAATAGATGATGAAAAGGATATTGTAAGATTATTAAAGGATTTTTTTGAATTGCAGGGATATCTGGTATACATCGCTTTCAATGGTATAGAAGCTTTAGAAAAGATAGAAATCATACCAGATATTATTTTGTTGGACATAAATATGCCCCAAATGGATGGTATAGAGCTTTGTAAGCGAATCAGGCATCATGTTAGCTGCCCTATTCTTTTTCTCACTGCCAAAATAGAAGAACAGGATAGGATAAATGGACTTATGGTAGGCGGAGACGATTACATTTTGAAGCCTTTTAGCCTGGAGGAGCTATCAGCAAGGGTTCAAGCGCATTTGAGACGTGAGGAACGTAGATTAGGTAGAGATAGGGTTCGTTTTTCGGAGCAATTCCTTATATCATTTTCAGAACGCAAGTTATTTTATAGAGAAGAAGAAGTCTCACTTACCAAGACAGAGTTTGATATTTTAGAGCTTCTAATCATGCACAAAGGACAGATATTTACCAAGGAAGCAATTTATGAAAAGCTCTGGGGTTTTGACAAAGAAGGGGATAGTAACATAATTACCGAGCATATTAGAAGAATTCGCGTGAAATTAGGAAAATACAGCGAAAGTAATTTGATTAAGACAGTTTGGGGAGTAGGTTACACATGGATTGGATAGATGAAAAGATCAAATATTTAAAAGATAAGCTGAAAATTACATCTCTTAAGAAATCATTAGGAATTTACATACTTATAGCAATTCTTGCGGTTATAGCTGCTTATATTACCACAATAGTATTTTGTGAGGGCTGGAGAACGCTAATATATCAAGAGTATTCCAATACTAAAAGTATTATGTATAACTCTGAGGGAACGCTTACTGTGGAGGTACAAGGCATAGACCCAGCCGATGCGACAGGTGTAAATTCACTTGATTCAAAGCTTATTTTTATCATTGATCTTATTGAAAAAGGTTCAATTTTACTATACTCCATAATAGCCATTGGGTTTACCTCACATATCTTCTATAGAAACAGGCTTGAAGAGCCTATTAATTTATTAATAGAGGAAGCTCGATACATTAGCCGCAATGATTTGAGCTTTGAATGCCGTTATGAAAGTGGGGACGAGATGAGTGAAATCTGTAGCGCATTTGATAAAATGCGTGTCCAGCTTTCGAAAAATCAAGAGAGTATGTGGAATATGATGGAGGAGCAGAGAAGGCTAAATGCAGCTTTTGCTCATGACCTGCGCACACCACTTACTGTAATGCAAGGCTACACCGAGCTCTTGACGAAATATTACCCCACAGGAAAGATGAGTGAAGAAAAACTGCTCGACACACTAAAACTTTTAGAAGACCAAGTAAATAGACTAAAGAAGTTTTCTGAAACGATGAAGGATATACATACCTTTGAGGGCATCAAGATAAAGAAAAGCAAAAAGAAACTTATTGACCTAGTGGAAAGCATAAGGCGTATTGCAAGCGGTTTGAAGGGGCTTGAAAGTATTATAATAGACATTCAAAATAACCTCTCTATAGATGAAGCGTATTATGATGACCACGTTATATTAGAGGTACTAGAGAATTTACTATCAAACGCACTCTCCTACACCAATTCTCATATTGACATATTGTTAGAAAATGAAGGTGATATGCTTCACCTTTATGTAAGAGATGACGGAAAGGGTTTTTCCAAGGAGGAATTATTTATGGCAACCAGCCCGTATTACAGTAGTAGAGCTGACTCTAGTGAACATTTTGGGATTGGGCTTACCATATGTAAACTTCTTTGTGAGAAACATGGAGGCAGCCTGAGCATTTCCAACAGTACTAGGGGCGGTGCAATCGTATGTGCAAGTTTTTTTATTATGTAGAGAAATAATAGAGAAATTACAGTTATTATCAACATGTAATAAAAAAACTAACAGATAGGAGCTAATATGAGTACTGAAATTATTCTAAAGGATGTAAGTAAATATTATGGGAAAAAGCAGGCACTAAGAAATATAGACCTTACTATTGGAAACGGGATGTTTGGACTGCTAGGACGAAATGGAGCTGGAAAGACAACATTAATGAAGGTGATAACTACTCTTTTACCTGCTAACACTGGTGAAGTAATAGTTTGTGGCGTGCCAACAAAGGACGCCTGTAAGGTTAGAAGTTTGGTAGGATACTTGCCACAGGATTTTTCTATGTATGGAAATATGACAGCTTATGAGGCTATGGATTATTTGGGCGTTTTATCAGGACTTGATAAAAAGACTAGAAAGCAGAGAATACCGGTATTACTAGAGAGGGTAAATCTACAAAATAATTTGCGCACCAAGGTAAAAGCAATGTCTGGAGGTATGAAGAGAAGACTAGGGATTGCGCAAGCTATATTACATGAGCCAAAGGTACTGATTGTTGATGAACCGACAGCAGGTCTAGACCCTGAGGAGAGGGTGCGGTTTCGTAATCTTCTTTCAGAGATAGCTGATGATAGAATTGTTATGCTATCAACGCATATTGTAGGAGATATTGAAGCTACCTGTGAAAAAATAGCTATCATGGATGAGGGTAACATTATTTACAAGGGAACCGTTGCAGAGCTCTTAGAGAGAGCACAGGGTAAAATATTCACTGCTGATATATCTAAAATGGAATTAGATGAAGTAAGGAAAAAATACATGGTAACAAATATGCTGGCATTGGAAAGTACAGCCAATGTTCGTTTTGTAGCGGATAATATAGAAGCTGCATTTCCAGGAGCTGTGCCTATTGTGCCAAACGTCGAGGATGCCTATATGTACCTGATGTATGAGAAAAGAGGTGCAAAATAGTGTTTGGAACGTTATTTTTAAAAGAATGCAAAGAAATATTAAAGAGTGTTACATTTTATATATTTTTAGCTTGTATGGTAGCATTTTTTGTAACACAGATGGGCGAATTTGAAGGAGTAACTAAGCCCATACCAGGACAAGAGAGTTATGGGGTAAAAAATAGTAGTGATGAAAAGGTGATTATGAACTCTACTATTACCCAGTTAGTACTAGAATATGACGAAGGAGAGTATGTTACATATCCCATTGGTTTTTATAAAAAAGTAATATTGAATGAACAGCAGCAAAAGCAGGTTGGCGAGATTTTAAAAGAAATTACTGGGCTAGAAGGGCAACAACTTAATATAAAAATCAAAGAGTACTGGGATGATGTTAAGAGTAAATCTGATGGTGGATATGTTAATAGTTCGAGGCTCCCCAAAGACAAATTCCAAATAAAGAATACCGTTAGCTATCAACAATTCTTTGATTATATGGGGCAGATTAATGATTTACTTGGTGGGGGAAGTAAGTATAAGCCTGAGGACGTAAGTAGTAATGCTAAGGTTCCCATGACCTATGAGGATGCTCTAAAGGAGTACGAGGATATTGTTTATAAGGATAATGTTTCAAGGGCATATTCAAGATTGTTCAGTGATTATATGGGAATTGTGCTGGGGATATTACCTGTATTTCTAGCAGTAACTAGAGGACTTAGAGATAAAAGAGCTAAGGCTTCGGATGTTATCTTCTCAAAAAAGGCATCTTCATTAAGTATTATAGTACCGCGCTATGCAGCAACTGTAGCTATGATATTGATTCCGGTATTGCTTTTAAGCATTACGCCTACCTTGCAATCCTTATATTGCGCTAGCAACAATGGCGTTCAAGTAGATTATTTTGCATTTGTAAAGGTTATATTTGCATGGCTCCTTCCAACCATACTAGTGTCAGTCTCTGTAGGGTTTTTCTTCACTGAACTGACAGACGGTCCAATAGGCATTCTAATCCAAGGGGTGTGGTGGTTGGTTAGTATTTTCTTGAGCATGGGTAACTTAGTAGGTAATGTTGGGTGGAACTTGATACCGAGATTTAATACTGTGGGTGCATATGAAAAATATAATGAGGTTTTTAATCAATTAGTAATAAATCGACTATTATATAGTCTTATAGGCATCATATTGTTGCTTGCTACTATTGGAATATATCAGTTGAAGCGAAAGGGGGCACTGAATATAAATGGAAAGATACTTTCAAATCGTAAAGGTAAATTGGAAGTTTAATTTACTGCCTCATGTGTTGATAGCTCTTTTTATATGTCTAGCAGCACCATTCTTTATGGGTGTGAAAAACCTAAATCTGATGCAGACTGCGCAAGTATTAGAGCTTTATATGGTATTACTGGGTATTATTCTGTGTGTCCCTCTATTTATTCCGGATGAGGATAAAAGTATTAGGGACTTAATAGAATCAAAAAAGCAATCCATGATTTCAGTTCATGTAATACGTATTATAGAGGGACTACTCATTTTGGCGCTGTTTATAGGTGCATTTTTAGTTTATTTAAAATTGCAGCAATGTAATTTCACTTTCCCTACTTATTTTTATGGAACAATGGCAGGCTGCATTTTTCTCGGGGGAATAGGTATTCTAGTATATAGCATATTTGACTATCTTTCGGTTGCATATATGGTGCCAATACTGTACTATATCTTGTGCTATGGCTCTGGTAAGACATATCTGGGTAAATTCTACTTGTTTTCCATGATGAGAGGTAGTATGGAGGAGAAGAAATACTTGCTTATAGCAGGACTTCTCATGATTGTATTGGGCATTTTGCTTAGAAATATTAGGGTATTCAGGGGAAGAATTAAATAACAAAAACTATAAAGCCGATAAATTACCAAATAATGAACACACCACAAAATTAGAGCTAAAAAATCTAACGATGTAAGTAGGTTCATAAAGCTTAATTTGTCGGCTTTACTGTATTCAATTTACAGCCTTTTCAACCTTACAACCTTTATTAACACCTTTTACATACATTTTTATAACCATGTTTACAGTTGTTTTCTCACTAGTCATCTCATGTAATAAGTTATAACAGCTTTATAAACTGCTCGAGCACTCCTTTTGTAAAATAACGCGCCGCCTTCTCTACAAACTTAGGGAAATTAATATCTGCGTGCTCATCAGCCTTATCTGAAATAACGCGAAAAACTATAAAAGGAATATTGTTCTCATAGCATACATGAGCTAAGGCTGCACCTTCCATTTCAATGCATTTTAGGTTATCAATATCTTTACACAGGGCTTGCACCTTATTGCTGTCTGCCACGAATTGATCGCCACTTGCTATAGTTCCTACTACTACATTTGGACGGGTAATCATGAACTCGTCCAGGTATTGGGTTGCAATCTCTGTGTGCATAACGTTTTCTATATAATAAAGTGCAGAGCTTTTTGCATTCTCTATTATGGAGTTTTCAGATGCAAAGTAGGTGAGGCCTAGTAAAGGTATTTCGTACTTACTAAATACCGCCAGCGGACTAACATCCATATCATGCTGAATTAATTTGTCACCGATAACGATATCGCCAATATTTAGAGTACTGTCCGCAGCTCCTGCAACACCAGTAAACACAACAAAATCAACGGAGAAAACCTGAATTAGTGTAGTTACTGCGGAGGCGACTGCTACTTTTCCGTATTTTGAAAAAACCAATACCACCTCTTTGCCAAAAATATTGCCCACATAATACTCACGCATAGCAATGGTTTTAGTTTCACGAATATCCATATAACTCTTTAACAGCTCTATTTCTTCAAACATGGCTCCTATCAGCCCTATCTTCATTTTGAAATCTCCTTTTGAAATTCAATAAACTCATTTTGACTTCAATTATACTATATTTATACTCAATAACTTATAAACTATTTTTGACTCATTTAATCTTATCAACTATCTTAGACTTATTTTAGTTCTAATATTAATGCTTATTATATAAAGTTTAATTCAATAAATATTATTATACAAGGCTATTGTCTAAGTAGTCAAAAACTATATTTAAAGCTGTTTATCAATGCAATAAATAAAATTATGGATAATTTTACAAATAAGTATTGATTAACTAATATTAATATGATATCATTTAGATATCATATTAATATTAAATGGAGGGAATACCTATGAATGAAATTACAAAAAAGGTTGGTAGTGGAGCGGTAATGCTAATCGTTGTGTTATTGACATTAGTAGCTTCTATAGCATTGTTTATAATAGGAGGCAATAGCCAAAGTGTTCTTATGATTATCATAGCTAGCGTTTTATGCGTTGTGTTCATTTTTCTTTTACCAGGCTTTTTCACAATTCAGCCAAATGAGTCATATGTTTTGATTCTTTTCGGAAAGTATGTTGGGACAGTTAAAAAAGATGGCTGGCATTGGGCAAATCCTTTCTACACAAAGAAAAAGATATCCTTAAGATCCAGAAATTTAAATGGAGAAAAGCTTAAGGTTAATGACGAAATGGGTAATCCTATTGAGATAGCAGCAGTAATAGTGTGGAGAGTTGAAAACACAGCGGAAGCTATTTTTGATGTTGAAAATTATTCGGATTATGTAAAAGTACAGAGCGAATCTGCTCTTAGACATCTTGCAGGTATGTATCCATATGATAATACAGAAGATAATCATACTATATCACTTAGAGGGAGTAGTGATGAGGTGGCTGAGGCTCTCAAAAACGAATTACAGCAGAGACTTGGTAAGGCTGGCGTTATAGTAGAGGAAGCTAGATTATCTCACTTGGCATATGCACCAGAAATTGCAGCAGCTATGCTTCAAAGACAACAGGCTGCAGCAATTATCTCAGCTAGGCAAAAGATAGTTGAAGGTGCTGTTGGTATGGTTCAGATGGCTTTGAAAAAGCTTAGTGAGGATGAGATTGTAGAGCTAGACGAGGAAAGAAAGGCAGCTATGGTTAGCAACCTGCTGGTAGTACTGTGTGGCGAAAGAAGCACTCAGCCAGTTATTAACACAGGAACACTTCATAATTAAAAAAGGTGTTGGAGACTTATGGCAGAAAAGAAATCAATTCTATTGAGACTTAGCCCGAAAATGTGGGAGGAGATTTCCCAATGGGCAGAAGAGGAATTCAGGTCTGTAAATGGTCAGATCGAGTATTTGATAAGTGATGCTTTAAGGAGGCGTAAAAGGTCATATAAAGATGCAACTTTAATAGCAGACGGTTATGAAACCGGTAATCAGGAGAGTTCACAGAATGATGTTATAGAGAATGCTCCTGATGAAATTGTCGAGAATGCTCCTGATGAAATTGTCGAGAATGCTCCTTATGATATTGATAAGAGTGTTCCGAATGATTCTTGAGTATGCTAAGGATGATGTTTAAAAGAACGCTTAACATTATGGTTCGATATAATGCTTAGGATGAAGGAGCTGGTATGAGTGGCAACACTGCACAAACACTTATACCAGCTGCATTTTTATATTTATATTTTAGATGTTCAAATTAAAACTTAGAGGGATGAATGGATATGAAAAAGATGTTATTAGGTATAGCAGTCATTTTATGTGGGATTTGTGCTATTCTATTATCGGGTTTACAAGGTACACCAACATTTAACAATTGGTTACTTGAATTGTTTGGGATTACTTTTCCTATTGTTGGTTTTGTTCTTACTATTTGGGGCTTCCTTGTCAAAGAATAAATTCCAATTTATGGATTAGGTATGATGAACAGCCTTCTTATTAGACGAAGTAAAGGACTCCTCGTTTGGAGTCCTATTAAACTACTTAAATATCAACAATAATTTAAAACATAGCCTTATATTTAAATACTTAGCTTATTTTAGGTTTTATTTTAGGGGTTTATTGTAGGGTTTAATTTTTGCCTTAATTATAATTAATTTTTGATTACGTCAATGTCTATCTCATTCTCATCATCAGTGACTAGTCTAACAGTATATTCGGTTTTACTTAAAAGCTTCGACTTTGGAATTACTACTACCTGCATACCTGTCCGAGATGGGATGCCTTGTAAAAGAACATTATCTTCATAGGTATCTACCTTGTTAACAATGAAGTTGTTTACCAGTATTGCTATCTTGGCTTTTTCTATCTTAGGGTAGCTTTGGAAAAACCCCAATTCTCCACACAAATCATAAGCAACATCCGCGTCTTCGGGCAGAACGAAAACCCTTTTCATATTAATGTACATTTTTCTAGGTATATAGCACCAATCCTTGTCATAGTTCTCGCGCCAAAGTGGATGAAATATCGGTGTCTTGTAAGTTTTATTGTTATATATAATATCATAGTCTATAGGTATTGTGTTTTTCAGTGCTTCCTCTAAATCGATAGTTGAATTTAATATGTTAGAGGTCTGATAACTTCCATTGAATTGAAAGTAAAGAGTTTTTAAAGAACTTGATATATAGTGAGTAAGCTCTTGGCTAAGCAGTTGATTTTCCTTTTCTATGTCTATAGGTTTTGATTCTTGTGTAGAAACAACGTCTGCGGAAGAATCCTTTATTGACCCTTCATTCTCTGGTTGATGAACAAGTTGTGAATATTTTACATTTTGATAGTCTATTTCATATCCTTTAGGAGTACAAAGTTGCACAAGCAGCTTTGAATTTTCAGTTGCAGATGTGATATCATCAATGTTTATGGATATTATCTCAACTCCTCTTTTTCTGGTTATTCCCGATAACACAAGTTGTTGATTAAGTAGAGTAATTTTATTTACATCAAAATTGTAGACCAAAAAGTTTATTTTGTTGATATTATCAATAGATATGTTTGGCTCAAAGCCCAGCTCCCCCTCTATATCAAAGATATTACTTGCTCCGCCAACATATGTAAATAGGGTATGTCTTGATGAGATAATCTTTTTAGGCAGATATAGCCAGCCCCTGAAGTAAGCATCCTTCCATGAAACATCATAGATAGGGCGCAAATAATCTTCATTAGAATAGATAATATTGAAGTTGAGCTGCTTCCCGCTTTTGAGTACATCCACTGCTGAAGCAGAATTATCATTATCAGTATTGGGAACGACAACATTTCTCATGCTATCTTCAAAAAGTATACTATTTGAATTAGGAATAATATTGGACAGCAAATCTTTAAGTCTTTGATTTTCCAGCTCTGGAGAAAGTGCAGAAATTGTAGACTGTGAAACTACAGAGCCCTTCTTTTGTGGCTTATTACCTGCTTGGACTATAATTAAAGTAGATATCAACGAAACTAACAAGAGTGCGGCACATATCAATAGTATTTTTTTCTTTGTTTTAACAATTATGAATTTAACCATGTTTTTAATCCCTTCATAATGTATAGCTTATTTAGTACAAGTATCTTAACTTTTAATATATTATATTAGTAATCTTTATTTTTAGAATTGGAAATATGAGGTAAACAAGATATGCTGTTGGCTTGACTCAAAAGCAAAAAACTGTTATTGTATCACTATAAGATAAATACAATGTATATTGACTTTTGGTGCAGTTTTTGGAGAGATATTATTATGAATTCCAAGTTGAGAGATGAACATACCGATAGCCTTTTTAATGCAATACTTAAGTTGAAGGATGTTGAAGAGTGCTACAGCTTTTTTGAAGATTTATGTACAATTTCAGAGATTAAAGCACTGGCTCAACGGCTTGAGGTTGCAAAAATGCTTAGAGCAAAAAAGACATATACAGATATAAGCGAGCAGACGGGGGCTAGTACTGCTACCATTAGCCGAGTCAATAGATGTTTGGTATACGGTGCAGATGGATATAATGTTATTTTAGACAGATTAGAGAAGGAAGACGGATAACATAGATGAAAAACCTGGCTTTAAAAAAATTATTCTTAAGTTTAATAATTATTTCTACTCTTGCTACTGATGGAGGAGCGTATTTTTCTGCGGACCTTGTTAATCTATATGTTTATAACATTTTACCACAGGATGAGGCATTCAGCAGCAGGACATCTCTTGCTGTTAAAAGTAATGCAGTTAAAAGCGGATTAACAATAACAAAAGTCAACTCATTGCCTGGATATTCATATCAGTCCAGAAATAATTATAATCAAGAAATAAATGACCCACAATATAAGAATACAGTAGGGCTACCTATTGCTAAACCCTCGTTACTTATATTCTTTATTGTGACTTTATTATGCCTATATAGCATTATAATAACTACCTCAAACAGATATATCTGTTCATATGCAAATTCTTCTCCCCCTGTACTAGGTTATTCAACTAATTTACAGTACTAATAATTGCATAAAATTATAGTTTGTTAACAAGGGTGAGTTATGCCCAATTTCAAAAAATAGAAGGGATAGAGAATAGATGAAAAAGTTACTTGAAAAAATTATTGGTTCGTATAGTGATAGAGAATTAAAGAGAATATATCCAATTGTTGATAAAATAGAAGCTTTAGAAAGTGAAATCTCACAACTTACTGATGAACAGCTAAAAGCAAAGACTCCGTATTTCAAGGAGAAACTCGCAAATGGTGAAACGCTAGATGATATTTTGCCCGAAGCCTTTGCCGTTGTAAGAGAGGCGTCCAAAAGAGTGCTTGGCATGAGACACTTTAGAGTTCAGCTGATAGGCGGTTTGGTACTACATCAGGGACGTATTGCGGAAATGAAAACCGGTGAAGGTAAAACACTTGTTGCAACATTACCAGTATATCTTAACGCATTATCTGGTAAGGGTGTTCATGTTGTTACGGTAAACGATTATCTTGCAAGACGTGACAGTGAGTGGATGGGAAAGATATATAATTTCCTTGGTCTCTCAGTTGGCTTAATTGTACACGATCTTGAAAATGATCAGAGAAGAGCGGCATACAATTGTGACATTACCTATGCTACTAACAATGAGTTGGGCTTTGACTACCTGAGAGATAATATGGTTATCTACAAAGAAGATATGGTTCAGCGTGATATGAATTATGCAATTGTGGATGAAGTTGACTCCATCTTGGTGGACGAAGCAAGAACTCCTCTTATAATTTCAGGAGCAGGAGATAAGTCTACTGACCTTTATAAGAGAGCTGATTCATTTGCATGCAGGCTGAGAGCAAAGGTCATTACACAGATGGATGACAAGGTTGATAATGACCATATTGAAGAAGACTATATTGTTGACGAAAAGGCACATACCTGTGTATTAACTGCAAATGGTATAAAGAAGGCAGAGCAGTACTTTAACATTGAAAACTTATCAGATCCTGAAAACATGACTATTTCTCACCACATAAACCAGGCAATCAGGGCTCATGGCCTTATGAAAAAGGATAGAGAATATGTTATAAATGATGGTGAAATTATTATAGTTGATGAATTCACCGGAAGACTTATGTATGGCAGACGTTATAGTGACGGGTTGCACCAAGCTATTGAGGCTAAAGAAGGCGTTAAGGTAGAAAGAGAAAGCAAGACTCTTGCAACTATTACCTTCCAGAACTACTTCAGAATGTACAACAAGCTTGCAGGTATGACTGGTACAGCTCAGACAGAAGAAGGCGAATTTAATACCATATATAAGTTGGACGTAATTGTAATACCTACCAACAAAGCAATGGCTAGAAAAGACTTTTCTGATGTTGTATATAAAAATGAAGTTGGTAAGTTCAATGCAGTAATTGAAGATATCGTAGAATGCCATAAGAAAGGGCAGCCTGTCCTTGTAGGTACAATTTCGATAGAGAAATCTGAATTGCTTAGTGCAATGCTGAAGAGAAAGGGTGTTCCTCATCAGGTATTGAATGCAAAGTTCCATGACAAGGAAGCAGAAATTATTGCTCAGGCAGGTAAGTTTGGTGCAGTAACCATTGCAACAAACATGGCCGGTAGAGGTACAGACATTGTGCTTGGTGGTAATGCTGAGTATCTCGCAAAACAGGAAATGAGAAAGATGGGATATGATGAGGATCTTATCAGCGCATCAACTAGCTTTAACGATACAGATGATGAGCTCATAATGAATGCAAGAAAGCAGTTTAAAGAGCTCAATGATAAGTTCAAGCAGACTATCAGTGTTGAACGTGAGAAGGTAGTTGAGGCGGGCGGTCTTCATATTATAGGTACTGAAAGACATGAGTCTAGACGTATAGATAACCAGCTTAGAGGTCGTGCAGGCCGTCAGGGTGATGTAGGTTCAACCAGATTCTATATTTCTCTTGAAGATGATTTGATGAGATTGTTTGGTTCTGAGAGACTCACAAACATAGTAAATGCGTTAGGTTTAGAAGATGATCAGCCAATAGAACATGGAATGTTGACAAGTGCTATTGAAAATGCTCAGAAGAAGGTTGAAGGACGTAACTTTGATATTCGTAAGAGAGTACTTCAGTATGACGATGTTATGAATAAACAGAGAGAAGTTATTTACTCAGAAAGAAAGACTGTTCTTAATGGGGATAACATGAGGGACTTCTTTATCAAGATGTTTGAAGGCATTATTGATGGTGCTATTCAAGCTCATTGCAGTGAGAGTCCATATCCTGATATGTGGGATTGGGCAGGCCTAAAAGGTTACCTCGAATCCATATTCTTGCCAAGCGGAGTGCTTGAATACAGCAAGGAAGAGCTAGAAAGCTTAGACAAGGAAGACTTGAAAGAGAAGCTCATGGATATCGTTTCTAGGATTTACGAGTTCAAGGAAGCAGAAATGGGTCCTGAACTAATGAGAGAGCTTGAAAGAGTTGTACTTCTCAGGGTTGTTGATGAAAAGTGGATGGATCATATTGATGCAATGGATCAGCTTAGACATGGAATAGGCCTCAGAGCTTACGGCCAAAGAGATCCAGTTGTTGAATATAAGTTTGAAGGCTTCCAGATGTTTGAGGAAATGATTAAAAACATACAGGAAGATGCAATTAAATTACTTGTTCGTTCAAGAATAGACAGAGAGCATGCACCACAAAGAGAAAAGGTTGCTGAACCAATAGCAGCTAGCCACGGCGATGAGCCAAAGAAGCCGGTGGTAAACAAAGACAGAGTAGGTAGAAATGATACTTGCCCATGTGGTTCAGGTAAGAAATACAAGAAGTGCTGTGGCGCTGAGTAGAATGTTTAAAATCAAAAGAGGCTAGGATTGCTTTAGTGCAATTCAGTCTCTTTTTTGAGTCAGAGGGGACGGTTCTTTTTTGACTCAGCGAGTGAGTCAAAAAAGAACCGTCCCCTCTGACTCAACCCCCAACTCAAACCTAACGCCCGCTTGACTCACGTTTCTTTTTCTCATTGACGTATATAAATAAAACTGATATTGTTTATTTATGGAACTCTAAGTTGAACTTTATCTATTTGAAAGGAAGTTTTCATGGATTACATGGAGGCTATATCATATATAAACAGCATTGAAAGTTATGGGAGCAAGCTGGGACTAGATAATATCGCAAGGCTTTTAGAAAGGATGGACAACCCCCAGGATAAGCTAAAATTTGTACATGTAGCCGGCACTAATGGAAAAGGCTCTACTGTAGCATATTTGAGCAATATTTTAACCTGTTCTGGATATAAGACTGGGACCTTTACATCCCCGTATATCAATTGTTTTGAAGAGCAGATTAAGATAGACAATAATATGATTGATGAGGATAGTCTTGCAGAGATTGTAGATTATATCAGTAAAATTATTAATAAAATGGTTTCAGATAACCATCCACATCCTACTCAGTTTGAAGTAACGTGCGCTATCGCATTTGAGTATTTTTATAGAAAGCAATGCGATATTGTGGTTTTAGAGGTTGGACTTGGGGGACGAGAAGATGCGACCAATGTTATAGGCACTCCTTTGGCTGCGGTTATTACCACCATAAGCCTTGATCATACTGATAGACTTGGTAAGACTCTTCTTGATATAGCTTATCACAAGGCAGGCATAATAAAGGCAAAAACGGATGTTGTTCTTTATCCTCAAAATCACGATGTATACCAGTATTTTACTAAGGTTTGTCAGCAAATGGGTTGTTTACAGCACGATATAAATACTGACAGGGTTAATCAAAATTTTGCAGATTTCAATGGTCAGCAGTTTAGTTTTGAGGACAGGAAGGATCTTAGGATATCAATGTTAGGACAGCACCAAATGTTAAATGCTGCTACAGCCATTAAAACATGTGATGTTCTCAATAGTAAAGGATTTGACATCACTGAAAGTGCTATATATGAAGGCTTGCTCAAGACAAATTGGCCGGGAAGGCTTGAAATCATATCAACCAAGCCCATAATTTTGGTTGATGGTGCACACAATATAGAGGGTGCCATTTCACTTAAAAATGCATTAGACGAATATTTTAAGGATATTCAAAAGATATATATAGTTGGGTTTTTAAGAGATAAACAGTATATCGATATTACGAGAACAATTGCTTGTAAAGATGACTTTATTATTACTATTACTCCTAAAAACGAAAGAGCAATAAGTTCACATGATTTATCATGTGTTTTAAAGAATGACTATTCTAATATAGTTGATGGAATGAACGCTGAAAATGCGTTGAAAGTAGCTTTGATACATGCTGACAATCAGAACAAGATGATATGTGTATTTGGATCATTATATCTGCAAAATGATATCAAAGTAGCGTGGAATAATATTCATGGAAGGAGCCAAGGTAATGGATATTAAGAAGGAAATAAGAAATATATCTCCCATTAACATAGATCAGGCTGCCGGCAAGTATACTGAGGAAGCTATTGAAGCTGTTAAGCTGTACAATAAAGCAGTAGAAAACCTCCATACCGGAAGTGAGGATATAGCAATTATTGAACTTAAAAGGATTGTTTCAAAAACACCTGATTTTACAGAGGCAGTTGATTTGCTCGCGCTTTGCTATGCATATACCAACCAAATGGACAAAGCTGAAGAGTTAGTTAATAAGATAGGTATTCAAAATAATGTTGAAAAGGCTTCACAATATCTGAATTACTTTAATACTCCGAATAAACCGTCCAAAAATTCTGTTACAAGGACACCTGTTAAGAAGCCTGATGTTAAAACCGCCAATACAAAGCCTGCAAAGGAAAAACAGGTCCCAGCTGAATACATGTTGTTTAAAAAGATATTTTCTCTATTGAAAAACCCGATTGTTGCTTGGTGCTTGAGTTTTATTAGTATTATATTGCTTATTGTATCAATGGGGCTTTATTTTAAAGGGCAAAGTAATGAAGCAGCGAGCAATACTACAGATGTTGCGGCAGTGGATACAACGAAGGATACAAGGTATAATACTCTAGAGGAAGAAAACAAGCTACTTAAGGAGCAGATTGTAGAACTTAACAATAAGCTCAAAATGCAGGAAATTGATGGGTTACTAGCAAATATCTCCAGCCTCTATAGTCAGAAAAAATATGTGGAGGCTAGTGAAATGCTAATGTCTATGGAGAATGAAACACTTACAGGGGATACCAAAACACGTTATGATAGTTTAAAAGCTGATATTTATCCAAAGGCTGCTAATCAACTCACCAATGATGGGGTTAAGCTGTATACCAGCAAAAAGCATACAGATGCAATACAAAAGCTAGAGATGGTTTTTAAGCTTGGCGATAAGTGGAATTTTGGTGATAAAGCACTATACTCTCTAGGTAAAGCATACTCGGATACCGGGGATACTCAAAAATCCTTGGAAACATTTAATAAGCTTATCCAGGATTACCCTAAATCAACGTATTTAAAATGGGCACAAGCTAGGGTTAATGCCATGCAATAGAAAGATTAGCTCAAAATATTATAGCAGAGATACGTATTAATGACTACATGTGGCAGACATATATATTAAGCTTGGTAAGCATTTATTTGCTTATCAAGCTTTTATTGTTAGAAGAAAATGTTTTATTATTTGGAAGAGTATGTTTGCGTTTGGAATAAAATGTTTTTATTAAGCAACCTTTTTGTATGAAGTTGTATCTAATTCTATAGAAGGAAAGGAGGGGTATGGTGGATGATAAAACCTTAGTTGATGCAATCGTAAATAAGAACAGTGCTGCATTAAAGGAAATGATGGAT
>JAEYTP010000095.1 GCA_023433945.1 Bacillota bacterium | reverse complement strand
AATGGTTAAGAAATCTGATGATAGTATTTCTCCTTAGTGGGCTTTGGCATGGGGCAAATTGGACCTATGTAATTTGGGGAGGATTAAATGGTTTTTATCTTGTATTTGCAGTTGTTAGCAAAGATATTAGAGGTAGAATTACGAACAAGTTGGGTTTACAACGATTACCTAGTCTTAATAAGGCAATTAAGGTGTTTTGTAGCTTTAATCTCATATGTTTTTCTTGGATATTCTTTAGATCAGCTTCTTTGACTGATGCTATAACAATAATAAAAAGGATTGTTTTTGAGTTTAGCTTAAAAATTGACTTAGGCAGAGTTGGTGTTTCAAGGTATCAGTTTGCTTTATGCTGTGGAGTGATAGCCTTTTTACTTCTAGTGCAATTATTCCAGCGAAATAGAAAAATTAGCAATGAATTGAGTAAGCAGCACGCCTTACTCAGATGGGGAGTTTACTACTTTGCTTTAATTTTTATTATTGTTTTTGGAGTATTTAATACAAATTCCTTTATATATTTTCAGTTTTAACTTGAATTTTAGCTGCGCTTAACTCTGCTGGAATTGTTTTTGACAGTGAAGGTAATACTTATGGTACAATGTACAAGGTACATCCAAGGAAATCTAAGTGAAATTATAAACAATTGAGAAAAAAGTATTAGTTAGTAATATAGGAGGTAGCAACGATGTTATTTATTGAATACCCTAGATGTTCAACCTGCCAGAGGGCTAAGAAATGGTTGGACGAGCATAATATAGAATATACAGATCGTCATATCGTGGAGGACAACCCTTCCTATAATGAGTTAAAGGAATGGTACGAAAAAAGTGGACTACCTCTCAAGAAGTTCTTCAATACGAGTGGTATGTTGTACAAAGAAATGAACCTTAAAGACAAGCTACCTACAATGAGTGATGAGGAGCAATTAAAGCTTCTAGCTACCAACGGAATGCTCGTTAAACGTCCTCTAATAGTTGATGATGGTGTAGTATTGACTGGATTCAGAGAAGCTGAATGGACAGATAAATTAATTTGATATATCGAATTGTTAAGATATCAAATTGTTAAGATATACAATTCATTTTCATTCTGATTTATTCTTTTAAAAATGTGAATTTTGGGGAATAATGTACCCGAAAATACAGGATTTTGCGTAATTCGATTAATGCAAAAAACCTAGTTGGATTTATCCCAACTAGGTTTTTTAGGTTTTGTATTGACAAAAAAAGGAAACACTTATATAATGAGTATAAACTCAATGAGTGGAGAGTCAATTATGAGAATTTCTACAAGGCAGACTCAAAAATTAAATACTCGTAAAAAAATTATTGAAGCAGCATACCGAATTTTCTCTGAAAAAGGTTTTTCAGTTCCGACAAGCATTATCGCAAAGGAAGCTGGAGTGTCACACGGTTCAATATTTGTTCATTTTCCAACTCTTAATGATTTATTAATATGTTTACTGTCAGACTTCGGAGATAATATGGGCTTAAGTCTGCATACGCTTACAAAGAAGTGTGACAGTTTAGAGAATTTATTGAAAGAGCATTTAAATGTTTTGGAAGAATACGAGGCATTTTATTCTAGATTAATTTCAGAAAAAGATAGATTACCAGATGAAGCAAAAAGCACTTTTGCAATTATTCAGTCGACTGTGGCCTTTCATTTTAGCAGTGTCATCGATGGTGAAATAGAAAAAGGAACAGTCAAAAAGTTCCCAATACATATACTATTCAATACATGGCTCGGTATGATTCATTATTATCTTCAGAACAAGGAATTCTTCTCAGATTCTAATGGATCGGTATTAAGAAGGTATAGAGAAGAATTACTATCTGTTTATATAAAATTAATTAAGAAGGAAAGCGAGGTAAAGGAATGAAAACATGTATTGCCTGTGGCATGCCTATGGAGAATACTTCGGACTTCGCCACAAACGATCAGGGCAAGGATTATTGTGTCCACTGTTCGCGTCCCGACGGAGAAATGCAATCTTTTGAAGAGAAGAAAGAGAACCTCACTAAATTTATAGTAAGGACTCAGGGATTTGATGAAAGTGCTGCCCAAAACATTGCCATAAACATGATGCGCAAATTGCCAGCGTGGGAAAAATATTTTGATTAGGAGAGGGATTGCATATGGGAGAATTAGCTATACTGCCTAATGTAGGTAAGGTACTGGAGAAAAACCTTAATGAAATTGGAATTTATACCGTAAAGCAGCTGAGGGATATTGGCAGCAAGGAAGCTTTTATTCGAATAAAATTGATTGATCCAGGAGCTTGTTTGCATATGCTCTACGGGCTGCAGGGAGCAATAGACGGCATCAAAGACAGTCTATTACCCGAAAGTACGAAGTGCGACTTAAAGTTATTTTATAAGGATTTGTGAGGAGGAACTAAATATGCAAGTGAGCAAAGCGTTTGAAGTATTTACTTCAGAAGCTCCTGAGTATCAAAGCATCTGGATGGAGACTGTGCAAAAGCTAGATACAGTTAGTAAGCTTGATAAAAAGACTGAAGAACTCGCATATCTAGCAGTGTTATCTGCCGTGCGCTTAGAAAGTGGCATACCATTTCACACAAAAATGGCTAAATCACATGGAGCAACAAGGGAAGAGATTATCAGCTCAATATTAGTTGGCCTTCCTGCAGTGGGCAACAGTGTTATTAGTGCTTTACCTTTAGCGTTGTCTGCGTACGACGAGTAATTGATAAAAGATATAGCACTAACCTTTAAACAACTTTATACATATCTTACAACCAGCGAGGTACTTTTCTAATAAAGTACCCGCTTTTTTTGTGCATCAAGCAAGGTATTAGAAAAAACTATACTGTTATCCTCCACACCTAAATTTTATAATAAATTAGTTACATAATATTTTTACTGCTAACAGGGGGGATATGATGCTTCAATTCAACTTTGATAATTCATTATCTTTTTTAGGCTCTAACAGTGTTTTAAAATATATTGAACATAATAAAAAGCTGTTGGATTGTTCCCTGCTGCGGTGGCTGGTATTCAAATAGGAGATATTATTCAAGGTGCAAAAGACATGGAGCATATGCTAAAGTCTACACCATTTAGAGATAATCCTGCAATTATTTACGCAGCTATTCGTCACTTGATGGAAAAACAGGGATTTGCAATGGAATTCCTTTCATCCTTTGAACCTTATTTGGAGTTTTTCTCAAAATGGTGGGTACAGCTGTTTGCTGAGAGTGAAGGAAAAAATTTTGGCGGTTTGTTTCCTGGTTCCTGTAACTTTACAGAGGATTTACATTCTGTAGGTCAGTATATTCAAAATGGCAAAAGGAATATTATGGAGACCTTTCTTTATGCAAACAATACAATCAAAAACTATATTATTCAGCCTGATAACAAGGTTATTGATGGCTTTGATTATCTAAACAATATGGATATTAAATCAATTAATGATATTGCATTTAGTGCAACGGTTAAAGCCCATATTTCTGGGGGAGTACCCTGCAATATCATAACCATTCCACAGCTTACACCTTATTACTTTGGACAACTGTTTTATTATTTTCAGCTTACCTGTTATGTTTCAGGTATGTTTAATGGTATCAACCCATTTGATCAGCCAGGGGTTGAGGAGTATAAGAATGAAATGTTTCGTAAACTAAAAAGGTATGATTAATTTTAATACTGATATATTTCTTAATTTAAGTTTATTATGTTTACATAAACAAGTTATATAAAAAGAAATGAGGGATACTATGAAAGGAAAGCAGAATAGCATTGGTCAAACAGTTGCAAAAATTCCAAACTGGGTTTGGCTAATGGTTTCTTTTCTATTAGCATTGTTGCTTTTGCAATTTTTATCTGTTATGCCAAAAACCGCGTTGGTGTTCTCATCTCCAGCTTCAATTATTGAAAGCTTTCTCAAAAAAGCAGCAGATGGAACTATATGGAAGCATATAGGTGTTAGTTTGTTCCGTGTATTTGGCGGGTTTGCATTTGGTTTTTTAATTGCAATCCCAGTTGCATTCCTGATGGGTTGGTACAGTATTTTCAGAAATTTGGTTGAACCATGGATTCAGTTTATTAGAAATATTCCACCAATTGCTTACATACCTTTAGTTATTGCAGGCGTAGGTGTTGGAGAGGAAGCAAAGATTGTAGTAATTTTTATTGCGACATTTCTTGTGAACGTAATTTCTATTTACCAAGGTGTACGTAACGTTGATGTGACCTTGATTAAAGCAGCTAAGGTGCTTGGTGCAAATAATAGAGATATATTCTTAAAAGTAGTAGTACCAGCATCAACTCCTTTTATCCTGGTGGGTGTAAGACTTGGCTTGTCAGCAGCATTAACCACCCTTATTGCCGCCGAAATGACGGGTGCCTCAAGCGGACTTGGAATGATGGTAACTGCAGCAGGGCAGTACTTTGATATGGCAACAGTACTAATGGGCATTCTTATAATCGGTATCATTGGAATATCTCTTGAGAAGCTTGTGAAATTCCTTGAAAGGAGGCTAACAGGATGGCAGGAAACACAGAACATGTAAAGGTTAAAATAGATAATGTTAAGAAGATTTATAATGGACGAAACGGTGAAATGGTAGCACTTAATGGGGTTAGCTTGGACATTTATGACAATGAGTTTATCTGCGTAATAGGACCTTCAGGATGCGGAAAGTCTACTCTTTTAAATATTATAGCAGGGCTTCATGAGGCTACATCAGGAACGGTTTATGTTGATGGAAATGAAGTTGCTGGACCAGGTCCTGAGCGAGGAGTAGTATTTCAGCAATATGCTCTTTTTCCATGGCTTACAGTGAGAAAAAATGTTGAGTTTGGTCTTAAACTAAAGGGAATTAAAGGTAGTGAAGCTAACGAGATTGCAAATAAATACCTTGAAATGGTTGACCTACAGGATTTTGCAAACAGCTATCCAAAGGAGCTCTCTGGAGGTATGAAGCAGCGTGTAGCAATTGCAAGGGCTTATGCAGTTAATCCTCAGGTTCTGTTGATGGATGAACCATTTGGTGCTTTGGATGCTCAGACCAGAACACAATTGCAGTCTGAATTATTGAAAACTTGGGAAAATGATAAAAAAACATGCTTCTTTATTACACATGACGTTGATGAGGCGATAATTCTGGCAACTCGAGTAGTAATTATGAGTGCCCGTCCTGGTCGTGTTAAAGAAGTTGTCGATATCAATATCCCACGTCCTCGTACTCAAGAGACAAAAATGACTAAAGAGTTCCTTGACTTAAAAAATTATATATGGAGTAGAGTATATCAAGAATATCTAGAGGTAAGAAAATAATAAGAATATCTTGATGTAAGGGGTTAACAAGAATATCTTGATGTAAGGATAGCAGTATTTTGATGTGAAAGCATTTAAAATTATAATCCAATGGGAGGAAATATTTCATGAAAAGATTTATTAGCATTTTACTTACTGCAGTATTAACAGTATCTATGTTTGCTGGCTGCGGAACAACTGACAGCAATGGCCAAAATAGTTCATCCACTACAACCGCAACAGCTGATTCAACTACAGCCGATTCTACTACTCCGGTAGAACGCATTAAAATGAGAGTTGCTTATATGCCTAATATGGGAAGTGCCAGCACTTTAGTTACAGCAATAGAAATGGGTTACTTTGAAGAGCAGGGAATTGATGTAGAAGTTGTTAAGTTTGCAAAGGGACCTGAAGAAATCGCTGCTATGGGTAGCGGAAATATAGACGTTTCACAGATCGGTCATGGAGCACACGCCCTTTGTGCAAAAGGACAAGCTAAGATATTTACTCTTGATGGCACCAGCCTTGCTGATGAGGTTCTAGGTAACAAGGACAAGGGTGTTAATACAATCGCAGATCTAAAGGGTAAGACAATTGGTACATCTCTTGGAACTTCCAGTGAAATAATATTAAATCTTGCATTAGCTTCAGTAGGGTTATCTCAAAAGGATGTTAATGTGGTTCAGATGGATCCATCAGCTGCTGTTACGGCTATGGTTACAGGAAAAATTGATGCTTGTGCAATATGGTCACCATCAACAATCACAGTTAAGGAAAAGCTTGGAGATAAGGTTGTAATGCTTGCAAACAATAAAACATACGAGGATCAAATGGTTTTCCCATCCAGCTGGATTTGCACAAATGAATATTTTGAAAAGAACCAGGACAAGCTGGTTCGTTTTACAAGAGCTATACTAAAGGCTCAGGATTATAAGAGGAATAATATTGAGCAGGCTGCACAATGGGTAGCAGATTTGATTGAACAGGACCCTGAAGTAATTAAGCAGTCTGTAGGAGAAGGAGATTGGCCTGAATCAAAGACTGTTTATGATATGGCT
Organism: Bacillota bacterium; assembly: GCA_023433945.1. Classification (GTDB taxonomy): domain Bacteria; phylum Bacillota; class Clostridia; order Acetivibrionales; family DSM-1351; genus Ruminiclostridium. The sequence goes on along the minus strand of JAEYTP010000095.1, from coordinate 25,595 downwards.
AAAGACGGAACATTGAAGAAATGGTATGAAAATCAGCAAAAATCCTTTATAGATAGTGGAAATTTGGAAGCAGCTGTTGACGTAAATACTTATTTCTCACCTGATATTATAATCAAGGCTTATGAAGCGAACCAAAATTGATATTTAGAATAATTCTTAGTGCACTAACCTTTTAAATATTTCATTGTGAGCTAGTACAGGATTTTCAAATGAGCATTGTGTACTAGCTCTATTCTTGCCCCAAAATCCTTTACTTATCGGAGCTTGGGATTTAATTTAGTTATATAAAAGAGTTTAGGATTATTTTAATTATGTTTTAAAATTTATTCTAATATTTAAAAATGAGGGATATTTATTAATTTTTAATGGTTACTTTATCAAATATTATGGTAAACCATAATATAAAAGTGTATAATAAGAATCATATAACTATTATAAAAACAATCATATTTACAATCATATTTGCAATCATATTACAATCCAATGGGGGAACTGCTGTGTTAATTCTGATATTAGTATTTCTTGCCATAATCTCAATATCACTTGTAATACTAAAAAGAGATAAAAACTCCATGCTGCTATTGGGACTTTGCACAAGTCTAATTCTAATGTTTTCGGGCATTATTATATATACAGCTAAAATCGGAGGGGTTAGCGGAGCTCAAGAAGTATTTCTATTCCTGTCTCCTACAATAAAGAATAAAATTCAATATATGGTTATAACTCTGGATAAATTGGGATATATGATAGCCATTGGACGCTTTTTGTTTCCAGCCTTTTTATTGATACTTACTGTTAATTACTCCATGATTCCCTTTATTCAACGTAATATAAGGTGGGCGGGAATTGTATTTATTGTTCCTGTAACGTCATTAGTCATTTATTATCCACAAATTTTTTATACTATGGTGCGGGGTAGGTTTGCCCTACAAAAGGCACTTATGACAGTTGCATTAATATGGATTTTTATATATATTGCTCTTGCGATTGGACTTTTGATTAAGGAATATATCAGTATTACCATTCCATATTTCTCAAATCAATTCCGGTATATTCTTTTTTCTCATATAGACTTGGCACTATTATATGGGATTTACAGTGTGCAAGACCCTATTCAGGTTTATCAATTATACGGAGCTGATTACTTATGGGTTAGCGGTATTTCTTATGCAAACCCATCCTTATCATTCTTAGGGTGGCTTTTACTGAGTACAGCAACTATTATATTTGTAGTCTTAGGTTTCTATAATCTTTTCAGCTACACAAAGGTCAATTATCAGGATGACCAGGAGGACATACAAATGCAGCGAAAATTTGATACTGCAAGCATGGGGGTTTCAGTGTTTGTGCATAGTATTAAAAATCAGCTGCTATCAGCCCGCGTCCTCAATAAAAAGATTAATCAGGCATTTACTATGGAAAAGCCTGATTTAGAAGAACTTAAAAAGTATACAGACAGGCTAAGCCAACTAAACGAGAATATGCTAGAACGTATGGAAGAGCTATACAAGTACACCAAATCGAATTCTATCATGCTTACACCGGTTTCTATAGAGGCGGTTATCCAAACGACTATGCAAAGGGTTTATCAGAAATATACTAATTTTCAGGTGAAGCTCAATATTGAACTAAGTACATATATACTTGCAGACATAACTCATCTAAGTGAGGCACTGTATAATCTGCTCATAAATGCACAGGATGCTGTAGTTGCAGCGGGAAGAGAAGCAGAGAGCAACATTGAGCTATCTACTCATCAAGAAAGGCTTTATACAGTTATTGAAATAAAGGACAACGGGATAGGTATTTCAAAGAATAAGCGAAAAAAGATATTTTATCCTTTTTATACTAACAAAAATACCAATTATAACTGGGGCATGGGACTTTACTTTGTAAGGCAAATAGTACAGAGCCATTTTGGAATATTAAGGTTTGAAAGTACACCAGGTGAGGGTACTACCTTTTATATTATGCTCCCTAGGTACAATAAGTAAATCATACTAGAAGGGGAATTATAAAATTAAAGATATAAACCTAGTTATAATAAACAATAAATCATTTTAGAAGGGACGATGCTTCTGTGGGAAATAAAATAAAAATAATCATTGCAGAGGATTTTGATCTTCTTCGTGAAGACCTTTGTGATTTAATAAATTCACAAAGTGATATGAAAGTTGTAGGTGCTGCTGCGTCAGGTAGAGAGATTACAGAACTTGCCAGAAAAGAATCAAGTGACATAATCTTAATGGATATTGAGATGGAAAATATAAAAGCAGGAATTACTGCAGCACAAGCCATTTTAGAGGATAACCCGCAACAAAAGATTATTTTTCTGACAGCACATGAGACTGATAATATGATATTTACTGCCATGGATACAGGTGCTATTGATTATGTAGTTAAGGGCAGCAAAGAAGCAGATGTCTTGATGCACATACGAAAAGCGTATGAGGGCAAACCTATTATGGAGACTAATATTCAAGCAAAAATAATGAGTGAGTATTCTAGGCTACGTAAATCCGAAAGAAGCTTATTGTTTTTTATTAGTAATGTTTCTCAACTCACAAGGACGGAAAGGGAATTAATACAATTGCTGCTGCAAGGTAAAAAGGTAAATGAAATAGCAAAATTGCGCTGTGTTGAGCTAATTACTGTCAAAACTCAGATAAAAAGTTTACTCAGGAAGTTTGGCTGTAGCCGATCAAAAGAAATAGTAAAGCTGATTCAAGAGATGAATCTTACCCACTTATTTATAAACTGAGCTAGCTAGAGAGTGGCGCAGCTCTCCCTTTTTGTAATTGTAAAAGGTATCTTTATCGGGAGACTGTGACCGTGTTCGATACGGTCTATTATGTTTTTACTGCCATTCTTCCAAGTTTATTTATAGGTATATGAACGGTAGTAAGCATAGGTGAAACATATTGGGACATGTCTATATCATCAATGCTGATAATAGAAATGTCATCTGGCACACGCAAACCAGCTTCTTTATGGCTTTCAAGGCGCCTATAGCAGTTATATCATTAGTACAAAAAAACGCAGTAGCATTTGCTTTATTATTTATAAGCGTTTTGGCCCCATTGTATCCTCCATCGGTGGATAAATGAGTGTTGATTATATTTTGGTGATTGATAGGATCTAGGCAAACGTTTGGGTAACATGTATGCAAAACGGCGAAAAATGTATGCTAATATATTTACATAAAGCATTTAAGAAATTTAAGAAATACAAAAATAATATACATTTGAAGGGTAGGTGTTTCATCTGAAATACATATTTGCTAATCTAAAAAGATTTGATATTCCAAAGCATTTAGGCGGTGTTAATGGAATTGCTCCAATTGAACAATGGGGTAAATACATTGTAGAAAATACGCAGGAAAAATTAAAGAAATATGATAATGGAGATTGCGAGTTTGCAATGTTTTTTCCAGAAGCTCATCTGATTGAAGCCATGAGAGCAAAAACAGAAAATAGCCCTATTCAGATTGGTTGTCAGGGTGTATTCAGAGAGGATACAGCTATTGGTGGTAATTTTGGGGCATTTACAACAAATCGTACAGCTAATGCTGCAAAGTCAATGGGATGTCAGTTCACAATTATAGGACATTGTGAAGAGAGAAGAGACAAGTTAGGTATTATGCTTGAGAGTGGTGTTGCTGATACCAATGCAGTCAATCGTTTGCTCAATAAAGAGATTAATTGTGCAATTAGTGCTGGTTTAAAGGTTTTATACTGTATTGGGGAAGCTGATGAAAAAGCAGATTGGAAGCTCGTTTTGAGAAAACAGTTGAATATAGGACTTCAAGGTGTTGATTTAACTAAGGTTGCTATAGCATATGAGCCCGTTTGGGCAATTGGACCAGGCAAAACACCTCCAACAAAAGAATATATCCAAAAGATAGCACGATTTGTAAAAAAACAAACCGATGGACTTCCAGTAGTTTATGGTGGTGGACTGAAAACAGACAATGCAAATATGCTTGCATCCATACCTGAAATTGATGGTGGCTTGATTGCACTTACAAGATTTAGCGGTGAGATTGGATTTTATCCAGATGAATATTTAGAAATTATTAAAACCTATATGAACTACTAAAATTTATTAAATTAGGAGGTAATTGGAATGAAGCTATCGTTTGAGTATGGACAGGGTACAATGGAAGCTAATCTACCGGATAATACTGATGTATTTATTCCAGGTGAAACAGTTCCAGATCCGCCTTACATTGAAGATGTTTATAAGGCAACTAGGGAATCAATATTAAACCCAATAGGTATGGAGCCTTTATCAAAACTTGCTAAAAAAGGCTCAAAGGTTGTCATAATATTCCCCGATAGGGTTAAAGGTGGAGAACAACCTACTTCACATCGTAAGGTATCTATCAAAATTGTGCTTGAAGAGTTATACAAAGCTGGTGTAGAGAAAGAGGATATTTTACTAATATGCTCAAATGGACTACATAGAAAGAATACAAAGCAAGAAATACTTAGTATATTAGGTGAGGAAATATTTAATGATTTCTGGTATTCGCACCAAATTATAAATCATGATAGTGAAGACTACGAGCATCTGGTTGACCTTGGCACAACAAAGCGTGGCGATCCTGTTTTGATGAACAAGTATGTTTATGATGCAGATGTTGCCATTCTGATTGGGCACACACAAGGTAATCCTTATGGTGGCTATTCAGGTGGATACAAGCATTGTTCAACAGGTATAACGCACTGGAAGTCAATTGCATCTCATCATGTTCCAGAGGTTATGCATCGCAAAGATTTTACTCCAGTTAACGGAAACTCTATGATGAGAACTAAATTCGATGAAATTGGTCAATACATGGAAGAACGTATGGGCAAGAAGTTTTTTGTTTGTGATGCGGTACTAGATACAAAATCAAGACAAATAGAGATTAACAGTGGATATGCAAAAGTAATGCAACCAATATCTTGGAAGACAGCAGATAAGCGCACCTACGTTCATTGGGCTGAGAAAAAGTATGATGTTATGGTATTTGGAATGCCTCAATTTTTCCATTATGGTAATGGTATGGGCACAAACCCTATCTTTATGATGCAGGCACTTTCAGCACAAATTATAAGACATAAGAGAGTACTCAAGGATAATTGTGTCATTATTTGTTCATCGGCCTGTAACGGTTACTTCCATGATGAGGAGTTCCCTGGATACCGTGAAGTTTATGAATTGTTCCAAAAGGATTATAATCAAGTACTTCCTGATTTAGATCAGTATGGGCAATATTTTGCGACAAAAGAAGAGTATATCAGAAAATATCGCTTTGCATACGGCTTCCATCCATTCCATGCATTTTCAATGATTAGCTGTGGACATATAGCTGAGATGAATACTTCTGCCATTTACATTGTAGGGGCACAGGAACCAGGATATGCAAGGAGTATGGGACTTAAGACTAGAGCAACATTTGAAGAAGCTCTTGAGGACGCAAAGAAAAAATATGTTGGCCCTAATCCAAATATTCTTGCATTACCTAGAGCATTTAAAACAGCTGCTGTTCATCTTTGTATGAAGGATAGCGAGCAGGGTAATTATGGAATAGATTTTTGCCATCAAAAATAGTAGTAATAATATTAATAATGCTAAAGTCATAAGGGGTGGCTAAAGTAATGAAAAAAAGTACTTGGAATGATCTAGATATTGAAAAAGTAGTTAACTATGCTGAAAATGTGCATGGAAAGATTATATTAGGAATAGACGGCTTTATCGATCAGGTCTGGCAGGTGGTTGAAACCCGATTAAGCAGTAGTGAATACATCCTCATAGATAAAATGAAAAAATTTGGGGAGCTGATAGTTAACCGTGGCAATGGTGGTATGGCAAATGAATTAATAAGTAAGCGTAGAAGTTGTGGAGGCTTTACTGCAAATACTGGGAAGGCTTTGTGTAATCTTGAGCTTAATCCCGTAATGCTTGCGATGTATGGCAAGGATAGAATTGACCCAATATTTGACGAGTTCTATGAGAAATGCACTGTTTTATCAGTGGGAGATCCAGTAATAAGCAATGTACTTGAATTCACCGATGGCAAAATAATGATGCCGCACTTAAATGATCTATTATCATTTCAATGGAGCGATTTAGTAAGTTCACTTGGACACAGAGTATTAAGAGAAATATTTAAAGATGCCGATATTGTTTCAATAGGTTATTGGTCAAATATGCCTAAGTTTGATGAATTCATTACTGAAATCAATAATAATTTCTTCAAGGAAAAGTGTCCAAGGAGAATGTTTTTTGACTTTGCAAATATAAAGAAGAGAAGTGTTGAAGCTATAAATGACACCTTTAAGTTGCTGGGTGATATAAATAATAAGATACCAATGACATTAAGTTTAAATGAACATGAGGCGGCCTTATTGTTCTCATATTATGGTGAGGTTATCTCAGAGGATATTGAGGCTGTGGGAGAAACAGCTTTTTCAATCAGAGAAAGGTTAAACTTGGACGAGATAGTTATTCATACTCAACATTATGCAGTTGCTGCAGCTGCTTCAGAGGGAGTTGGAATATCTATTCAAGATTATTGCGAGAATCCTGTTATTACTACAGGGGCAGGGGATACCTTTAACGGAGGTTATATAGCTACTTGTCTGGGGAAACTTAATATAAATGAAAGATTGGCTGTTGCAAATGCTACAACAAGATTTTATGTAATGAATGGTTTTTCTCCAAGCAGGGAACAGCTCATAGAAGAAATAAAAGGAATAAAGAAGAGATTAAGCTGTTGATTTTTTCTTTATATGTAGGAGGATAAATTGTTATATTTTATTATTTCATTAATAGCAAGCTCAATAGGCAGTATGCTTGGAATTGGTGGCGGAGTAATTATTGTACCTACGCTAATTTCAGTGGGAATCTCAAAGGAATTAGCTTCTGTAAGTTCTTCGTTAACAGTTTTTATTATGGCTGCCTTATCATCCTATACTTATATGAAGAGAAAGCAAGGGGATATCAAAACAGCACTTGTAATCATTATAGGAAGTATTCCAGGTTCATATATCGGAGTGTACTTTAACAGCATAGTATCACCTGAAATGTTTAAGATTTTATTCAGCCTTTTAATTATTTTACTGTTGGTGTTGATGATGGTAAAGAATAAGCTTCCTAGTATGAACTTGGGGAAAGTATACAAGGTTATATTTGGTTTGTTTATAGGTATATTATCAGGACTTTTTGGAATAGGCGGAGGCCCAATTACCATTCCTGTACTGTTAGTGTTCTTTGCCCTCGCACAAAAAGTTGCCTCTGCAACTTCAACCTACGTTACTCTTGTGACTGCGCTTATAAGTGTGTTGTCAAATGTTGCAACAGGCAATAACGATCTTTCCCTGGCATTATTTATGATACCGGGTGCAATAATTGGTTCAAAGGTTGGAACTTTTCTTAACAGTAAGGTAAGCGAGAAGGGTATAACTATAATTTTCAATATCTTACTTGTTTATTTGCTCATACGACAGTTTATATAAATAAAAAGCAACATTGTATTATTTATTTATCTTATAGCTATCAGCGACATTAGGTGTTAAACATTGATGGGCTAATAATTCATATTTAGAATGTGAGTTAAATAAGTAAGGTGAATAGTTGGGGTGGTAGAACTGATATATAAAATAGAAAACGAGTTCCTAAATGTAAAAATCAACAGCATGGGTGCTGAGCTCTGGTCTATCATAAACAAAAAAGGTGAGATAGAGCACTTGTGGCAGGGTGACAAGACTGTTTGGCCAAGGCGCTCCCCTATACTTTTTCCTTATTGTGGTCGGCTAAAAGAAGATAAATTTAAGGTTGATGGTAGATTATACAAAGGAGCTTTTCATGGTTTTGCAAGGGATATTGAACATGAGATATCGAATAAAACCTCGGATTCTATAGTGTTTGTATTTAACAGCAATGAGCAAACCTATGCGCGTTACCCATTTGAATTTAGGCTATATACAGAATACAAATTACAAAATAACAGGCTACACTGTTCATTCAAGGTTGAAAACTGTAATGATTATGAGATGCTCTTCAATATAGGCTACCATACTGGTTTTATGTGTCCGTTTGATAATACTACTCCTATTGAAAACTATAGTCTGGTATTTGAGGAAAAAGAAACACCTGTGGAACTTGTGTGTAATGAAGAGGGCCTTTTAAGTGGAGAAAAAAGAATAGCATTTAAAAATAAAGATACAATTCATTTGTCTAAAGGATTATTTGAAAATGGAAGCTTTGTATTTTCAGGACTAAAATCAGATTATGTAAGCATAGTGGAAAAGGGAACAGGCAGATATGTAAAAGTGTTTTTCAAGGATTTCCCATATGTGGTTTTTTGGTCGCCACCTGGTGAAATCAAGTTTGTTTGCATTGAACCCTGGTATGGACTTCCTGATTTATGCAATACTGATGGTGAACTCACTAATAAGCTTGGAATACAGAGAATTAATCCCAATGACGTATTTTGCTGTACTCAAACTATTGAGATCGGTTAGTTGTAGAAAGGGGTATCAAAATGTCACAGAGTGTATTGCTTAAAAATGGTAATGCCTTAGTGGGGGGACAACTAAAAATGGTAGATATCCTCTTGGAGGATGGAAAAATTAAGGAAATATCTCAAGAAATTGTGATAGACAAGGAAGTAGAGGTTTTTGATGTAAAGGGCCAAACTGTGCTTCCAGGATTTATTGATATTCACACTCACGGTGGTCTAGGAGTAGATTTAAACAATGCGGAAGTTGAAGATATTAAAAACCTTCGAAAGTTTTTTGCAAGGTGTGGAACCACAAGCTTTTTACCAACTCTTCTCACCGATACTAAAGAAAAGCTTTGTAAATGTATCAAGAATATTATTGTTTCAAAGAAGACAAGCAATGAAGGCAGCCAAATACTAGGAATACATCTTGAAGGACCCTACCTATGCAAGGAATACAAGGGAGCAATGCCAGAGCATCTTTTACAAAAGCCTTCTGTAGATGATTTCCAAGCTTATCAGCAGGTAGCAGAGGGAGCTATACTGTTAATGACAGTTTCCCCAGAAGTAGAGGGAGTGTCTGAATTTATAAAGGAGATAAGTAGTACTGGGGTGGTAATTTCTTTAGGGCATAGTGGAGCAGACTATGAGACAACTATGAAGTGTATAGAAAATGGTGCCAAGCACGCAACTCATACTTTTAACGCAATGAAGCTGCTTCATCAGCATTCCCCTGCAATAAGTGGTGCAGTACTTGAAAGCGACATATATTGTGAAGCAATTTGTGACGGATTACACCTTCATCCTGCGGTAGTACGTATCCTAATTAAAGCAAAGGGACTTGAACGCGTGATAGGGGTAACGGACAGCATAATGGCAACAGGGCTTGGAGATGGCAATTATAAGCTAGGGGTTAATGATATAGTTGTAATAGATGGGGATGCACGCCTTGCAGACCTTTCAGCAAGAGCAGGAAGCATACTTACAACAAGTAAAATGCTTAAAAACCTAATTGAATTTACCAAAAGACCTCTTTCGGAGATCTCAAAGATTATGTCAGAAAATCCTGCCAGGCTTTTAGATGTTATAGACAAAAAGGGTACTATTGAAGAAGGAAAAGATGCGGATTTGGTTATTTTGAACAGCGAATATGATGTAGTTGGAACCTTTGTAGGTGGGAGAAAGGCTTTCTAATACAGTTTGCAACATATGAACTTATAACATATAAGTTTTGAATTTGAATACTAGCTTTATGTGATTGGAGGAAGTTAGAATGTATGATTATTTTAGAAAGAACGCTCAAGAACTAGGCGTTGGTGCAAAAATACCTATACTGAAGCTTGGTGATTCTGGTGAAGTGTTTTATGAGATGGCAATGGAAATGATTAGTGCCATTACAGAAAATAATAATGCTGGCAAAAAGACAGTTTTTATTTGTCCAGTAGGTCCTGTGGGGCAGTATCCTATTTTTGTACGTCTGGTAAACCGAGATAATATAAGCCTAAAAAATGTTTGGTTTATAAATATGGATGAATATTTGACTGATGAAAAGCAGTGGATAGACACTGAAGACAAGCTAAGCTTCCGAGGTTTTATGAACCGTGAAGTTTACAGCAAAATAAAAGATGAGCTGGTTATGCCAAAAGAACAAAGGATTTTTCCAGATCCCAATAACTTGAACTATATTCCAGAGCTTATTGAAAAGCTTGGAGGTGTAGATATATGTTTTGGGGGAATTGGCATTAATGGGCATGTTGCCTTCAATGAACCAGAAGATGTAAGCACCGAAGAATATGCAACTCGTCGCACAAGAGTACTAGAAATAGCTAAGGAGACAAGAACAATAAATTCAGTAGGTGATTTATGCGGAGCTATTGATGCTATGCCGAAATATTGCGTAACCATCGGTATAAAAGAAATTTTATCTGCCAAAAAGATAAGATTATATTGCTTTAGAGATTGGCACAGGGCTGTAGTAAGGCAGGCAGCATATGGTGAGGTATCAGCTCATTTTCCTGTTACTTTAGTCCAAAATCATCCTGATGCAAAAATAACAGTAAATTCAACCGCTGCGCAACAGCCATTCTAAAAAAACAGTAAACTCAACCGCTGCACTGCAGCTATACTAGAACTGGAGGAAAAAATAAATGCCGCTTATTCCATTAAGACCGTTACTTGAAACAGTAGATAAATATAAATTTGCACAAGGTGCATTTAACGTAAATGCAGTAGCCCAGGCTAAGGCAGTAATAGATATTCATAAGACATACAGATCAGCAGCAATATTGCAGGGCGCAGACCTTGCAAATGGCTTCATGGGAGGCTGTACTGACTTTACGAAGTCAACTCTTGATGACAAAATCAGAGGCGCTAAACGAATTGCAGATGCTGTTAAAGCCTTTGCTGCAGAGTCCGATATTCCAGTTGTTCTTCACCTTGACCATGGTAAGGATTTTAATTCTGTTAAGGCTGCAATCGATAATGGTTATACATCAGTTATGATTGATGGCTCACATCTTAAATTTGAAGACAATGTAGAGCTAACTCGTGAAGTTGTAAAATATGCTCATGAAAGAGGAGTTTCTGTTGAGGGGGAATTGGGAGTGCTAGCGGGTGTTGAGGATGAAGTTTTTGCTGAATCTTCAACCTATACAAACCCAATGAAGGTTGTTGAATTCTTTAGAAGTACTGGGGTAGACTGCCTAGCAATTTCTTATGGGACTATGCATGGTGCAAGCAAGGGTAAAAATGTAAAGCTAAGAAAGGAAATTGCGATTGCATGTACTGAAAACTTGAAACATGAAGGAATATTTGGTGTATTGGTATCACATGGATCCTCTACTGTACCTCAATACATAGTAGATGAAATAAATGAGCTTGGCGGTAATATTCAAAACGCATATGGTATACCTATTGGTGAACTAAAATCTGCAATACCTTGCGGAATTGGTAAAATAAACGTAGATACAGATATTCGTCTTGCTGTTACCAGAAATCTATGGGAGCTGTATAGAAATAAACCTGAACTTAAAAAGAATAGCTCAATAGGACCAATATATCAACTTCTCTTAGAAAAGAACAACCAATTTGACCCAAGAGTATTCTTAACCCCAATTATGGAAACAGTAACAACTGGACATATTCCAGATGAGTATGTTGCAAAGATTGTTGAATGTATTGAAAATGGCGTAAAAGAAGCTGTAGGAACTCTAATTGTTAATTTTGGTTCGGTGGGATATGCTAACAAGGTTGAGTGTGTCACCCTTGAACAAATGTCAGAAAGGTATAAAAAATAAAACTAATACATAAAAAACTCATCATGTAAATGGTGAGTTTTATTATACTAAACTTTGAATTGCATATATGCCATAAAATAACAATTATGTATTATAGATGTCAAATACAACTAAAATTTTACATTTTTCAAAAAATACAGGTTGACAAAGAAAAAATTAACATCTACAATGTATGTAAGTGGTCACTACGGTAGGAGAAAATTATGCGAGACTATTTGTTACATAGAAGAGATAGACTTTTGATAACAGCGATTGAAATAATTGATGAAATTGGTATTCAAGGTTTATCTACGCGAGAGATTGCTAAAAGGCAGGGAGTTTCAGAGGCTACTCTTTTTAGGCACTATAAAAGTAAAAATGAATTGCTGTTAGCAGTATTAGACTATTTTTCACAATTCGATGGTGATATTTTTTGTTCAACGAGACTTAAAAAGCATACACCAAAGGAAGCAATTTATTATTTTATAGGGGCAACTGTAGAGTATTATGAAAACTACCCGGCTATTACATCCATTATGCAGTTAATGGATGTATTACGATATGAGACGGATTTGTCAGATAAGGTGAATGAAATATATAAAAGGCGTATCGCAATTTTTAAGCAATTAATAATGGAGGCTCAGTTAAGCGGTGAAATATGTCCCGAAATAGACAGTGAGAATTTATCAGTAATTATATCTGGATTTTGCCGTGAGATATGTCTTAAATGGAGACTTGAGGATAGAAAATTCTCTTTAAAACAAAGAACGCTCTCAACACTTGATATGTTATTGGGTGCCTTTTGATTTAGTTCTCATTCAAGACCCATGTTCTATATTTACAAATTATCTGAGGGAGAATAGCTCCCTTAATTTGTCTATATTTTATCAATTTTCCTAAAGAAAGATGAGGAGGTAAATATGACTAAGGTACTTATAGTTGATGATGCAGACTTTATGAGGTTAGCTATTAAAAATTTCCTTGTAAAAAACGGGTACCAAGATATAGTAGAAGCCCGAAATGGAAGTGAAGCATTAAAGAAGTATAAAGAGCAAAGGCCAGATATTGTCACTATGGACATTACAATGCCAGAAATGACAGGACTTGAGGCTTTGAAAGCAATTATTGATTACGATGCTACTGCAAAGGTTGTTATGGTATCCGCAATGGGGCAAGAAGCAATGGTAAGGGAGGCTATCATGAATGGTGCAAAATCCTTTATAGTTAAGCCTTTTAAAGAAGAACATATAGTTAAAACACTCAATAAAATACTAGAGCTATAAACTTCTCATTTATACACGTCTTAGTCCAGATACTATTTTAACAAGTATCGAACCTCTTGTAACAATTCAACTTATACAACAAACTTATACAACAACAGCTTTAGTTCAGGTAGAAACAAAGAAATGCTATGTTCATACAAATATGAGGAAGTGATGAAAATGTCAGAACAATATACAAATGAACCCATGCTAGATATGTTTCTTTTTGAAACCGGACAGTTGATTGAGCAATTAGAACAAATCATTTTGTCAAGTGAAAAAGGTAGTTGCTTTACACCAACTGCTATCAATGATATTTTCCGAATTATGCATACCGTTAAAGGGTCCTCTGCAATGATGATGTTTAATAATATATCTACCATCTCTCATTCCATGGAAGATATATTCTACTACCTTCGCGAGGACAAACCACAAAATATTGATTGTACTCAACTCTCTGATCTTGTCCTTGAGGGAATTGATTTTATAAAAGTAGAAATTGAGAAGATAAAAAACGGTGACCCTACGGATGAGAATTCATCAATGATAACCACTTCATTAAAGAATTTTTTATGTACTCTAAAGAAGGATAATAATAGCCATACATTTCAGGACAAAGATACAGTACAACAGAATAACCAGAAATATTACATAATGCAGGATAAGTCGGGTAATGCCATATACAATCACAGATATAAAGCTGTTATATATTTCGATGAAGGCTGTGAAATGGAAAATATTCGTGCTTATACAATTATACGTAACCTTAAAGAGATCACAAAGGAGTTTTTTTTCGTTCCAGAAGATATTATTGATAATGATGAAAGCGTTCAAGTGATACGTAAGGAAGGATTTCATATTTATATTAAATCTGATTATTCCTTTGAAAAAATGCATGAGTTTTTAATGCAAACCATTTTTCTAAAGAGTTTAGAATTAATTCAATTAGAAAATGAGGACGATTTTGAACAGTTTAAAAAGGTAAATCAGATAACAACAAACGAAAATAAGATAACAACAAAAGAAAACAGCATCAAGGTACCCCAACTTAATGTACGTCAAATGGATGACGAGTCTGCTGATAAAAATAATTGTGCGACTGCATCCACACACAGTATCATTAGCGTAAGCGTATCGAAATTGGACAAATTGATGGACCTAGTTGGAGAGATGGTTATCGCTGAAGCAATGGTTATACAGAACCCTGATTTGCAAGAACTAGAGCTTGATAACTTTCAAAAAGCTGCGAGGCAGTTGAATAAGATTACTAGTGAGATTCAGGACATGGTTATGTCAATCCGTATGGTCTCTCTATCTGCTACCTTTCTCAAAATGCATCGAGTTGTTCGAGACATGTGCAAGAAGCTAGGAAAGGAAGTGGAACTAGAAATCATTGGTGAAGAGACAGAAGTTGATAAAAATATTATTGAGCATATCTCTGATCCTTTAATGCATCTAGTACGTAATGCTCTTGACCACGGAATTGAGTGCTCTGAGGATAGAGTACAAAAGGGTAAATCATGCGTTGCTACCTTAACTTTAGAGGCCAAGAATGCCGGTAGTGATGTACTAGTTATAGTAAAAGACAACGGTAGAGGATTGGATAAATCTCAAATACTTCGTAAGGCAAAAGAGAAAGGTTTGTTATATAAGAATGAAGATGAAATGACAGATAGAGAAATCTACAATCTTATATTACTACCTGGATTTTCTACTAAGGATAGCATCTCTGAATTCTCTGGCCGAGGGGTTGGAATGGATGTAGTGACTAAGAACATTGAAATGGTTGGAGGATCAATAGCTGTAGATAGTATTGCTGACAAAGGCACAACAATTACACTAAAAATTCCTTTGACTTTGGCAATTATCGATGGAATGAATATCAAGGTTGGAAACACCTGCTATACTATACCAACCATAGCTATAAAAGAATCCTTCAGACCTAGGGATGAGGATATTATTACTGATCCAGATGGTAATGAAATGATTATGGTAAGAGGTAGCTGTTATCCTATATTAAGGTTACATGAGCAATATAAAATAAAAACCAAGGTAACTAATTTTGTTGATGGTATTATCATAATGGTCGAGCAAAATAATAATAACATTTGCATATTTGCAGACGAATTATTAGGACAACAGCAGGTAGTTGTAAAGGCTTTACCACTCTATATTCAAATGTTTAAAAAAGTTAAGGGACTTGCTGGATGTACCCTGTTGGGGGATGGAAGCATTAGCTTGATTATAGATGTTGCGGGATTGATTAATCAGTAGGATTGACTTATCAAATTTAAATAACATATAAACAAGAAAGGGGGATGAATTATGGCAGACATTATTGAAAAAACTATTGAGTTAGAAGAAGATACCCAAAAGGGTAGGTTTTTAACCTTCTCATTAGACAAGGAAAGCTACGGGATTGACATTAAGTATGTAACTGAGATCATAGGAATCCAAGACATCACAGAGATACCTGAACTGCCTAAGTATGTAAAGGGGATTATTAATCTGAGGGGTAAGATAATCCCTGTTATGGATATTAGGCTTCGTTTCAAAAAGGATGCAAAAGAATATAATGATAGAACTTGTGTGATAGTTGTTGACATTAGGGATATATCAATAGGACTTGTTGTTGACAGTGTTTCAGAGGTGCTTACAATTCCAGAACAGGATATTGTTGAACCACCGCAGATGAACAAAAACTATAACAACAGATACATAAAAAACATTGGTAAGGTTGGAAACGATGTAAAGCTATTACTTGATTGTGAAAAGCTTCTTACAGACGTGGAACTAGAAGATTTGAGTGGAGCATTATAAAAATATTTATTTAACAGGGAGGTACAACAAGATGAAGTGGTTTTTCAATATGAAAATTAGAGCAAAGCTTCTATGCTGCTTTATAGTTCTCGCAATATTAACGGGTATAGTGGGTGTTTTTGGTGTTACTAGCATGAACAGTATAAATCATAGAAGTGAGAGTATTTATAATAATAACTTCTTGCCAGCGCAAGATCTAAAAGATGTTGAGATTGCATTGGAGGAGGTGCGTGCTAATCAAATTTTAGCAGTTTATGAACAGGATCCGACTATGTTTCAAACAAGATTAGATACCATAAATCAAACGGCTGAGCATAACGATGAATTATTGGCTAATTATGAAAAAACTATTCAAGATGATAAGGAAAATAGAACTCTATATACAGCTGTAATTGATAGCCTCACTACATATCGAACTATCCTCAATGATAATTTAGATTTAATAAAGAATAAGCGATATGATGAATCCTTAGCTACGCTTGATAAGGTGACAGAAGCTAGACTAAAATTAGATGAGGAATTGGAGAAGCTTATTGATTATAATGAAATGCTTGCTTCAAATGCAGTTCAGGAAAATGCTGACAACTTTAGCCAGCAAACGATAATTATGGTTTCGGTTATTGTTATTGGTATAATATTAGCAATAGTTCTTGGATTACTAGTAGCTAATATGATTAGCAGGCAGCTTAACCAACTAGTTATAGTTGCTGATAAGATTGCAGATGGTAATCTGGATGTTACAATAAACATCGACTCAAAAGATGAGGTTGGAGTTTTGGGGAAAGCATTCAATAAAATGGCAGAGAACATTAATGATGTTATGTCAAATATTAATTCTGCGTCGGAACAGGTATCAGCTGGAGCAAGACAAGTATCTGATTCTAGTATAGCACTTTCACAGGGAGCCACCGAACAGGCGAGCTCAATTGAGGAACTGACCGCTTCATTAGAAGAAATATCAGCACAAACAAGATTAAATGCTGGCAATGCCAATAAGGCAAATGAGTTGGCGATAGCTGTAAAATCAAATGCTGTACACGGTGATGCCCAAATGAAGGAAATGCTGAAGGCCATGGAGGAGATTAACGATTCTTCCAATAATATTTCAAAGATTATTAAAGTCATTGACGATATTGCTTTCCAAACTAACATTCTTGCACTTAATGCAGCTGTAGAAGCCGCAAGGGCTGGACAGCATGGAAAAGGCTTTGCTGTTGTTGCAGAAGAAGTAAGAACTTTAGCAGCCCGTTCAGCAAGTGCTGCAAAAGAAACTACTGAAATGATTGAAGGCTCCATTAAGAAGGCAGAAGGTGGAGCAAAAATTGCAAAAGGCACTGCTGAATCTCTGAGTGATATTGTAAATGGTATTGAGAAGGTAGCTAACCTTGTGAATGATATTGCAACTGCTAATAATGAACAGGCTACGGGTATAGGACAGATCAATCAGGGAATTATGCAGGTTTCTGATGTAGTACAGACCAATTCAGCAACTTCTGAAGAAAGTGCGGCAGCAAGTGAAGAACTTTCAAGTCAAGCTGACCTTTTAAAACAGATGGTTGGTAAATTTAGATTAAAGAAAAATGTGATAACTAATCACAATTATGATGATATTAGTCCAGAAGTCTTAAATATGCTGGAGAATATGTCTAAAAGGAAGAGTCAAAATATAAGCTATACAGCAGAAGCAAAGGATAAGCCTGTTGCTTCAAGGCATGAGATTTCTTTGAGTGATAAAGAGTTCGGAAAGTATTAAAAAATATGATATCAATTACTAAGAAGGAGTACGGCCTTTTAACAGAATATATTCACTCCCATTATGGTATTAGCTTAAAAGAAGAAAAACAGATGTTAGTAATCGGAAGGTTGCAAAATGTGCTAATGCAAAAAGGCTTTAAAGATTTTTCCGAATATTATCAGTATGTTATTTCTGATAAAACTGGTGAAGCCATTACAACACTAATAGACAAAATTACTACAAATCATACCTTTTTTATGAGGGAGGTTGACCATTTCTATTATTTTAGAGATAAGGTATTACCGTATCTAGCTGATGTTGTGAAGGATAAGGACATAAGAATATGGAGTGCAGGCTGTTCTACTGGAGAGGAACCATATACCTTGTCAATGATTGTTGATGAGTTTTTTGGTCAACAAAAGCTGTGGTGGGATACAAAAATTCTCGCCACAGACATATCCAGCAAAGTTCTTGAGGTAGCAATAAAAGGTGTGTACAGTAATGAGGAGATAGCGAATATACCTCCTCATTGGAGAATAAATAATTTTATAAGAAAAGATAGTGAAAACTACATACTATCAGATAAAATAAGGAATGAAGTAATATTTAGGAAATTCAATTTAATGGAAAAAACATTTCCATTTAAACGAAAATTTCATGTAATCTTTTGTAGGAATGTAATGATTTATTTTGATTTAGATACAAAAAATGAATTGATAAATAAGTTTTATGATTCATTAGAAATAGGTGGATACTTATTCATTGGCCACTCTGAGTCAATCAATCGTGATAAAATAGGGTTTAAGTATATTATGCCATCTGTTTATAGGAAGGAATAATAAAAGTACAGTATTGCTACTAGAAAAGGATCTTTTGTACATCGCTGTGAGGTGAAAGTGTGGAGATGAGAAGAAAAATAAAGGTATTAATAGTTGATGATAGTATTGTCTTCAGAGAAGTATTAAGGAAAGGACTCTCATCTGATTTAAGTATTCAAGTTGTCTCTACAGCGAATGACCCCTTTGATGCGAGGGATAAAATTATACAATATGAACCAGATGTCATGACTTGTGATGTGGAAATGCCTAAAATGAATGGAATTGAATTTATTAGAAGACTTATGCCACAATACCCATTGCCTACTATTGTTGTTAGTACAGTTAGCGGAGCAGTTTTTGATGCGATGAATGCAGGAGCTGTTGATTTTGTTAGCAAACCTGATGTTAGGTCGGTAATAAGCGTAGAAAATTTCATAAATGAACTGATACTAAAGATAAAAATTGCTTCTGTGTGCAAGATACCATCTGTCAATACAGAAATTCAAGGTAATACCATCTATAATCCATTGAAAACGGATTGTAGTCAGGTCATTGCTATTGGAGCTTCAACTGGAGGTACAGAAGCAATCTCTAGGATTTTAAAAGAACTGCCTCAAACCATACCTGGAATTGTAATTGTACAGCATATACCACCAGACTTCTCGCGGCTGTTTGCTGAAAGATTGAATAATTCAACTGTTTTTACAGTAAAAGAGGCTCAGTCAGGCGATTATATTGAAACAGGCACTGCGCTGGTAGCTCCGGGTAGTAAACATATGAAAATAATAAGAAGAGGCCTAAAATATAGTGTTGAATGCTTTGAAGGTGATAAGGTAAATGGACATTGTCCCTCTGTTGACATCCTTTTTGAGTCAGTTGCAAAAGAAGCTGGAGACAAGGCCATTGGAGTGATACTCACCGGAATGGGGTATGATGGGGCAAAGGGTTTGCTTTCTATGAGACGCAAGGGTGCAAGAACTATAGGACAGGACGAGAAAACAGCTATAGTCTATGGCATGCCTAAAGTAGCACATAATATTGGTGCGGTTGAGAAGCAAACTTCACTAAACAATATTGCAAAAATGATATGTTCTATGATTAAATAGGGTGGAACGATGGATAGATTTGTAGGTATAGGAGAATTTATTATTTCAAACAATAGGGAAGATATTATCAAGACATTTGCGCTTGCATCGTGCGTCGCAGTAACTGCTTATTGCTCTCCTAGTAAAGTTGCAGGTATGATACATATTGCTCTTCCATCTCCACCGTATGATATTGATATCAATGCACGCCCGGGTTATTATGCTACTAGCGGACTGCCGTTATTTATTAATAAGATGTGTTCAGAGTACGGATGTTCCAAAAAGGATCTGAAAATTGATCTATATGGCGGATCAAACTCCATTAATGGGGATGTATTTCAAATTGGTAAAAAGAATATAGCTATGGTTAAAAAGATATTAATGAATATGAATCTATTATATAATATTGATGAAACAGGTGGTAATGTCAGCAGAACTCTAGCAATGGATGTTGCGACAGGAACAGTTAAAATAATGAAACAGCCTATCAGAATATAAAGGGGCGATTAGAGATGCCAAAGAAATTTATGGTTGAAGAGAATCTAGAGTTCATAACTGCAGCCTTGGCATGCATTGGCGAGGGAGTAATCATAACAGACTTTAATGGCAAAATTGTTTATTTAAATGCTCCATCAGAAGCGATTATTGAATTAAAAGCAGATGAGGTAATCGGAGAATATTTTGATACAGTTATAAAGTTTGTAAATGTTGATACAAAAGGGGTTATAAAGAGTCCAATAGTAATTTCCCGTGTTAACGATACTATAACTAATCTTGAGCATAATTCTGCTATTATTACAGACAATGGATCTATAAAGTATGTTTCCGCTACTTGTTCCTCTGTAAAAAATACGCACGGCACTATGATGGGTGTTGTTATAATCCTTCGTGATATTACAAGGCTAGTAACGCTGGAACAAGTGCATATTAACGAAAGAAACAATCTAAAAGCCATGTTTACTGAAAGTAAATATAAAGAGATTAATTCTCGGGATTATAGTATCAATATACTTGACCAGATACCCTCTATGGTTTGGAAGACCGATACCAACTTGAGGTACAATTATTTTAATAAAGTATGGTACAACTTTACGGGGTATACACCGGAAGAAGCAGTTGGCGCCTGCTGGGCGAATGCTATTCACCCCGAAGATTTGGATAAGTGTATAAATGCGAGAGCACATGCTATGAAAACAAGGGGGAGTTATCAGTTCGAGTATCGATTACGCAGATATGATGGTGAATATCGGTGGTGTCTTGCGGTAGGAGCTCCATATAATGATTTGGACGGAAACTACGCTGGCTACATAGGGTCAATTTATGACATAAGTGAACTAAAGGATGTTGAAGATGACCTCAGACGGTATCGTAAAACCATAAATAGTGCGCGGGATATTATACTATTTCTTGATTTGGATGGAAATATCATAGAAGCAAATCAAGCCGCCATTGAGGCATATGGCTATACCAACGAAGAATTATGTTCAATGAACATCAAAAGCATCAGGGACAATTGGGGATATACAAAGTATCAATTAAATCAGGCTAATCAAAACGGTATATTTTTCGAAGCAACACATCGTAGAAAGGATGGTAGTACAATTGAAGTGGAAGTAAGTTCTCAAGGGACTTTATTTGGAAAGCAGCGAATAATTTTCAGTGTTGTGAGAGATATTACTGAACGCAAGAAGATAGAAAAGACCGTATTGGATAATCAACTTAAATATCGCTCACTTTTTATGAATATGAAAACAGGATATGCTTATTACAAATTGATATATGATGATAAAAATAAACCTGCTGATCTGAAGTATATTGAAGTAAATGAAGCCTATCCAAAGCTTTTTGGACTATCAAAAAAGCGAATAATAGGTAAGAATCATTCCGATTTATTTCCTGACAGCATTGATATGCACATGGAGTACATAAATAAGTTTTTGGATAAACTGGTAAAAGGCAAGAGTGTTCAACTTGATGACTTTTATTCTAAACAATATGACAAGTGGCTTGATATTGCGATCTATAGTCCAAAGGAAAATGACATAGTAGTAATAATTACTGATATTACTCACATTAAAGATACCGAAAAAAAGCTTATAAAAGCAAGGGATTTAGCAGAAACCGCAAATAAGGCGAAAAGTGAGTTTTTAGCTAATATGAGCCATGAAATCCGTACTCCAATCAATGGAATTATTGGTATGGTTGACCTTACAATGTTGACAGAACTATCTACAGAACAGAAAGATAACCTACTTACTGCCAAGACATGTGCTAATTCACTATTAAATATTATTAACGATATTTTAGATTTGTCGAAGCTAGAGGCTGGTAAGGTAACAATAGAAAATATTAATTTTAACCTTAAAAGTTTATTGGTAGAAATAGTAAAAACCCATTCCTCTTCTATAAATCATAAGGGTCTTGAGTTGCACTATACATTTGCTTCATCAATACCACCGCTATTAGTAGGTGATCCTAACAGGCTAAGCCAGATATTGAATAATCTAATTAGTAACGCAATTAAATTTACAGAAAAAGGGGATATTGATATCTCCGTTATAAAATTGTCTGAAACAAATGATGAAGTAGAACTAAAGTTTATAGTTTCAGATACTGGTATAGGCATTTCTCCGGAGGATATTAATAGACTGTTCCAAAGTTTTAGTCAGATAGAGAATTCCTTCACAAAAGAATATGGTGGAACTGGACTAGGACTTGCAATATCAAGGAATCTCATTGAACTTATGGGAGGTAAAATTGAGGTTGAAAGTGAAAAAGGGAAAGGGAGCACTTTTTCCTTTTACTTGAAGCTTAAGTTGGGTGTTGATAAGGAAAAGGATTCAAATTATATACCCAAAATTACAAAACCAATCAAGCAACTCAAAATTCTTTTGGTGGAGGATGATTTTGTAAATCAAAGAGTTATCTCTAAAATGCTAATGGAAAAAGGCCATGTTATATATACTGCAAATAACGGACTAGAAGCATTAGATTTATTTGAGCAAAATAAATATGATGTTATTTTGATGGATATCCAGATGCCAAAGATGAATGGGGTAGAAACAATTAGCCGACTAAAGGAAAAACAAGATGCTTCAAACCATACCCCTGTGATAGCTTTGACAGCGTATGCTTTGCAAGGAGATAGGGAAAGGTTTTTGGCTTTAGGGTTTGACGGATATATAGCAAAACCAATTCAAATGAGTGAGTTATTTTATACTATTGATAGGATAGCAGAACATCAAGATTGGCGTGATAATTCAGAATGTGATTAGAGGTTATTTAAAGTATACTACAATATATGAAAAGAATAATAAGTTTGAAGAGGAGAAGAATAAAATGAGAATTCTAATAGCAGAGGATGATTTAACTAGTAGAAAATTTTTGTCTAAGTTCCTTTCTAAATATGGGGAATGTGATATGGTTGTAGATGGATTGGAAACCTTAGATGCTTTTATAATGTCTATCAATGATAAAAAACCTTATGATCTCATATGTCTAGATATTATGATGCCAAAGGTAGATGGAGTTAAGGTATTAAAGAACATAAGAGATTTAGAAATCCAAAAGGGCATTGCTCCTGAGAACCGGGCAAAGGTAATCATGACCACAGCACTTGCCGAGACACAGCTTGTACAAAATGCTTTTAGTATCGGATGTGACGCCTATGCTGCAAAGCCTATTGATATTACTAGATTTGTTCAAGTTATGCGAAAATTAGGATTAATAGATGAAAAGGAAGCATAGAATATAAAAGACTAATAAATATAAAAAATGGCTCATTCAAATTTGACTGAGCCACTTTTAAATTAAAGTTAATTTTACATATGATTTTTAAGTATGATTTACTGAAATGTCGTTTTTAGGGAGTGAATGGACATAAGTTGTTGAACAACGGCAATTATTATGGTAACATCTATGTTATTAATCATTTTTTGGGGGGGCAGCTGTGATGCGAATTGCAGTTTGTGACGATGATAGAGCATGTATTGATCAGGCAAAAGCTTTAATAGAAAAATGGATTGTGTTATCGGGTATAGAGACGGAAATAGTAACATTTGATAATGGTGATGATTTAATAGCAGAAAACAGGTGTGAGCCAATTGATGTTATATTTTTAGACATAGTTATGCCACTTTTAAATGGCATTGACGCAGCAAAGGAAATAAGGGACTTCGATGAAAGGGCAAAAATAGTATTTCTTACCTCAACTTCAGAATTTGCAGTTGACTCATACAACGTGGAAGCAAGCAATTACCTACTAAAACCTGTAGATTATGAGCAGATTTCCAAGGTGCTTTTTAAAGTAACGCAAGAACTACAAAAGGTACAAAGCAGTATAGTTATACATACTATTGATGGATATAAAAAAGTATATATTAATGAAATCGAGTATATAGAAGCATCACATAAATGCACAAAGATTTATTTGATATCGGGCAATGCAATAAAATCACTAGACCCTTTATATTATTTTGAACAGTTACTAAGTGATAAAGCAGGTTTTTTTAAATGCCATAGAAGCTTTATTGTAAATATATCCAACTTAGATTCTCTTGCACTAAATGAGGTTATTACAAAAACAGGAAAAGTTGTGCCAATTGCGAGAAAAGTGCAAAAGTATTTCAAAAAGGAATTTATTGCTTTCTATTTTCAGAATGAAGAAGGAGAAGGTTACCTTGATTGATTCTTCAGTTTACCTTTACTCATGGTCTTTTATTATTCTGGGATTTGGTGTTTTCGTGTCGGCATCCTTCCTAGATATAAAATTGAATAAAAAGAATATAAGTATTTTGATTACATATACAATCATAACTTTTTTGATTCAATTCTTATTTTATTTAAGATTTGACTTGATTACAGTTGGGATTTTATATCCTGTTATTACCCATTTTACATCGCTAATCTTATACATAACAGTATTCAGATGCAGAGTTATTCCAAGCTGTATGGCAATTATCAGCGCATACCTCTGTTGTAAAATAAGCGAGTGGATATACCTTCTTGGTAATGAGCTTGGAATGACAATGAATGAGGCTTTTTTTCTGAGATCGATAACAGCAATTGTTTCAGGGCTATTAATTATTATATATTTTTCGAAGCCTTTGTCAGGCATACTAAAAAAAGACTCAAGGACTATATTGATTGTATCCATAATGCCTATTGTATATTATGTATATGACTATAGTGTTACGGTGTATACAGACTTACTCTATAATAATATTATTATAGTTTCAGAGTTTTTGCCCTTTATAGTGTGCATTTCCTATCTGATTTTCTGTCTTGCTTATTTCAAGGAGTATGAGAAAAAGATAGAAGAAGAGAAAATGAGACGCTTATTAGAGATTCATTCACAACAGTCAATAAAGGAAATTGAGCAAATGTTAAAAAACGAGTATGAGTTTTCTCTTATTCGTCATGATATGAGGCATTACTTAAATAATATTTCTGTGTTTCTTGAGAATAAACAATATGAAGAAGCAAACAAGTACCTCAAAGAGGTTACGCAAACGGTTTCAAATATTAAGCTAAAGCGCTTTTGTAGTAATAGAATTGTAAACACTGTACTTTCATTCTATGAATCAAAAAGTTTAGATTTAAATATTGAATTAATAGCAAAGGTAGCAATTCCTGAAACTTTGCCGTGTGATGATGTTAAATTCACATCCATACTTTCAAATGCACTTGAAAATGCAATCAATGCTGTTTCAATGCTAGCTGATATGCAAAAGAATATCCATGTCTTGTTGGAAATGAACAATGGTAGGCTGCTCTTTCAGGTTAAAAATCCTTGTAATGAAGATATAACGTTTTTTAATGAGCTTCCCCAAGCAAAGAGAGAGGGACATGGATTTGGAACGCAATCCATTAAAAATATCGTGGAAACCCTTGGAGGCGTTTGCCAGTTCTCGGTTGTTGATGGATTTTTTATACTGAGGGTTGTTATATAAGCTGTAACCTTCCTTATGTTAGTTGCATAAGTATATATTATGTATACCAAACGCAGGGAGGCTACTCATTTGATAAAGTATTACTTAAGCATTCTTTACTTTTATGTACTAAGAGCTATTAGTACACTAAAATATGCTATTCAAAGGAAAAAAGATTC